>CAIYJV010000190.1 GCA_903926605.1 uncultured Bacteroidota bacterium
ATTTACTTTGCTATACAGCGGCATTCCCTTGCCTTTAAGACGCACTGTTTTTCCATTTTGTGTGCCTTCTATAATTTTTACTTTGATGGCTCCCGACAATGTGGACACAATAATTTCTCCGCCCAAAACCGCCGTATACAGATCTACAATTTGCGTATGGTTCAGGTCGTCGCCTTTACGCACATATTGCGGATGTGGCTGGACCAGGATTCGCACCATGAGGTCGCCCCGGTGCGCTTTGCTGCTGCCGCTGGCACCCTTGCCCTTTATGCGCAATAGCTGATCGGTGTATGCGCCCGGTTTTGTGGTGACACGGAGTTTTTCATTTTCCAGCTGAATAATTCTGCTGGTCCCCTGAAAAGCTTCTTCCAGCGAGATCTCCATCTCGGTTTCGTAATCACCTCCTTTAAAATCTGCGCTGCTATTAAAATTTCCGCTTCGGCCCTTACTCCTTCCACCAAAAAACTGATCAAAAAATTCTGAATAGTCAGCTTGTCCGCCACTCGCCGCATTGCCGTCATAATACCGCTGCCCATTTTGACTGGCCGCTTTTTCCTGCTGTTGCCAATTCTCTCCAAACTCGTCATATTTTTTCCTTTTTTCGGGATCGCTTAAAACTTCGTTCGCTTCGTTTATGACCTTAAACTTTTCTTCAGCAACTTTATTATCGGAGTTTTTGTCGGGATGATATTTTACGGCCAGTTTCCGGAAGGCTTTTTTTATCTCCTCCTGACTGGCCTTTTTGTCTATACCAAGTGTTTTATAGTAGTCCATATATTGTATTTAGGCAACCCCTCCAGAATCGGTATATTTATTTTCAGCTGCTGACGTTTCTGTTTGTAGTTTGTGTAGTGTGTAAGCAACCGCACGCTGTGAAGCAGGATTTTACCTTGCAAAGTTGTCTGTGCGTTGTGCCGGCAGTGTTACAGGATTTTGGGTAAAAGTTATATTACTCACACTTTTCGGTTTATTGCCCATTGCCGTAAGTGGCAATTACCTAACTTTTACCGGCAGTTATGTAATCCCGACCTACCCCGGATGCAGCAACTTTATGCAGCGTTGAAAACAAATTCACGCCGCAACATTTACTAAAAAAGTAAGACCATAATTATGAACACAAATGACAAATCCAATGCCACCTGGAGACCGCGTGATTCCGCTATAAAGGGCCGTCTCTCTACAACCGAAAAAAATGCGCTTCCGGCCAGTGCGTTCGCGTTTCCCGAAGCACGAAAAGAACCGATGCTCGATGCGGCCCATGTGCGCAACGCTTTGTCGAGATTTGACCAGGTAAAGGATGTTACAAACGCCGACCGTGATCTGGCCTTTGCCAATATTCAAAAAGCGGCGAAGCATTTCGAAATTCAGATGACCGAAACTAATTGGCACGAATTTGGAGCGAGGCATACGGGGTAAATATTACTATTCACTATAAAAACACACCGCAGTTTCTATTCCTGACTTCAACCTAAAGGTATTTCTGTTATCCTGCTGCATACTCAATCTGCTTTTGATACAGGCTTTGTAGCCCATCGCTGATTTGAATCATACTTTTTTTAATTCAAATCATGTTTGTAAATAGCCACTAACATACATTTGCAATAATAATTAAAAAAATTATGAATATTTCAAAGAGATTTGTCAACCAAAATGAGAATGAAGTAATTCTGGATAGTATTTTTATAAATAGCCCAAATCCTATGTGGATTTCAGATAGCGAGGGAACCTTGATCAAATTGAATAAAAGTTGTCGCGAATTGCTTTGTATAGGCGAAAACGAGGTGTCTGGCAAGTACAATATTTTCAAAGACAATATCGTGGCTGAACAGGGATTAATGCATTTTGTTGACGAAGTTTTTGAGAAAGGAAATGCGGTCAGGTTCACGATGGAATATGATTCTTCGCAACTTAGGGGTATTACGCTGGCAAACACCACTAAAGTATATATTGAAGTCTGTATCGCACCCATAATTAATAGTGCTGGGACCGTAACAAATGCGATCATACAATACCTAGACACCACACAAAGCGTCTTATTGAAAAATAAGCTTGTGAATAAGGCAAAT
>CAIYJV010000191.1 GCA_903926605.1 uncultured Bacteroidota bacterium
ATATTCCCAATTCAATGCTTTACAAACTGCATATAGGTTTCCGGGGCTTCTGGAATGGTGGATTCCAGGTTTTGGATCAGAAACGAAGTGTCGTCCAGTTGCCTGAAGTCGAATGCAGAGGCCGGGTCCGTGGTAGTCCAGGCGGGCTTCAGATTTATTTTTCCTGTAGTAAAGTAGTAACTGAAGGTGTCGTAGTAAGTGCTACCCGTTTCGTGTTTTACCATATAGTGCGTAGGCAGGAAATTAAGGGTCACTGCATTGCCGACGGGCGAGACCTCGGTGTACAAGCCGTCTAATGCTGTGGGCATCGACTCGGACTTTACGCACGAAACGGCAGTTGCTAAAGCCCCGACTACCATACTAAATCCTATTGTCCGGAAAAAGGTCTTGGTGGGCGAAGCTGGCATATCGTATGTTATTTGATGATAAAATTATGGCAATTGTTTCATTGTTCCACTGTGTTTTTCAATTTGTATCCCGAACTCAGGTACTGGCTTTTTTAAAGATCTGTGACATTGTACACGCACCTAAAAATAAATCCGGCTATTTTTGCGTTTTACTAACGGATGCAGGAATTGGACCCCAAGGATTTTTTTCATATTTCACCTATTATTTTACTGAGCCTGGCGCTTGGGGTTTCATGTATCATAAGCCTGTATACGGTAAAGAAGATCATTTTTATTGCCGACCACCGCAAGATCTATGACATCCCGGATGATGTGCGCAAATTTCATGGGGTGAATATTCCCAGTCTGGGAGGAGTAGGTATATTCATCGGCTATATTGTCACCGCTGCATTTTTTATGCTACATGAGACCAATGGCTGGAACTATGTGGTAGCATCTACCGTATTGCTTTTCTTCACCGGCGTTTATGACGACCTGATGAATATGAATCCTACAAAAAAACTCCTGCTTCAGCTCATTGCATCCGTGGTCACGGTATATTTCGCCAATGTCAGAATTGTTAGTTTCGATGGGGTGTTCGGTATTGGTGAGATACCCTATTGGGTAAGTCTCGTCGTTACCACACTAGCCTGCACTTTTTTTATCAACGTGTTTAATTTTATAGACGGCATAGACGGCCTTGCCTGTTCAATGGCAGTATTCTGCTTGCTTCTGTTTTCCGTGTTCCTTACACTGGCAGGGCAGGTAAAACTGGCTTGTATTGCGGTGAGTCTGGCAGGTGCCACTGGCGGTTTGTTCTATTACAATGTGGCCCCTGCCAAGGTGTACATGGGCGATACAGGGTCCATGGTGCTCGGGTTCAGTATCTTCATTCTGGGGTTGCGTACCATAAATTGTTACGCACATTTTCCCGGCATAGATGCGCATACATTTCTTCCTGCCATTCACGGATCGGGAATGATGATGCTTGTGGTTTTTTCGGTGCTGTTCCTTCCTGTGTACGACGCGTTCCGTGTGTTTGCGATCCGCATAGCCAGAGGCGTTTCTCCGTTGCGTGCAGACAGAAGTCATTTGCATTACTATCTGCTCGATGCCGGGTTTTCTCATACCACATCGGTACTGATACTTGTAGGCGCAAACGCTGTACTGGCTGTGACCGGACTGCTCACGACAGGGCTACCGGCAGCTGTTGTTCTTAGCTTATTAATTGTCGAGGCTACAGCTTTGGTGCTGGTCACCTACCGGCTGAGAAAACAAAACCTCGCTGCAACAGGGAAGTCCTGATCAGGTTATCCAGGTACACTGGCGATCTGCAAAGACGATATCGGTTCATTTGCCCATTACAGCCGGACTATAATTAATCCAGTTTCAATACAGCAAGGAATGCTTCTTGCGGTACTTCCACATTGCCTATCTGGCGCATACGTTTCTTACCTTCTTTCTGTTTTTCCAGCAGTTTGCGTTTACGGGAGATGTCACCGCCGTAACACTTGGCAGTAACGTCCTTGCGCATGGCCGATATTGTTTCACGGGCCACGATCTTGGCACCCAGCGCTGCTTGTATGGCTATCACGAACTGCTGCTTGGGCAGCAGGTCCTTAAGTTTGGTACACAGTTTGCGACCGAAGTCCTGAGCACGGCTGCGGTGAATAAGTGCGCTAAGGGCATCCACAGGGTCGCCGTTGAGCAGTATATCCATCTTGGCGATGTCGCTTTCACGGTAGTCGAGCGGATTGTAGTCGAATGAGGCATAGCCACGGGTGCAGGATTTCAGCTTGTCATAGAAATCGAATACGATCTCGGTGAGTGGCATTTCGAAAATCAGCTCCACGCGGGTGGGGGTGAGGTAATGCTGGTTGATGAGCAGACCACGCTTACCCAGACAAAGACTCATGATATTGCCGATATAATCGGGCAGTGTGATGATCTGTGCCCGGATAAATGGTTCTTCAATACGATCCAGGCTGCTGGGGTCGGGCATCTCACTCGGATTATTCACGATGATAGCCTTTAGCTTATCGCGGGTCTTGTATGCCTTGAAACTCACGTTGGGCACGGTGGTGATCACTGTCTGGTTGAACTCGCGTTCCAAACGTTCCTGTATGATCTCCATGTGCAGCATACCGAGGAATCCGCAACGGAAACCAAAGCCAAGGGCCTGGGATGTTTCCGGTTCAAAGGTAAGTGAGGCATCGTTGAGCTGAAGTTTCTCCATGCAGTCGCGCAGGTCTTCAAAATCCTCTGTATTGACAGGGAATATACCTGCGAATACCATGGGTTTTACTTCCTGAAATCCACGAACCACGTCGGTTGTAGGATATGCTATTGAAGTGATGGTATCGCCCACCTTTACTTCTTTGGCGTTTTTAATGCCCGTAATGATATAGCCTACATCGCCCGCGCGAACTTCTGTTTTTGGAGTAAGGGTAAGTTTCATTACGCCCACTTCGTCGGCAGAATATTCGGCATCTGTATGGATGAAACGAATGGGTTCACCTTTATGAATAGTTCCGTTGAACACCCTGAAATAGGCGATAATGCCGCGGAAAGAGTTGAACACACTATCAAATATCACGGCTTGCAGGGGCGCTTTTGGATCGCCCTTAGGTGCTGGGATACGATTCACGATCGCCTCCATGATCTCGTCGATACCGATACCGCTTTTGCCACTTGCCAGCAGAATATCTTCCGGTTTGCAACCGATCAGGTCTACGATCTGGTCCGTAACTTCCGGTATCATGGCACCATCCATGTCAATTTTATTGATCACGGGCACGATCTCGAGGTCGTTGTCGAGTGCCAGGTATAGATTGGAAATAGTTTGTGCCTGTATACCCTGCGACGCATCTACCAGTAACAAAGCGCCTTCGCAGGCAGCCAGTGCGCGCGACACTTCGTAAGAAAAGTCTACGTGGCCGGGAGTGTCTATGAGGTTGAGTACATACTTGGTGCCCTTAAACTCATAATCCATCTGAATGGCATGACTCTTGATCGTGATTCCTTTTTCACGTTCCAGGTCCATATCGTCGAGTACCTGCGCCTGCATGTCGCGGGCGGAAATAGTTTTAGTATATTCCAGTAACCTATCGGCCAGGGTACTCTTGCCATGGTCGATATGGGCAATAATACAGAAATTGCGAATGTTTTGCATATGAAAATGAGCCGCAAAGATAGCGCAAAAAATCGGATGGTTTTGCTAGTGGTGATAAGGTAGGAATCAGTGGATTTAAATGGTGCACCGATGGAATATTACTTGCTCAGTTTGCGGATGACGTTATTTCCCGCCTCTGCGATGTAAAATACGCCCGATCTGCTCATTATTATTCCTTTTGGTAGGTAAAGGTCGGCGGCAGTCGCAGGGTGTCCGTCGCCTTTCAGGTCACCACCGCCAAATGAAGAACCATAACCGGCAACGCCTGTACCTGCACAGGTTCCGGCCACCAATGAGCCATACCAGGAGGGGTGGATAATTGTTACAGTTTTATAACAAGAAGTAAATACAATTGAGGCCAATAAAAAAGCCAGAACCGATGTTGTAAGATTAATTGTGCGACGCATAGTACAATCTGCAAAGTGCACAAATGTTTTCCAGATTAAATATCGTGCTAGTTTCTGCCCCACCTATTAGATTCTTAGGAAGGGGAAACTGCCTATAAAAACACGCAGCGTATTGCCTATTTGGTTTTAAAAGTCGCCTGTGTATATACCCTCCATTTTTCGAGCACGTCTTCCATATCCTGTGGCAGTGTGGAACTGAACTGGATCCATTCCTTGGTGCCCGGATGTGTAAAACCCAGTTCCCGGGCATGTAGCGAATGGCGGTTAATAACGGCAAAACAATTGTCTATAAATTGTTTGTATTTGGTGAATACAGTGCCCTTAACGATCCTGTCGCCGCCATAAGAAGGGTCGTTGAACAGCGGATGGCCGATGTACTTCATGTGTACACGTATCTGGTGGGTGCGTCCGGTTTCCAGCCTTAATTCTACAAGCGTTACATAGTTGAAACGCTCAAGTACTTTGTAATGGGTAATGGCTTCCTTGCCATGGTCGCCTTCGGGATATGCATCCATGACCTTACGAAAGCGCAGATTCCTGCCTACATGCGCTTCAATTGTCCCCTCATCAGATTCCATATCGCCCCAAACCAGGGCAATATAGCGGCGATAAACGGTATGTTTTTTAAACTGTGCAGACAGTTCATTCATGCTACGGGCCGTTTTGGCTATTACAACCAGTCCTGTGGTGTCTTTGTCAATGCGGTGCACGAGACCCACCCGGTTCAGGTCGGTGGTGTCAATATTTTCCTTTTGCAGGTGCCAGGCCACAGCGTTTACGAGCGTGCCGGAATAATTGCCACAGCCTGGATGTACGACCATGCCGGCAGGTTTATTGACGATCATCAATTCGTCGTCTTCATACACAATGTCAAGCTTTATGTCTTCAGGTATGATTTCCTGACTTTCCGGGCGCCGGGTTTCAAACAGAACAATATCATCCAGCGCTTTGATACGGTAATTGGACTTTACTGTTTTGTCGTTTACCAGTACATTTCCGTCTTCAATGGCCTGCTGGATCTTGTTGCGGGTCGCGCCTTCCACACGATTCATCAGGAACTTGTCAATGCGGATCGGTTCCTGGCGTTTGTCGGTTTTTATACGAATCCGTTCCACACGCTCCGCACCTTCCGCATCGCCTGTTTCCAGTTCAGTTTCATCATCTTCCCACGCGGTATCCTGTATGCCGGTCAGTTCATCCATCGGGCAAAAATAGGCATTCCGGCAGATTTAATAGGATAAAGGCGGGCAGAGCTGATTTAAATCCAGCCAATTTACAGAAAAGAAAAAAGGCTTGCCGTATATCAGAATCCGGCAAACCTTTTTTACAATTTATTCGAGTATCAGATCTTGTTGATCATAACCACCTGTGCATGACCCGCATCGGTATACTTCAATAAGTATATTCCGGCAGGTACACCATCAAGCGATATTGATTGTTGATTACCACTGATGGATTGATTCAGGATTATTTTACCGGAAATGTCGGTTAGCGCAATTGCAGCACCCGGTTCGCCGCCTGACACTTTTATGGTCAGCAAATTACCGGTTGGATTAGGGTAGGTTGAAAGTGAAAAATTGCCATCCTGTGCCATACTGCTTATACCGGTTGGTATGGCTGTTGTCGTGAAAAGGGTCGAAACCCATGCTGCAGAACCTGAACTGCAACTGTCTTTTACATGCGCATAGTAATTTGTGGATGCACTGAGACCGGTTGCTGTTGCTGTTGTAAGTGTAGTAAATGTCCATCCGGAGGTTGGGTCTACTGGTGAAGGTGTAACGGCCCACAAATAACCCACAGAGCCTGATGCTGCGGTCCAGTTAAGTACCGCGCTTGAGGCTGTTATGGATGTCATAGCCAATCCTGTAACGTCAGGACAGGCAGATGATGCCGTGGTGGTAAAGGTTATTGTGACCCAGGAAGACAGGCTTGTTACATCGCAACTGTCGCGAACCCACACGTAGTAAACGGTACCGGGTGTAAGTCCGGATTCGTTATCAACCAGCGCAGTAGTTTGTGTCCCCGAGCCGGTCGGCAGTCCGGGAGAAGTTGTTACGATGTATTCAGAACCTACAGACCCTGCAGGTTCAGCCCAAGTAATAGTAGCACTTGTAGCAGTGACTGCTGATGCTGCTAGTCCGGTAGGTACACTGCAACCAGAGGCGGTGCCAATAACGGCAGTATAGTCGTGTACTTCGCCGGTTGTAGCACCGGATGGGAAACTGAACGCCGGACAAGGAGTAAGACTTGGGTAGGTTAGGTCGCCGGATACTACCGCACGCATTCTGTGAGCCCCAGTTGGTACGCCCGTCGGAATATTTATGGTAATACTTGTATTTAGTCCTGCGATATTCATCGTTCCGCCTCCAACACTTTCTCCCGCATCAAGGAAACTTCCATTGTCGTTAAAGTCTATGAAAATCTGAATGTCTGTTGGCAGAATGTCGGTAGTCGCAGAATTAGTTGTAATCGTGTATGCTAATCCCGGCGACAAAGTTACAGACATTGATCCGGACATATCCCTGTAGCAAGTAAAGGGCAATGATCCGGTTGAAGAACAAGCTGTGGCAAGGTCTGAAATCGAAGTGCCTCCATCGCCTGTAATTGAAAAGTCATTAATTTCTACTCCGGTATTGCATCCCTGAAAGTAGGTAGGCGTACAATATTGAGCCATAGTTTTGGAGCTGGGAGCCAGAAGCAATATGCCGGCGGCGATCAACGACAGTCCAGTTTGCATAGAATGTTTCATAGTTTTTTAGTCTTTAAGTTTGTGACCTGAGTGTTTGGATAAACCGTAAATGAACTTGTGTAATACAAATATAATGTACAATTGACAGAAATCAAAATAGAATATAACGGCAAAGGCGCAGTTGAAA
>CAIYJV010000192.1 GCA_903926605.1 uncultured Bacteroidota bacterium
ACTGGCGCTTGTCGGCCTATTTTCATTTATCGCCGACTGAGCTTCCATATAGTTGTTCCAATTTACATTTGGATTACGCCGACGTAACGCAGGCATAATGGTCAAGAATTTGAACGTATAAATATTTGAATTTAGGGTGGAAGCGAGATTAACGGAGCTAGTGTTTGCAACCCAAATATACACATTGCCAAGACTATAAACGACATACCACGATAATCCGGTAGTCCCCGAGAAATCAGTTGCTGGAAGAGTCTGCCAACCACCGGTGCCGTTGCTTAAATACACAAGTAGTGTCCCGCTATCTACCAATCCTTGTGTAATTGCAGACCAAGTAAAGTCCGTGTAATTTTCACTATTGGAGGCATCCCATGCCCACGAACTGGAATTTGTAGAACCTATTGCCCAGTTTACGTTTGCACTCCCGTTAAGTCCATTGGTGCCATTTGCACCATTGGAGCCGTTTGTACCGTTGGTCCCGTTTTGCCCCGCGGCACCTGTGGCACCAGTAGCACCTGTATCCCCTTTTGGGCCTTTTACACAACTTCCTAAAGTTGCAAATAACACCATCAATAGCAGTGCTGTAATCGATTGTTTTTTCATGTTTGTGGTAATTTGAGACTTGTAAACAAAAAATTAGCGTAGCCTATGCTTCCGCAGTCTCAGGCTTACCACAGCCCTTCTCACACAAAAACACGACTACGCCATTACTTGCGTATCAATGAAATCTATGTGAGAGCTGCGCTACTTATGTGGTAATTCGAGACTGCAACTTCGGATGATACTTTATCTTTTATCTACTCATAGGCACAACAGTTTTTATTTCAAACAAAAGTAAGAGATTAACGCAATCACTATACGGGAAATTTCCCGGTGAGTGCATAAAACCCATAATCGTCATTAGCATTATTATCCGAATGAAATATGGCAAACCCAGAGAACGAGTGAGGTGCTGGATTTTTGGCGCATTGCAATTGGTGTCTTGCCTGGTAAGGATCCCAGGGATCCCATGCCGTCATTGCCTTTTGTAAATCCTATTCGGGAAAACCCAGAACAGTTCGTAGTTTTGGTGCTACAAAAGACAAAAGTTAAAACCTAGTGGGTAGGTTAACATTTGAAAAGTGGCTAGCCGTTGCAGCGGATAAGGAAATAGAAATATGCCGTTCAACAACGATTCTTTCAGTAAATAAAATAAATGCACCACCAGTTTTCTAGGCAAAACCCTATCGCCAAATGTATCGACAAGCAAGTAATTTCTCCTCGAAAATTTAGTTAAGTCCAGATCGAATCTTCCTGAATCTTATGGCGCTATTTTACTAACAAAAGCTAGCGTTATGCAAATACTTTTTGGAACGGTTGTAAGAGAAAAAGGAACGTTCTATACTGCGGCCTAAAACATACGCAGAATGAGAAACGCAAATGGCAAATAGAGAGACCACACCTGTTCATACAACTTCTACAGGTATTCAGGCTTTATGGTCACCAACGATGGAGTAAAGGCAATGGCAGCGCGATTTCCCTGCTTCTGGTTTTTAGATATATTGAACTCCTGTCAGTCAGAATTGAAGAAAGAAGAATTTCAGGTCTGGTCTATAAAGAGAACAGGGAGCAAAGCAGTTGTCACCTGTGGATAAATTCAGGCTTTAAATATCCGAAAAGCTGCGAAACACAATCAATCAGTTTGGTAAATATGTTCTAAGCATTATCTTTGTTCTTCTAACAAAACCTAACAAACATGAAACAAAAATTAGCCCCCATCAGCAAAACTAAATTCGTTCTATCAGGAATCCTGACCGGATTATTATGTGTGGTGATCATTGCATCCTGCACCAAAAGCAGTTCTTCTACAACCGTCAATCCGTTTTTAGGAACATGGAACGGTAGCACTACCTGCACTGGGTCCGCAACCCCTACATCAGGGACTGTGACCTTGACGGGCAGTACAACCACCGTAAACATTACAGGCAATTGTGGTAACGGAACTTGTTACAAAAGTTATTCGTACCCCGCATCTGTAAGCGGTAATTCGTTTTCACTTGCTACCACCACATTTCAAGACAATTGCGGTGCGTCTTATACTATCAGTAGCAACGGCAGTATCAGTGGTAACACTCTAACTATCGTTGCTTATGCCGCAAGTCCTACGGGAAGTGGAACCTGTACGTTTACAGGAACCAAATAGTTTTCTAGTATAAGGCATTAAAAAATTCGAAATAAATAAGACTTCCGATTTTCCGGAAGTCTTATTTATTTAAATGCATTACCAAATTCATTTTTTTCACACGGGTGCGTTCCTTATAGTCAGCTTTTTTGCCTTTTCAAATCTGACTTTTTTTCAAGGGCATTTTTGCGATCACCAATTCCCGTAGCAATAGTAAAATATTCAGAGTTGGACGTAATTTAATCAACATGAAATTTTTCGTTTGAACCGCTAATGGCCGCACAATGTATGTTTGTAGCAATTGAAATAAAACTTCTACTCACTAGCAAATTTATCTGTTTCAATAAATACCACACAAAACATGGAAACTTTGGGCATTAATAAAATACTTATCACTGCTCTTCTATAAGGCAAAATTTGCGTGTCCGTAAATCAAAACATTTTTCAGTTTCAAAAAAGGGTATTTTTCCCGTATTATTTTGTTTTTCGGTTGTGTATTTTGTGCGGGATTTTCAACTGAGTGGTGATTTTAAAGTATTGCAGTGTAAATAAAAAGAAATATTAATTTTAATTCAAAACGATATTCCAAGTTAAAAACCATAAAATAAAAATCGAGCTAAACAATTTATTCTATGAAAAAACTAGCAATTTTATTATTATCGATTTGTAATACCACAGTAAATGCACAGGATACAAAATTAGTGTCCCCAGACGCTTCAAAAATAATTGGAACAACGCACGCATCATCCATTTTTACCGTGCAATGCGGAGGGTCTGCCAATGTCCAAAGTGTTGATTTGAACTGGAAGCCAATTCTCACAAAAAAATACACTGAGATAGATAATGATGCACCTGATCAGAAGTCAATTGACAGTATTAAGGACGCAAAGCAAATTTTGAAACAGGCTCTTGAAAAATACAACCGTCACTCTGCCGAAAAAACAACTATTATTACACCTCACGTTGCCAGTAATTTTGCCGGCAATACAAATAATGGTAGCTCACCACTGGACAATAACGTTGCTATTTCAAATGGCGGATATATAGTCAGTGTGACTAATGAAAAAATTGAATATTACAATACAGGTGGTACCAATCTCTATTCAAATAGCATTGCCGCTTTTTTGCCTTCAACGTTTGGCGTCAGCGCAGTTTGCGATCCTGTAGTGTATTATGACCCTGGTGCTGACAGGTTTATTCTCTTTTGTCAACAGACACCTTTAGTTAGTGGAGGAATGATTTTTATTTGTTTTTCTAAAGATAATAATCCTAATGATGGTTGGTGGTGTTACGAGCTATACGGGGATCCAACACCAGGCAATTTTGACGCTTTTGATTACCCAAAATTGGCAGTGAATGACAGTGAAGTTTTCTTGACAGGAAATCTTTTTTCTGAACCGTCAGGCTCGTTTCATCAGGCAGTTGTTTTTCAAATGGACAAATTATCAGGATTGGCTGGAGGAGCTTTAAATTATGTATATTATGTGTCGATTCCCGGTTCTCCATTTACAATTTTACCGGTCTCCTACGGACAGGATGGTGACTTTACAACAGGTATGCTTTTAGTAAGCAATAACCCCAGTGGTGCATCTGGTTACAATTTATACCAAATAGCAGGTAATTGGTGCTGTAGCCCAGTGTTAAATTACTGGTCAGTAACATCGCCAACGTATTCCCCATCAGGTAATTCCTATCAGTTGGGGACTTCCTGTTTACTTAAAACGGGAGATTGCAGGGCATTGAGCGGATTTTACCTGAATGGGTTATTACATTTTGTTTTCAATGTTGATTATGGAAGCGGGTACACAGGGATAGGATACAATAGGTTAGATGTTTCGACACTTACAAATACAGGAGTTTCTTTTGGTTCAATCGGTTACGACTATGCATATCCGTCAGTTGCCTCATATGCTACAACGGCAACTGACAATTCGGTTATGATTGGCTTTGGTAGGTCCGGCTCATCAATTTACCCAGAAATACGAGTAGTAAATTGTGATAATTCAGCTGCTTTCTCTGGTTCAACTTTGGTGCGCCCTAGTTCAAACTATGTAAGCTATACTTCAACCACAGCGGAACGGTGGGGAGACTATTCAGGCATTTCAAGAAAACATAATAGTACAATGGCTGACGTTTGGATGAGCGGTAGTTTTGGGAATGCTTCGCACCTTTGGGATACTTGGATCGCTGAAATTGCTGTTCCAGTTGGCATTAATGATATAAACAAAACCATCAAATCCAAAGTATTCCCAAATCCTGTTGTTGATAACTTTACTGTAGAATTTCCGTTGGAAGACAACGAAAATATCAACATTTCTATCCTAGATATCAACGGGAAAGTTGTAAAAGAGTTGTATTCGGGTCGTGGAACTTCTGGAGAAAATGTCTTTTCTTTTAATAAAAATAATCTTTCATCAGGTGTGTACTCTTTAATGATAACATCAAACTCAAGATTGATTAGGAATGAAAAAATTGTTGTTGGTAATTAATTTCGTCGGTTTTTACTCATTTGTGGTTGTTTGTCAGGAAAAAGCAACAAATCCTCCTGCAATTGTAAAGCCATTTGTTCCAGGCACTTTAAATGGTAAAACTGGCAATACTGTTTCAAAAAATGCCAACAAGCATACGAGAAAAAAAAACAATCAAAAAAACAATAAGTTTGAAGCAATTGATCATTCCGCGCCTAACCAACACAAAATTGATTCCATTAAGAATGGAAAAATAAAATCCAAAAAATAGAACGTAACACGCACCAATCTAGATGTGCTTTATACCATAGGAGGATACCTCGTAAAAAACGGCTCCCAACGAGTATTGAAATAGTAAATGACACCAGACGAGGGGTACTTTCAGTTCGGTTGTTTCATGTTATCCGACTAATATTTTCGAGTGCAACAAATGCTGCCCGCATATAACAGTGACCAGGTAAACCCCGGGTGGTTCGTTCAGGGTCATTTGTAGTTCTTTCCCTGACACACATGGCGTATCCTTTACTTTTTGACCATTCATGTTGGTAACTATAAGCCTCGATGCATTTTGGGTATTTGAGGTCAGTATTACATTAAATGATCCATAAGTTGGGAGGGATTGTATTATTAATTCGGGGTGATCCGCGGTGATCATTTTGGTAGCACTGTTACCACTGCAAGTTGAACAAATCATCCTGATATTTTCGTTCTGGACATCGGAAAGGTAAATATTGTTCAGGCTATCAATTGCTACGCCATACACACTTTTTATTTCTGCAGAGTCCGGATCTCCGCCATCGCCCGCATAGCCCAATATCCCATTGCCAGCAATTTTACTGATGATACCAGACGGGCTAATTTTACGTATCACCGGATATAGAATATCGGAAAACAAGACATTGCCAGAATCGTCAAGGGCAAGTCCACATGCGTTACCGATGCCTGCTGAAGTGGCTGGTCCGCCGTCACCAGAATAGACAGAACCTCCAGTTCCTGCAATTGTATGTATGATACCCGCAGCATCAATCTTCCTGATGTAGGAGGCGTCTGTAAAATACAGATTACCGCAATTGTCTGTGACGACATCACCAGCTTTCCAAATCTGTGCATCCGTTGCTGGTCCATTATTACCAGAATAGCCCGGTATCCCATTTCCTGCGATCGTTGTGATAATTCCTGCGAGATCTATTTTCCTTATCCTGCTGGACCATTCAGCAATAAATACATTTCCGGAACTGTCTAGGCAAATGCCATTTGTTTGTCCGATTCCGGCGTCTGTTGCCGGTCCACCATCACCACCATAGACGGCAGAGCCCGTGCCTGCAAGGGTGGTTATGATACCTGAAGCAGATATTTTCCGTACATAGGAACCTTGCATTACATAATAAATTGTACCGGCACCGGTGATACTGTCGCAGGTGATATAGATATTGCCCAGCCTGTCGGTGGCAACGCCAGTTGGGGAGTTAATGCCTGCGTCGGTTGCCATGCCACCATCGCCACTGTTTGTGAAATGACCGTTTCCCGCGATTGTCGTAATAATTCCTGTTGCCTTGTCGATCTTTCGAATACGGGCATTCCAGAAATCAGCCACCAGCATATTTCCCAGATTATCAACCGCCACATTGCACGGAAAGTCAAAAGACGCATCAGTAGCCGGTCCGTTGTCGCCTCCGAAACAATGGCCTATGGCACCAGCATAAGTAGTAATTATTTGAGACCGGGCGCACAAAGGCAACAAGATCATTAGTAAGAAAATATTTTTTTTCATAAGTGCATATCTGGAGCCCATGCGAGACCGTTCACTTTACATAGACGGATAAATAGTTGAAAACCTTGGGCGCAAGATGAAAACCTATTTGCGCTGAAATACACGATCAATTACGTGCGCTTACTTTAAAACTTTTTCGCGCCTATCCCTTTTAGTATATTTTGACTATTATAATAATTAGTTATTTATAAATCATTTATTAGCTCGTAAAAACATATTTTTAGGCTGGTGGACACCGCTTAAACATAAGATAAATTGCGTAACTTACTGGCACAATATTTGAATAGCCTTACGCATGGAAAATAAACCTGAAATGCGAAAATTCAGTAAGAAGGTTAAAGCTCGTCAAAACGGGATGCGAAGCAGTTACGTTATTATTTTTGAAGACCTTCCACCTGACCAATTAGAGGGATGGCGTGCCAGAGCAAAGGCGAGTCCTAGCAGGGTAACTTCCCCATGTATAAAAGGACATGAAGGTAAATTCTGTGTTTACTATCAGGAATACGTGAAGTTTTACAACTGGTGGCGATAGAGGCTGTAAAACAAACTGTGTCAAAGTCCACAAATAAGTGGAACTTTAAAAACGCAGTATATGAAAAAGACGACTAAGTCTTTTGAGTTTGACTATGAAGAGGTGAAGAACAAAGCCTTGGAGCAACTCAAAACGGGCC
>CAIYJV010000193.1 GCA_903926605.1 uncultured Bacteroidota bacterium
GAAAGCGACAAAAACAAAGACCTGGCCGATGAGATGGCCGATGTGCTTTGGGTGCTGATGTGTCTCGCCAACCAAACCGGTGTAGACCTGACCGACGCACTTTCTAAAAATTTTGAAAAGAAGAATATACGCGACGCAGATCGGCACATGACGAACGAAAAGCTGCGTTAGTTGTACCTTTACCCCTTCCACATTTAATATTGAGCAAATTGTCAAAAAGAAAGAAAAGGAAAGAGCCCTTACAAAATATAACGATAGATGCCTACGCAGCTGAAGGCAAGTCGGTGGCCCATCTTGAAAACGGAAAGGTACTTTTCGTAGAGAATGTAGTGCCTGGAGATATCGTGGACGTGTTCGTGTTTAAAGACAAAACCAGTTGGGCGCAGGGTAAGATGCTAAAGTTGGTGACACCATCCCCCGACCGTATTTCACCATTTTGCCCGCATTTCGGCGTCTGTGGCGGATGCAAATGGCAAATGTTACCCTACGGGAAGCAAATTGCCTACAAGCAACAACAGGTTGCTGACCAGCTTCGGCGGATTGGCAATGTGGTACTGCCGGAAATGGAGTCAATTCTGGGAAGTGAAAATGAACAGTTTTACAGAAACAAACTGGAATTTACATTTTCCACCAAGCGATATAAGACTAACGAGGAAATTGCAGAGCGAACTGAAAAGTTTGAAGACGACCCTGTACTGGGATTTCATGCGCCGGGATTGTTTGACAAGGTAGTGGAGATACAACAGTGTTATCTGCAACCTGATCCCAGCAATTTGCTGCTTCAAACAATAGGGCAATATACGCGTGCACATAATTTGTCCTATTACGATTTTAAGAAGCAAGCCGGCTGGCTGCGCAATGTGATCATCCGGGTAGCAACCACAGGAGAAGTGTTGGTAAACCTTGTGATTCAGCACGAAAAGAAGGAAGAGCGGGAAGCCTTGCTTCAACAAATCTGGGATACTGTACCCGGTATCACATCGCTTAACTACACTATCAACGGCAAAGTGAATGATACCATTTATGATCAGGAAGTAATTTGCTGGAAGGGTAGCAAGTACATAGAAGAACATTTGGGAGACCTCAAATTTAAAATTTCGCCCAAGTCATTTTTTCAAACCAATACAAAGCAAGCAAGGGCATTATACTCAGTAGTTAAAGATTTTGCAGGTTTTTCCGGCACAGAGACATTGTATGACCTCTACTGCGGCACCGGTAGTATTGGTATTTTTTGTGCAGACTCCGTGAAGCAGGTGATCGGTATCGAAACGGTGGCCGATGCAATAGCGGACGCCGGTGAGAATGCAGCCCTTAATAGTATTGACAATTGCAAGTTCTACGCCGGAGACGTGGCTGAGATCTGTACGGATGCGTTTTTTGCCACTCACGGTTTTCCAGACGTAATTATCACGGACCCGCCAAGAGTAGGTATGCACCCTAAACTGGTGGCCCAATTGCTACGTATAAAAGCAAATAAAATAGTATACGTGAGTTGCAACCCGGCCACACAGGCCAGAGACTTGGCCTTGCTCAATGAATATTACGTCATCCGGAGAATAAAACCCGTAGATATGTTTCCCCATACGCATCATATAGAAAATGTTGTTTTGTTGGAATTGAGGCCGGAAGCCGGGGAAATCTAGTTTCGATGCGCCATTTCCACTAACTTCGCCCGGACAATTTTTTTTAAGAATATGGATTTCAGAATAGCCCAGAAAACAGCCGATAGCAAGTACGAATTGTACATTTTTGATGATGAAACGAAAGTGGCGTCGTGCAGTGTTTTTACAAAAGAAGAAGCGGCGTATGTAAGTACATGCCTGAACAATGAATTTTCACTGGTGAGCATAAACCGGCTGACCAAGTTACTTTTGGTGTATATCGTCCGACCCAAAAAGACGGATTATGAGACCCATGAGTCTTGCCGCAAGGGTGGTGCCGAAGTACAAGGCCTGCTCGCAAAGTATAAAGCAGCGGAAGTAGCCATTGTCAATCATTCTGCAATAGGTCATGCAGCTATATATATGGCTGAGGGTATGGTTTTGGCGAACTATCAGTTTTTGAAATATCGGTCTGATTCGGCTAAAAGAAAGGCCCAGCTGAGCCGGATCATATTTGCAAAGAACGCCGCCAGCCTGAAAGACTTGAAACATCTGAAGGTGATCACTGAGGCAGTATATAAAGTAAGAACTCTGGTGAACGAACCATTGAACCATTTGTCTGCAGTGCAATTGTCTGCGGCATTTACGCAAATGGGAGCGGAAGCAGGGTTTAAAGTTACAGTCCTGAATAAAGCCAGAATTGAAAAGGAGAAGATGGGCGGATTGCTGGCCGTAAACTACGGTAGCCAACAACCACCTACTTTTTCGATCATGGAATACAAACCCAAAAAGTGCCTCAACAAAGCGCCATTGGTGCTGGTTGGCAAGGGTGTAGTGTACGATACAGGTGGCGTTTCTCTGAAACCAACCCTGAACTCGATGGACAGGATGAAGAGCGACATGAGTGGTGCGGCGTTGGTTGCCGGTGCCATGTATGCCGCTGCCAGTCTGGAATTGCCCTTGCACTTGATAGCTCTGGTGCCCGCAACCGACAACAGGCCGGGCGAAAACGCCTATGTTCCCGGGGATGTGATCACGATGATGAGTGGCAAAACTGTGGAAGTGCTGAATACCGATGCGGAAGGACGTATGCTGCTGGCAGACGCACTGCATTGGGCAAAACGCTACCAGCCGGAATTGGTTTTGGATTTTGCAACACTTACGGGAGCTGCCTCTGTTGCTATTGGCGAACACGGAATAGTATGTATGGGCAATGCGGACGATCTGACCAAGAAGGCTTTCAGGGAAAGTGGTCACCGTCAGTACGAGCGTCTGGTGGAGTACCCTATGTGGGACGAATACGGAGAGCAGATCAAGTCGGATATAGCAGATATAAAGAATGTGGGAGGTTCCAGTGGAGGCGCGATAACCGCAGGTAAATTTCTGGAACATTTTATAGATTATCCCTGGATGCATTTTGATATTGCCGGCGTGTCGTTTGCAACTTCCAGAAAAAATTATTCTACAGTAGGCGGCACCGCATTCGGACTCAGAATGCTGCTCGACTTTTTGATGCATTACGGAAAAAACTAAAAAGATATTATTATGCAAGTCAGTAATGAAAAGCCTGTAATCGGTATCACCACGGGAGACCTGAATGGTATTGGGCTGGAAGTGATTATCAAAACCTTTAGTGATAACCGGATGCTGGAACTATGCACACCGGTGATTTTCGCATCCAACAAGGTAGTGAACTACTACAGGCGGATTGTAACTGAACATGCTTTCAATTTTACCAGCACCAAGGATCTCACTAAGCTCAATCCCAAACAGGTAAACATTTTTAACTGTTGGGACGAGGAAGTGCCGCTGCAGCCGGGTATCCTCACAGAAGCTGCCGGTAAGTATGCGGTACGCTCGCTGATGGTGGCTACGCAGTGCCTGAAAGACGGACAACTAGAAGGAATTATTACAGCCCCAATTCATAAAAGCAATACCAACACTCCAGACTTCCCATTTACGGGGCATACGCCGTTTTTTAAAGAAAAATTCGGTGCGAAGGATGTGGTAATGATACTGTTTCACAATGCATTGCGTGTGGCTTTGGTTACGGAGCATGTACCCATTTCTAAAGTAGCGGGTATGATCACCAAGGAGCTGATCCTATCAAAAATGGCTATCCTGCGGGAAACACTTATCAAGGATTTTGGTATAGACAAGCCCCGGATCGCTGTGCTGGGCCTTAATCCGCATGCAGGCGACGACGGGCAAATTGGTACGGAAGAACAAACCATAATCAGGCCCGTGGTAGAGCAACTGAAACAGGGCGGACATCTCGTGTTCGGACCGTATAGCGCAGATTCTTTTTTTGCGCATGGCAGCTATACCGCGTTCGATGCCGTTTTGGCCATGTATCATGATCAGGGACTGGTGGCGTTTAAGACGATAGCGCAGGGTGAGGGCGTAAACTTCACTGCGGGATTGCCGGTAGTCCGGACGTCACCTGACCACGGTACTGCATTTGATATTGCGGGTAAAAACCTTGCCGATCCTAATTCGTTCCGAGAAGCAGTATTTCAGTGTCTGGAGCTTATGCGGCAGAGGGCACGGTATGCAGGCAACACTGCCAATCCGCTCCGCAGGGGAAAAATTGAAAAAGAAAGAGATAATGACGACGCATAGTAATTTGTAATGTGTATAATTGACGGTAAATATTTTACGCTGGTCTTTTCCTTTTTACCGGTAAAATGGGACTTTGCGGAAAAAACTTGAATTTTAAATTCTGCTTTTACTAAACATTTAATATTTTAGCGCATCAAACGGCCGAAATGAGATCATTCCAAAAAATATTTTTCACATTGCTAATTATACTGACCGGTTTTTCGGCAGTAACTTATTTATCGTGTGCCAAGAAAGATAAATGTAACAATGTAATTTGTTACAACAAGGGTACGTGCAACAATGGTAAATGTGTTTGTCCGGTAGGTTATGAAGGCACTAATTGCGAGACATTGAGCAGGGACAAATTTGTATCTGTGTACCATGGGGGCGATTCTTGTACTTACGGTTTTTATGGCGACAGCACCGCATACAGGCAGTATGCCAATTCCATCCGCCTTACAGCGGAGATTTTCAAACCGCTGGAGCTGAAAATGACCAATTTTCTGAACGATGTGAATGACAGCGCTATTTGCACAATGATAAAGGTTGATTCTTTTTCGTTCCTCGGGGCCAACAACAGTACCACCTATAATGGTACTGGCTGGTTGCGCAGAGATACACTCTTTTTGCAGTATCATGTAATACATGATACAACTGCTTACCACTGCACCTACTGGGGTTTGCGTTATTAATTCGAAATGGGAATGGGACTGGCGACCCTGCCCGATACGGCTAACTTTATGAATCCCGTGAGCAAATTTATTGCCATCGAAGGGCTTGATGGCTCAGGTAAGTCTACGCAAATAGACTTGCTGATCAGGCATTTTGAGCAATTGGGGACACCTACCAAATTTATACACTTCCCCCGGCATGAAACCGGTGTTTTCGGTTCGCTGATCTCCCGGTTTTTGCGTGGCGAGTTTGGGCGGGTAGATCAGGTGCACCCACAATTGGTGGCCCTGATTTTTGCCGAGGACCGGAAAGATTTTGCAGCCACGCTTCGCAAGTGGCTCGATGACGGTAACGTGGTGCTGGTAGACCGTTACGTACTTTCTAATATTGCATTTCAATGTGCGAAGACCACCGATCCGGCTCAGCGGGACCTGCTGAAGCGGTGGATTCTGGAGTTTGAATTTGAATACAATAATATTCCGCGCCCCGACCTTTCCATTTATCTTGAAGTGCCGTTCAGTTTTACAGAAAAGTCACTTACAAGACGTTTGCAGGAGTCTCGGGATTACCTGAATGGGCAGGAGGACATACATGAGCAGGACTTTTCACTGCAGCGTGCGGTGAAAAGCGAATATGAACAACTGGTACGTTCAGACAAATCAGTAACTTCCGTAGTCTGCTATGGTGACGACCTGGAAATGAAACCGGTGGAGGTGATTCACCAGGAAATTCTCAATTTGCTGAAGCTGGAATTCTAATTTTTGCGCCTGAACTTTGTAGTTTTTTTTATTTAATACATGATTAAAAGCATGATTTTTCTGGCCAATTTGCAATCGCTTGGTAAAAAATCAATCCTTATCTTTGCGCCGTTATTTTATAATTTACTCACTTAAAAAGCATAAAAAAATGAAAATCACAGTAGTTGGTGCGGGAGCCGTAGGCGCAACCTGTGCCGATAACATTGCCCGGAAAGAGCTGGCAGAAGAGTTGGTATTAGTTGACATCAAAGAAGGTGTGGCCGAAGGAAAGGCCCTGGACCTTTCGCAAACTTGTTCGCTTCTTGGTTTTGATACCAAAGTAACAGGCGTTACCAACGACTATGCCAAGACAGCAAACTCAGACGTTTGTGTTATCACGTCGGGCATACCCCGCAAGCCGGGTATGACGCGCGAAGAACTGATAGGCACCAACGCCCGTATCGTTGAAACTGTTTGCAAAAACCTGCTTCAGTATTCTCCCAATGCGATCATCGTGGTTATTTCTAACCCAATGGATACAATGACCTACCTGGCACTGAAGTCTACCGGACTTCCCAAAAACAGGGTAATAGGCATGGGCGGAATTCTGGATAGCTCCCGTTTTAAATGCTATTTGCAAAAGGAATTGAATTGTTCGCAGAACGATCTGCACGCAGTTGTAATTGGTGGACATGGTGATACTACAATGATCCCATTGACACGCCTTGCAACCCTGAATGGCACGCCGGTATCCAATATGCTGAACGCGGATAAACTGAAACAGGTAGCGGCAGATACAATGGTAGGTGGCGCTACGCTTACAAAATTGCTGGGTACTTCTGCATGGTACGCACCAGGCGCTGCCGGAGCAACACTTGTAGAAGCGATAGTTCGCAATGAGCGTAAAGTATTCCCCTGCTGCGTATATCTGGACGGAGAATATGGACAGAATGACATCTGCATGGGTGTTCCTGTAATGATAGGCAAAAACGGTTGGGAGCATATTATTGACTACAAGCTGAACGACGAAGAACAGGCTGCTTTCAATAAATCTGCCGATGCAGTGCGCAATATGAACCAGGTATTGGATACACTGGTTGCCAGTGCATAATTTTTACTTTTTTGATAATGCGAGGGTCGCCAGTATTGGCGGCCCTCTTAAGTTTGGCTAATTCCTGGCATAAAAAAGTGAAGAAAACACTGGGTTTGCTAATTTTCCCGACTTCGCAAGTTTTTGTTCAATGTTCACGAAGTCGGAATAATTAATCTGGATACTTTCGGTCCATTTTTCAACTTTACACCGGTTTATTATGTCACCTGTGGTTGTTCTTTTCTTTTTGAAATTGCTATACCATTTGGGCCCCGGCAAAACTTGCGGGTTTTCCAAATCAACTTTATGGGAGGCAAGGAGCATCATTGCATAGCAAGCGGATATGAAGGCTGGCACTTTTTCAACTGCCGATTTTTCTCGTATTTGCGCTTGACCGCAACCCATCAAGGATTTCTGGTCTCTAAATCCGACTTCGATTTCCCATCTTCTAATGTAGGCCTGAACCAGTAGTTTAATATCTATTTCTTGATTAGTTGAGATTAGGTAGGCCGGATCCCTATAAAGTAGTTTGGATCTTTTTGTAAGTCGGTACGCTACCGGCTTAATTATAATCAACATTAAGTTCCTATTCCCTGATTTCCTCCAGCGCACATTCTTGACAATTTTCACCTGGAAGGTTCTCATTTTTCCTGCAGCCCATGCGTCTATTGATTGGTAGGAATAATCATCGCTTTGTCTGATTTGTTCAGGAGTTGGCAGTTCTGCACCGTAATACCGCTTACGTCCTCTTCCTGATTGTTGCGATGCTGGTAAGGAATATATTTTTGAATCCTTTCTAATCCGGCCAATCAAATCAACATTGTCCGGCAATTTTTTGAGCACCGTTCCATTGGTGTAACTTCCATCCACGCTTACTATAAGCTTTTTACTGTCGAAGCCATCTCCATTTAAATTTTTTCTTAACGCTATTATTCGTTGTACTCCAACTTCACTCATTTTTTCTTTCTTCTGTCTTTCCCGATAAAGGGCTATTTCTGATTCCGTAGCGTTTTTTGATGGTTTCCTAGTTGGAGGGCAGTGTTTAAAATCTATTGGAATGGCTCTGGAGGGGCCGAATGTATCCTTTTCTATCAACGACAACGAAACTTGAACGAACCGTTGGCCCCAAATAAAATTGTTACAAAAAGATGGGCCTAGCGGGTCGCGTAACCAACCTGTACCGGAAATTTTTTTTCCTCTTTTACGCAAAAGCGTATCATCCATATGGGCATAGATATAATCCAGCTGCACCTTGTTTTGGACAATCACTTCTTTCCTGACAGTGCTGAATAACTTATCGATATCCATTCGCTCCCCTTTGAAAATCCTATAGGCAGCACTCCAATCGCTAAATTGATTGCCGTTTGCAGTCAACATCCCGGTTATAGTGCATCTACCAAGGCATGAAATGACTCCATGTGCCAGCCCTCTGGCTCTTTGAAAAGTTCGGGATTGCTTAAAAGCCGGAGTGCACCGATCAAAAAGAGCATTAAAACGAGATACTATCCCTTCTTTTTGGGCAGTTTTTTTTTAAGGTCTTTTACAGCATCATCACTTCTTTGAAGCACCAATCGTTGATGATCATCAATTACCCATTCTACAACTTCTCCTTGTTTAAACTCAATAGCCTGGGCAACCGCTGCCGGAAAGTTAACATACCATTGCTCGCTGTTTACCCTCTTTATTAATTGTACTTTTGTCGGATATCCCATATCTAGTCCTTTAACTAGATGCAAAAATCAAAAATAATAGCGATAAATCCAAGATTATCGCTATTATTTTTTTCATTATCTAGAAAAGAGCCAAACTAAAGAGGGTCGCCAGTATTGGCGGCCCTCTATATTTTGGAGCGTTTCCGGAAAGATGCCTTCACGGTATTTTTCAGCTTCAGGGCAAAGCGATCAGTTGGTTTTCAGAGTTGATTTGTCAATTTTTCTCTACCCAGGATTTCAATCCGCCCGTAAGCGAATACACCCTGGCACCGGGAAATTTTTTAAGAACGGTGCGCACGGCTTCTTCGCTGCGCTTGCCGCTGGCGCAATAAAAGACAACGGGTTTGCCTGAGTTGAAAAAAGAAAAATCGTGCCCGAATTCCTGAATGGGTAGGTGCATTCCGCCAAGGCTGCCTACAGCCCGTTCTTCCCTAGTACGTACATCCACCAATTCAACGGTATTGTGGCGCATGCAGAGTTTCAGCTCAGCTACGGAAAGTTCCGGTACCACCACTGTTACCTTTATTTCGGAGATAGTAGTGTGTGTCACATCTCCAATAAATATTGTTCTTGACTCCATAGCCAGCGCGTCGAACACCAGCATCCGACCCTTCAGCAGGCTTCCGGAGCCTGATAGGTATTTGATAACCTCGTTGGCCTGCATACAGCCTATCATACCTGCCAGGGAAGGGATCACGCCACCTTCGGCACAGTTGGGTATGCCCGCTCCATCTACCTCTGGGAACAGGTCGCGGTAGTTGGGCGAAAAGGTGCCATCGCCGTTGGCCACGTTCCAGACAGCCACCTGACCGTCGTACTGGTATATGGCACCAAAAACCAATGGTTTACCCAGTATGACACAAGCGTCATTCAGCAGGTACTTGGTTTCAAAATTGTCTGTGCAATCAACCACAATATCAAAACGGGCCACCAGATCCAGCACGTTGGCAGAAGTGATCTTGCCTGTATGCGGAAACAAGTTGATGTCCGGGTTTTGGTCCTGCAGTTTGTTGCACGCAACTGTAGCTTTTTTCATGCCCACTTCCATGGGTGTGTACAATATTTGGCGGTGCAGATTACTGACAGATACGTCGTCGAAGTCGGCAATGCCTATAGTGCCCACTCCTGAGGCTGCCAGGTATTGAGCAGCAGGGCATCCCAGTCCTCCTGCACCCACGATGAGTACTTTGGAAGAAAGCAATTTCAGTTGGCCTGCTTTAGAAAATCCCGGCAGGTTCATCTGGCAACTATAACGCTGAAAATCGGGTTCCATATTTGTTCGGATTATTGTTTTTTCAAAAGCGCGTGGGCGGTTTCCAATTCGCCGGGCGTATTTACATTCATGAGTTCGGTGTCGTGTTGTGGGGCAAGCACGTAGGCGTCGTTCTGTATCAGTACCTTTCTTGGGCAACTAATACCAAGTGAAAGGAACGAAAGTAGCAACGGATAACTCTTAGGCTCCCAAAGCGTGACCAGGGGCTCGGGCAACGAGTCGAAAGGGCTTTTGTATGTAGTGGCGCATGAACCAGGGTGCCGGTTGGCTAACAGGTAGTCCAGTGTGCCGGCATTTAGCAGTGGCAGATCGGAGGCTACCACCAGCCAGGCCACATCAGGATTGTAACGGAATGCCGACAGTATGGCACCATAAGGTCCGAGTCCCGTAAACGTATCTGGCAAAGACTGATAGACCGGGTCTATGTCTGGACGTTGGTCTTCCCGGCAGGAAATATAAACCTCCCTGCACCTTGGCTTTAGCAAGTCGTAGATGTGGTAACGCTGTTCGCGACCATGCCACTGTTCCCGAGTCTTGTCGTGACCCATTCTACGGCTGCGACCGCCGGCCAGTACGAGGCCCATTAATGGCGGTACAGCTTCGTTCATTTCCTTTTTAAAAAAGGCTGCAATGCCATCAATATCGGATGCTGCAAGTACGGGAATTTGCTCCCAATGGGGAATGGCTTCTTTCAAAAAATCATACACACCGGTTACACCTGCTGCAAGGAGAAATAGGCCGGGCTGTGTGATCTGGTCAAGGCGTTTGCGCAGTGATGCTTCTTTGGCGGGGTCTATGAACACCACCTGGCGTGCTGCCTGAAAATGATTGCCGTTTACCAGAATCAGGTCTGTACCGGAAAACAATAAATGATGCTGATTGCGACCAAAAGTATTAGGGTGTATCACCTCCCGGAAATGCTGATGGTCGGTGTAACGGATGGCTGCTGTGTGTGCAGTTCCGGGCTCGGCTGTTTTGTGGCTGGCGTCCACATAGGCGCAGGTGTTGGTGGGGGAGAGTGCAAGGATAATAGCCGATGTGATACGTTCTATTTCTTCGCAGCGGGTTCCGGTAAACGCCCATTCGCGCCTGCCGAATTCGCCAAATGACGGTCGTGCCAGTTTTTCGTGTTTAAGGTGTGGCTCTGAAGTCATGCTTGCCTCCTGTTTTTTCAATGAGCCGGGTCTCGAGTATAACGATATCATGGCTTATGGCTTTGCACATATCGTAAACCGTAAGCGCAGCCAGAGAAGCGCCAACCAGTGCTTCCATTTCCACACCGGTTTTTGCCGAAATGACTGCGCGGCAATAAATATGCAACTCGTCCGTGCCCTGTTTTACGATATCAATGGAACAATGTTCCGGGGCTAAAGAATGGCACAGGGGAATGAGCCTGCCAGTGTCTTTAGCGGCAAGGATGCCCGCCAGTCGCGCAGTCTGAAACACAGAACCCTTGGGGGTGATAATATCGTTGCCGTCCAGTAGTTGCATCACATCTGCTGGTAAACGCACTACCGATCGGGCAGTGGCGGTGCGAAGCGAAACTGCTTTCTGGCTGACATCCACCATGGCTGCGTTGCCTTGGTGATCTATATGAGTAAATGAATTCATCATTTTTTTGTAAAACAAAGTTACATGCAAAAATGTTTGTTGCTCCGTAGAATAATTCGGGTGTGGTAGCGCATGTGGATTTCAATGCCGATTTGTAA
>CAIYJV010000194.1 GCA_903926605.1 uncultured Bacteroidota bacterium
CCCAAGAGTTCCCTTTGGTCGCCATCGTAAATTTTTGTCGGAATGCCTATGTACCTATCAGTGAAAGCCATCTATGCTAAGTTAAATGGGTGAATGAATAATGTAAAAAAAAGAAAAATAATAATGTAACATCCATAGGAATGATTTTTGCTACCTTTGGGTTAAATTAATTTCATGTTCAAAAACTTTTGGAACTGGCTGTGGAGTTTTTTCCGGCACAAGATAAAGCCAAAAGCTGTTTTTTTCATCAAATATCAACACAATAAATTAAATTTTATGGCACTAACTCTCAATCAAGGTCAAAAAGTAGTTGTTGGCATCCAAGTAATTGATTCATCTACTGGCAATGTGCTGACAAGCGCAAAACTAAGCGGCCAATCTTATTCGGCAGACAACACCACAATCCTTTCTATCGCTCCTGATGCCGCTGATGCGACATCTGAAGATGTGACGGCGGCTGCTGGCGGGACTGCTAACCTTTCCGGTTCTGTGACTGCTGATTTGTCTGCTTATGGCTTAGGCACTTCGGTTGTTTTGCCCGTTGCACCAGACCCGATCACAGTAGTTGTTCCCGTAACTGTAACACCACAGGCTGTTTTCGTATTCGGTACGCCACAGTAATCAAAGAACTCTTTTATCATCCTCGCTCCGTCATTTATTTGACGGGGCTTTTTCTGTTACATCTTTCACACCTTCCTTTACTTGCCACTTATCGCTACCGGAGCAGCCACCAAAGCAGCCAATGACTTAAAAAAACTTTTCCTTTCCATTAGGTGTTAGGTTTTTGGGTTTGTAAATATTGGATTAAAGTCATTGTATTTTTTTCTTATTTCCATCCAAGACATGATTGCTAATTTCATATAACCGCCTTGACGAATGAATTGCCTGATTTCGCGGAATGAAAGCGTTTTTACAGTACCATCATCTTGCAATATTCCTATTTTATTTGTCATTTTTAACCGATTTTATCTTCTTTATATGCCTTAATACAATGCCCTCAACGTACTTTTTGCGCGACCTGCCATCCAGATAAGCCAATTCATTCAGAAATTCCAAATACTCCCGCAAAAACTCCACCACAAAGCCGCCTTTTTCTTTTTTTTCTGCCATAAATATCATTTTGATGCCACAAAAGTAACATTTTAATACTAATGACAAAATTATTGTTGATAATATTTGAATTTAAACCCTCCGATGCTTTTGCCATCGCCCTTTAGATGCCTTCTCATATTTCCGGGGTCATTTTGCCCTATGCTTTTTGATGCAAGTTTAATGGAATCGTGAATTTTTATTAAATTTCCTTGCATATCGTACTGGCAAACTGGCTTTGGCGGATTAGATATTCCCTTTACTTTAAATTTTTTTGGTGGTCGTTTGCTAATTCGCTCCGGTGGCTCTATAATATTAAAATCGTCATCAACTTTTCTAAAAATCATCCCATTTGTCGATCTATTATTGAATTTTAAAACTCTGGCTATGTCGGTACGCGCTAATTTGTTTTGTCTTGTAGCTTCACTGATTGATTCGTAAATAACATCTATAGTACCATCCTTCTTTAATTTGGCTACTTTTTTTGCGCAAGCCATCCCGTATGATTTCATTATTTCTTGTTCCTCTGGGGTATATACTATCCCTTTTAAACTTAAAGCACTTGGTGCGCGGTTAAGGAGCAACTCATTTCCCCAATACTTTTTTATGTATAAATCTTCGCGCACTTTAAGCATTGATTCATTTGCGACTATTTCCATAACCTCGAAAGAAACTTTGCTGATATGCGGTAACAAGTTTTTAATTTTATTATTTTTCGGAAATCCTATTTTTATGTTGGTACGCCACTTTCTGAACCTGCGCCACAAATAAACCGTGCTGCCAAAGTAAAACCACTTGTCGTCCAAAGTCATTCTGTAAACCCCGGCAAACCTATCTGGGTAATCAAAATCAGGAAAAATAAACTCAATCTTTTGCATATAAATACCTTTTGTTTCAGCAAAGATAATATACCCCATTGTATTTACAAAATAGCATACACGTTCTTTCGATACATCCCCCGCCATTGTAGGAGCGATGCCGCCGGATGGGGTTTCAATTTATAGTGAACCGGGTGCCTCCTTTTGCGGATTTTTGCCCGGACCGAAGGATATTTTCCATTGGTTATTGGGCAATTGGGTTTGAGGCTAAACTGTTTGCCAGTAAGCATTCTATTGGGTTTTTGTGGGATGGTTTGTAGCCTGGATTGGTTGTTTGCTTGGAGCTATTGGGGGTTGTTGGTTGCGTTGACTGGATTGGTTAGGGAAGATATTTGGTGGGGGAATATTATTTGGGGGGATTGGGGGGATATGTGCGTGTTAAGGAGGTTTAAAAAAAGATTTGGTGTTTACGTTAGTTTACGTTAGCTTTGTCAAATGAAAGAATGTTTGTACTGCAAAAAGGATATTTCCAATAAATCGGATAAAGCGAAATTCTGTTCTACAAGTTGCAGGGTTATGTTCAGCAGGAAGTTCGG
>CAIYJV010000195.1 GCA_903926605.1 uncultured Bacteroidota bacterium
CAAAGTAGATTCGAATCCTATTTCTTCGCAGGTTCGAACTTTGTTTCCTACATAGGCTTCACTGGCGGGGTTATTACCTACCAGAATGGCTGCCAGATGGGGCCTTTTTCCGCCCTGAGCCAGGATGTCTGTGACTTCCTGTTTTATTTGCGCTTTAATATGCGCCGATACGAGATTTCCGTCCAGAATTTGCATAGGGACAAAGATAATTTTTATCGGCAGAAAAGGAAATGACCTAAAACAGCCGGTAAAATCCTGAGGATCAATAATGGAACAATACCCTGTGCATTTTGGTTTCTTTTTTCCGTATTTTTGATACAAACCCCGGTACGGGCCGGATTTGTGGAAAAACCTGAAGATTATCTTTATAGCAGCGCGAAAGGCTTATTATCGAATGCACAAGGCAAAATACAATTGGCTGACTGGTATAGCTGACGATTTTGTTGTGGTTTCTCAAACTGCGGGATTTGTCTCTGTGACGACCTAGTCTAAGACGCCGAGCCCGGGGGGAAAACGGTTCGCCAATCGGAAGATTGGCATCCGCAAGGACGCAGATAGAGACTGCTTTTCTTACATAATTACTGCACCAAACCGATATTTCAGCCCGTGCCGCAATTGTTCCATCCAAGCAAAAAGTCCGTCTAAATCAAGCGAAATTAATTCTGCAATCTGTTGGTTCTCCCCCGCTGATACCAGCGTCTCACCCGTGGGGGAGTTTGCTAATCCTGCCGGTCCCGCCTCCATATTTTACCCGCTAAAATTTGCTCCGTAGGAGCTAAAGCTCAGTAGAAAACGAGTAAAATGGAAATAGCGATCCGTAGGTTCGCTACGATGCTAATAGGTGCCGATATCTGCGTCGGAAGAAGCGGTTCCACCATTGCCGGCGTGCGCATTTTTGTCCGTGTGAACCCATAATTGCAACCGGACAAACACCCGAATTTTTACCGGGTTGCACCCGATTTCCATACCAGCCACGCTACTACAAGCACCTTTTTTACGCCGGTTATTACTTTTTCGAAAAAAACTTCAAAAAAAATTTTGTTGATTGAAAATGTTGATTACCTTTGCAGTCCCAAATTTTTTAGGGAAAGATATTTTAATGTATGTCGCAGCGAATCAGAATTAAGTTAAAATCTTACGATCACAACCTGGTTGACAAATCAGCGGATAAAATCGTAAAAACTGTGCGTAATACAGGAGCCGTAGTAACCGGCCCTATTCCACTGCCCACAGACAAAAAGATATTTACCGTGTTGCGTTCTCCGCACGTAAATAAGAAAGCACGTGAACAGTTTCAGTTGTGTACGCACAAGCGCCTTCTGGACATCTATACGTCTTCTTCACGTACCGTAGATGCGCTTTCGAAACTTGACCTGCCCAGCGGCGTGGAAGTGGAGATAAAAGCATGACCTGATAACTTGCAAGCGAGCAAGCAGGAAAAGAAGCAGAAATAGGTAGTTCTTTAATAAATCGAAAAAACAGTTTATCCCGGTCCCTGAAACAATGAACCGGGCGCTGAACTAAAATATAATATATAATGAAAGGTATTATAGGTAAAAAAATTGGTATGACCAGCGTTTTTGAACCGAATGGCAAGCAGACTGCTTGTACCATTATCGAAGCTGGACCTTGTGTCGTTACACAAAAGAAAACCGTGGATACCGACGGTTATAATGCACTCCAAATTGCATTCGGCGAAGCCAAAGAAAAAAATACTCCTAAGGCACTCATCAATCACTTCGCCAAAGCTAGTACAACTCCAAAATCAATAGTAAAAGAATTACGTAACTGTTCCATCAACAAGGAAGTTGGTGAAAGCATCGCATGCGACATCTTTACCGAAGGTGAGAAAGTTAGTGTCATCGGCACCACCAAGGGTAAGGGTTTCCAGGGCGTTGTTAGGCGTCACGGTTTTAGCGGTGTGGGTGAAGCTACCCATGGCCAGCATGACCGTAGCCGTGCACCAGGTTCGGTAGGTGGTTCATCTTACCCCAGTCGCGTATTTAAAGGTATGCGTATGGCTGGACGTATGGGCACTGAGTCTGTAAAGGTGAAAGCGCTGCGCGTAGTAAAAGTATTTCCGGAGCAGAACTACATCCTCATCAGTGGTTCAGTACCGGGTCATAATGGTTCCATAGTTTTAATTCAGAATTAATTATAGTCATGCAAGTTGACGTTTTAAATAAAAATGGTGTAGCTACAGGCCGCACGGTTGAATTGCCGGAGGATATCTTTGGTATCGAACCGAATGATCACTGTATCTATCTATCGGTAAAGCAGTACCTCGCAGATCAGCGCCAGGGTACGAGCAAAACAAAGACCCGTGCTGAAGTGCAGGGCTCTTCAAAGAAACTGCACAAGCAGAAAGGTACCGGCGGCTCGCGTAAGGGCAATATCCGCAACCCCTTGTACAAAGGTGGTGGCGCGGTAAACGGACCCAAACCCCATCTGTATGGTTTCAAACTGAACCGCAAGGTGAAGGATCTGGCCAAGATGAGCGCGCTGACCTACAAAGCAAAAGAACACAAAATAGTAGTAGTGGAAGATCTGAAGATCGAAACTCCGAAAACCAGTTCTTTCGCAACAATGCTGGACAGCCTTCGTGGTGAAAATCGCAAAACATTGTTTGTGATCCCTGAGCACGATTCGAATCTGTATCTGAGCGGTCGTAACCTGCAGGACAACAAAACGGTAGTAGTAAGCGATATGAATACTTACGATCTGACCAATGCCAACGTGCTGATATTTACAGAGACAGCGGCAAAAATGTTTTCTGAAGAACCCGCAGAAGCAACTGCATAGTTGCCTGACGGACAAAAATTGAAAAATAAAACCGGGTGCAGGATAGCCACCGATTTTAAAAATAAAGTAAAACTAAGACAATGAAACTAAGTGAAGTGTTGATACGACCGGTAATATCTGAAAAGATAAACCGCCAAATGGAGCGCAGTGGTCGCTACACATTCCAGGTTGGTCATGCTGCCAATAAGCTTGAGATCAAAAAAGCGGTGGAGGAATTCTACAACGTGAAAGTAGCGGAAGTGAACACGATCGTGGTACCTGCAAAAAGCAAAACCCGCTATACAAAGCAGGGTCTGCTTTCAGGACGCAAGCCCTCTATCAAGAAAGCAGTGGTTACGCTGGCAGAAGGCGAAACAATTGATCTGTTTGCAAACTAAGTTTGAACCAGGGAAGAAAAAAATAAGAAGCACGAAAGTGTGATCTAAAAAAACCGGGGCGACCTGGTACAATAAAAAAGATAAGAAATGGCATTACGTAAATATAAACCGGTTACAGCCGGAACTCGCTGGAGAATCGGTAACGCTTATGCAGAAGTTACCACCAATGTGCCCGAAAAGAGACTTTTGGAATCTTATTCCGGAACAGGTGGTCGTAACGCACAGGGTCACCG
>CAIYJV010000196.1 GCA_903926605.1 uncultured Bacteroidota bacterium
ACATAAATGTGAATATTGTGGGAATAGACAGAATAAATGGTGCAATTATTAATTATAATGATTACATTTGCGCCGAAATTTTAGCAGATAACATAAAGATTGTATCTGAAGTGATTAATGGGATAACAATAGAAGTAAATGAGGAAAACATATTAATATCTATATCTAAAAATTAACTTTTACAGTCATGGCTACAAAAAAAGCGCAACCAACAAAGCCAACACCCGTTGTGAAGAGCAAAAGTGCTGATTCTAAAAAGAATACTCCCGCTCCCAACGCCGTGGCTGTGAAAAAAACGGCGGCACCTGCAAAGGCTGCAGTCGCAAAGTCTAAACCGGCGCCAGCAAAGGCTGCAATAGCAGGCAAAAAAGCCGCCCCAATCAAAAAAACTGTAATGGACAATAAAAAATCTAAGACTGCGCCGACTAAAACGGCAGCTCCCAAACCGGCTCCCAAAAAAGTGGCTCCGGCTAAACCGGAAAAAGTAAAATCTGCAGCAAAACCTGTAGCAAAAGTTGCTCCGGTGGTTGCAAAAAAAGTGGCCGCAAAACCTGCCCCGGTTGCTAAGAAACCAGCGCCAAAAGCGATTGCAGAAGTAAAGAAAGCCGCACCTGCAAAGAAAGCACTGCCCATTCCTGCTGCAAAAGGTAAAACTGTACCTGTACCTGCCAAGGCAGCAAAACCAGTAGTTGTAACAAAAGCAAAAGTGGCTGAACCAGTGCGGAAACCTGCAGCGCCTAAAGCTGCACCGGCAAAACCACAACCACAAAAACCCGTTGCACCTGCTGCAAAGCCCGTTGCAAAGTCCACAGCTAAACCCGCGGCCAAATCTGCAAAGATTGTGAAAGCATCTTCTTTACCCGCTAAACCGGTTCCTACTACTCCACGACCAACAGCAACCCCTGCGGCCAGGCCGATCGAGAAAAAGCCTACTGTAATAATAGCTCATCGTAAAATAGATAGTAAACTGCGGTCTGGTAGCGATGCTTCTTCTATTTTTACTACGCCACCCGAGCCCTACCGCTCTATTCTGGACGAGCCTGTGGCACAACCACAGGGACCCGTATTCCGGTACAGCGACGAAGATCTTACAGAATTTAAAGAACTGATAGTCAATAGACTGGAATCAGCACGTAAAGAACTTACTTACCTGCAGGGCCTAATAACCCGCAAGGATGAGGCTGGAACGGAAGACACCGAAAACCGCTATATGAATATGGAAGATGGCAGTGGCGCCATGGAGCGCGAACAATTGGCACAATTGGCCAGCCGCCAGATTCAGTTCATAAACCACCTTGAAAAAGCATTGGTGCGCATAGAAAACAAAACCTATGGCGTATGCCGTGTTACCGGGAAATTGATAGACAAAGCTCGCCTCAGAGCTGTACCTCACGCCACTCTGAGCATTGAGGCTAAAAAAATGATGTCTTCCAAACAAAACTAATACTGACACTATATTGGAATAAAAAAAGCACCGGAACACGGTGCTTTTTTTATGGCGAATTCTTGGGCAACTCGACGATCACGGTTGTACCCACACCAACGTCACTTTCTATGATTACGCGCCCGCCCAAAAGCTCAGCCTGGGTCTTTACCATAAACAGCCCCATACCTTTTCCTTCTACATGGGTATGAAACCTGTTATAAAGCTTGAAAATCCGCTTTTCATACTTCGTCAGGTCAATACCCACCCCGTTGTCAGAAAAAGATATTCGGATCGTGTTGCCAATCAACGAACTTTTTATGGATACCTGTGGTGGCAGATCCTGCTGTTTATACTTAATTCCATTCGATATCAAATTCAGGAATATACTGTGCAAATAACTTTTTAATGTGTATATCTCTTCCACTTCTTCAAAATCAGTAGAAACTATAAACTGGACACCCTCAAAGTAAAATTCCAGTATTTGCACAATCGCATCTGTAATAGCAAAAAAGTTCACGTATTCCCTGCTCTCCGCCAAATCCTTATTAATGCTCAAAATTTTATTAATGTCTTTGATTACATTGTCCAGATTCTGAGCACTACGACCCAAATTTCTAATCACTTCATATTGATCATTCTGACTTAGTTCACTTTCATCAATCAATGAGACCAATCCGATTATACTGGCAACCGGTGCCCTAAGATTGTGTGAAATAATATGGGTAAACTGTTCAAGGTCATTATTTCGTCTCAGCAGATCATCCTTGATCTTTTCGCCTTGCAACTCCAGCAATTTTTTGGCTGTAATGTCCCACATGGTGATTAAAACACCAATTACTTCATTTTCTATATCAATGATCGGGTCATAAGACAGTGAATACCATTTTATTAATCCATCAACAGACACATATTCCGATTCATACTTCACCCTTTCCATCCGCATGGCGTTCCGCAACGATTCATTTAGTTTTTCCAGCTTTTCATCCCT
>CAIYJV010000197.1 GCA_903926605.1 uncultured Bacteroidota bacterium
TATTGTTGCGCCACTCATATTCGCCTACTTATTGGGTTGGTAATATAAAACCAATAAAACCAAAAGCGGAGCATTGCCTTGAGCAGTGCTCCGCTTTTATTTGCAGGAAATATTTTCACTTCAGGAGTGTCTCTTTACCGAGACCATTCAGTTTTCGCAAATGGGCATTCAAGGGCAACACAAAAAAACTACACGATTTCAGCAGTATCGTCCTGTTCCGGATGAAAATGGCTCCAGACGATTCTGGCTTTGGATGCCCCGATAGCCTTAGTCAGTTCCCGCTCGGTAAGTGTGGAAATATTTTTTACAGACCGGAATGTTTTAAGAAGTGTGGTTGCTGTGGACTCCCCTATTCCCACGATCTGGTCCAGCTCGTTGGTGATTGTGCCCTTGCTGCGTACCTGCCTGTGAAAGGTGATTCCAAACCGGTGCACTTCGTCGCGTATCCTGCGCACCAGCAGGTGAGCCGGGCTGTCGAAGGGCATTTGTAGGGGAGCAGTGTCTCCTGGAAAAAAAATTGATTCTTCTCGTTTAGCAAGTCCTACTACTGTCATTTTGCCTATCAGGTTCAGCTTTTCCAGGCTTTCCAGAGCCGCACCAAGCTGACCCTTGCCACCGTCTATTATCACAAGTTGCGGCAATGGCTTATTTTCATCAGACAACCGCTTGTAACGCCGGTACACGATCTCAGACATAGATGCGAAATCATTTATTCCTTCTACTGTTTTGATATGGAAATGCCGGTAATCTTTTTTGAATGGCTGACCATTGCGAAAACAGACCATAGCAGCCACCGGATAAGCCCCCTGAAAATTTGAATTATCGAAGCACTCTATGTGTACGGGCGAATCTTTTAATTGCAGTGCCTGCTGCAACTCCTCCAATTGCCTCAGGTTATTTTCTATGGTCGCAGCGCCAAGTTTCAGTGTATCCTTACGTTTCATTTCCTGCATAAAGATATCTGCATTCTTAAATGCCATTTCAAGTAACTTCTTCTTATCTCCTGCCCTTGGCACTATTATTTTCAGATCCGCGTCGGTGGTTTCAATCGGCACGGGTACAATCACCTCTGTAGCATTACTGCCAAACGTGGTGCGCATCCTGTCTACCGCCAGCGAGAGTACTTCAGACTCTGTTTCTTCCAGCTTTTTCTCGATCATCAATGTCTTCGCATGCACTATGCTGCCTTTACTGATCATCATATAGTTCACGTAGAAGTGTTGCTCGTCGCCGGATATGCTGGCGACGTCGGCATTTTCCATTCTTGGGCTCACTACAATAGACTTACTTTGGTAGCCTTGCAAAAACTCCATTTTCGACTTCACCAGCTGAGCCTTTTCAAACTCTAGATTGGCTGCGTAGTTTTCCATTTCCACACGCATTTTCTTCAGCAGCTCGCTAAGGTTACCTTTCAGCAGATGGCGTACATACTGGAGGTCGCTTGCATAATCCTCTTCAGTTTGTAACCCTTCACAGGGGCCCTTGCAATTGCCAAGATGATACTCGAGACAAACACTGAATTTACCGGCCTTTATGCCTGCTGGTGTCAACTTCAGATTGCAGGTGCGCAATGGTATTGTTTGCCTTATCGTCTCAAGCAGTTCCTTCACCCTACCCACGCCTGTAAAGGGCCCCAGGTACTCAGAGCCATCCCGTATCACCCTCCTTGTAAAAAACACTCTGGGAAAGTGTTCTTTCTTAAACACGATATAGGGATAGGTCTTATCATCCTTCAGGGAAATATTAAAATGTGGCTGAAAATGTTTGATCAGCGAATTCTCGAGCAGGAACGCATCGTGCTCCGAGTCGGTTACAGTAAACTCTATCGAACTTATCAGCGAAACCAGTTTTCGGGTCTTGTAGTTGTCGTGGTTCTTTACAAAATACGAGCTTACCCGCTTGCGCAGATCCTTTGCCTTGCCCACGTACAATAATTCTCCCTGGGTATTAAAATACTTATAACACCCCGGTTGGTGCGGAATAGATACCGATATCTCTGAGAACTCTGCCTTGGTCATAATTCAAATTCCCGTTTCACATCAGGATTATACCACCGCGTATGTTACTAATGAGTAAGCGTATAATTGGTGATCGTGTGTTTCTTTTTACCAATAAGCGGAGCCTTGTTTTCCTGCACCTGTATCTTGGAATAAGATGAATAATAAAGCTTCTGATTGGTATCTCCGAACAAAAGTGAATGATCGAATGTCTCGATATAAATGGCCTTTATGTGCCCTGTATAAGAATCTGCAGATATCAGAAGTTTACGGGTAAA
>CAIYJV010000198.1 GCA_903926605.1 uncultured Bacteroidota bacterium
ATCTCTTTTAATGTTTTTTACATTATCATTTACAAGGGCGGTGGCATTGATCGGATAGATGGGTGTATTGGTAAATCGAGCATAAGTGGATTTAGTCCACTCGTTACCAATAACAATCAATGCGTCAGACATTGTTGTTGACTGGCTCCACATCCACGGAACAATCCTTTTTGGTGTTACACCCACGACATGTTTTTCATTTACCTCCTTGACTCTTTTGATCTCCGCGTGGTTCTGAAAACAGACATGTGCCCCTGTAGCATAATAAATTCTCTTAATCCTTCTATTGCTGTTAAAACTGCCCTCAAACGGTAATCCAAACCCAAATATCACCTCATAATTTGAATAGTTTAAACAGCGACTATTCGTGTAATGAATAATATCAACGGAATATCCTAACTCCTCAAATAGTTGTGCAATCGTGATTGCCTCTTGACTATTGGAATGTGTTGCATTTCGTCCAACAAACGGAAGGATCGTATAAGATACAAGCACACGCTTATAATTTTTGGAATTGAATATATCACTTATTAATTTCTTTTCTTTAATCGTGTGATAGCGTGATCGTAAAAACTTATACAATAGATTCGCCCTTAGGAAGCTCTGGTTTCCTTGCGATAATTGCCTGCATGTGTGGATGCGCAAAAGGTTGCTTTGACAAAATACAATTTAGATAACGAGCAACCCACGTGGGGTAAAATTTCCATCCTGTAAATTTTACTAACAAACCGAACAGATTTAATTCATGATAAACACCGTCGATAATAGCGACGGGGAGATGAGCTTTAATTTCAAAACCGGCTCTTTCGATTTCCCACCGGAACTCTTTAGGAGTCATCCGATATTCAAAAAAATCTCCCCATGCTGGGAAAACAGTATATTTATATGTTTTATTTAATCGCGAGATCCGTTGTATTTTACCCTTTAGTACCCATCGAGCTAATGCCCTCGGAAGCTGAATAATTTCATCGAAAAATAAAAAATGCTTGAGCTTGCGAACATCATTGAGGCATGGCACCGTGATAATTGCAATCGATCCTGGCTTCAGCAAGCGATATATGTCCGCAAGAGGTTTTTCTGGTCCATGAACCCAGTGCTCAACAACACCAAACGAAAGAATTCCATCAAAAGTATTATCAGGAAATGGAGAGGCTTCGCAGTCACCCTGCTGTACGTCAATGTCCGGCCAAACCCTCCGCACCATTTGAACGGTATCAATACTGTATTCCAGCCCTGTTATCTTGTATCCGATATCTGTTAAAAATCGAACCCAACGGGCAGCACCACAACCCGCTTCAAGAAGTCGCGATCCCAATGGGAGGTTTTGTTGAATCAAGGGCCAAACATCGTCATCGCGGCAAGTTGCCAGAAGAGAGTTCATTTCTGATTCATTCCACTCGAATATTATGCTCATTATTTTCCTTGTAAAAGCTGGCTTAATTTTTTCTAAAATATCGTTTAATATCGCTGCCCCCAAGTTTTCGGCAAAATTTAAAACTATGCTTAGCTTGCGAATTGATATATTGCAAATAACAATATATTGTTGAAATAGTCGGAAAATTGGACTTATATTGAAAAGCGTTTTTGCCAATTAGATGGATAAGAATAACGAAAATGACTTTTTCAGTATCCTCATTAAAGAATTTCAACTTTTTATTGTATTTTTTAAT
>CAIYJV010000199.1 GCA_903926605.1 uncultured Bacteroidota bacterium
ATAACATATGATTATTTAGAGTGCGTGTGCTCCCACTTATTCTACCTTTGAATTTTGCTAGATTATTCAAACTGATTTCTAGATGTCGTGGGTAATGGTGGTCTGTTGGCGGTTGGCTATGTATATCATTGAATATCTTCTCGCATGATTTATCATCATAATAGATCTGAAATGCTTACAGGTACTTTATCGTTGCAGACTTAGGTAGGACATATAGCGAAAAATTTATTCATCCCCACACCACAGCTAAATTCATCGAAATGTAGCTCGAGTCTTCAACAAGTTTTTTGCTTTAGCGTGCTATTCTATGAACAATATTGAGGTGTTTTGGTTGTCAAAATTTTATAAAAGAAGACCCACACCTCCCCAACACCTCATTCACAAGCAGCCACCCATTCTGTCCTTTTCCACTATGCCATTCAGGGCATTTGCCAATGCTGTGGGCGATAACCCGGATGTACCGGATTTTTGTTTTGGGGAATTCGGCTGAGCAGGTTTTTATCTCGCGGATATCGATGGATTCCGGGGTGGGTGCGGGATAGGTGACTTCGCCGACTTTTGTATACGTTTTGCTGTCTGTTGATATGAAGAATTCAACTGAAGATGGCAGGAAGATCCAGTCGTTGGGGGCGTTGAGGAAGTGGGTTTCAATTTGGGTGATGGGTGTGGGTTTGCCAAGGTCAATGGTTGCATCGAGGTCGTTTCCAAGAAAACCTTGCCATCCGCCGCTGGAGTAGCTAAGTGTCACCAATGTACCGTCGGTAAGTGCGTTCTTGCCGGAGGCTGGATAGCGTTCACTGTATGGGTATTTCAGTATAACGGGTTTATGCAGTGCCACGTGCGTCATATGGTTTTTCCCGTAGGTTTTTTGTGCAGTGAATACTTTCAATTTTGATGTTGATGAGGTATTGTATGCTTTCAGAGTTGTGGTCACTTTTGGCCTTTCTCCTGCCGGGATTGGTGTGAATTCAACTACCTGTCCTCCGGCTTTTGCAAGTACTGTTGTCAGAGAATCCTTTGACGTGACGAGTAGGGTAGTGACTTCGAAAGATTCCGGATTGGTGTCCCAGTTTGTGCAAATCGAGTCACCATAGATTGTGGCTATATAAGTGCGTTCTTTATCCAGGAATGAGAGTGGCGTTCTGAGCTGGTAACAATGTTCGTCAGCAAGGGATGCGAAGAACCATCGTTCGCCACGTTTACGTGCCACGGAGAACTCATGCCCGATGCTTGCGTGGATCACTATGGATGTATCCCAGGTTGCAGGTAGGTCCTCAATAAAACGAAATGCGGGGTTATGTTCGTAATTCTCTACCAGATCGGATGCCATGAGCATCGGGCTAAAGCACACCACCATAAAGGCGAGCTGACTGGAAAGCGAGCTATAGATCCTTTTGTTCTTTTCCGGGGTGTGCAAAACATTTAAAATTCCCGGTGTCGCATCAAATGGGCCACCCACAAGTCTGGTAAATGGCAGCGTGACATTGTGCGACGGCGGATTAGCATTATAGGTCGCATTCCATTCATTGCCCCGCGCAGCCTCCTGTGTGAGCAAATTTGGCCACGTACGGCTAAGTCCTGTGGGTTTTATGCTTTCATGTACATCGAGGCAAATTTGGTGCTTAGCAGCGGCTTCCACTACTTTCTGAAAATGCCGTACCATAAACTGGCCATGATGATGCATCCCGGCAGGTAGGATAGGTCCGGCATAACCCGTCTTCAGATAGTGTATACCCAGTCTCTCGCATTGCGTCAGGGCCGAATCCAGTTGACGTTCATATTCAGGGATGTTACCGCCGGTTTCATGGTGCGATATAAATTCCACATTTTTCAATCTGGCATAGTCCACTACCGTTCTGAGGTCGAAATCTGATGCAGCTTTGGTGAAATCCTGTTTGGGTGTTTTGTTGGATGCCCATGTTTCCCAACCCTTATTCCAACCCTCTGCCAGCATACCGCCTATATGGTGAGCCGAAGCAAAGTCTATGTACTGTTTGGCTCTTTCAGTGGTCGCTCCATGTTTAGGACCTTCATACCAGGTATACTTGCCAATATGCATACCCCACCATATACCCACGAACTTGATGGGCTTGATCCAAGATACGTCTGCTATTTTGCCCGGCTCGTTCAGATTTTCTACAAGGTGCGATTCAACCAGATCGCAGGCTTTTCGACCTATTATAATACACCGCCATGGAGTATGGAATTCTTTATGACCATCCAGTTTTACACTAACTCCGGCTGGTTCCGGCCAAAGACTGCTGGCAAAACTGGTAGTCTTATTCGTGCTCCTTCGCATTGCCATTTCAGAATAATCAGTCAGCGCCGCTTCATGTACACAGAGGAACAATCCGTTTCGGGTCTCTATGGTCATCGGCGTATTCGCATCCGGGATAACCGACAATCGTGTGTGCCGGTAGATAGATTCATAAGCAAACTCATCCGCCGGGATCCACCAGGCACTATCATTAGCCGGGAAGTTGAATTCGCTCCGCTCTTGCGTGATCAGTAAGCTATCCCCTCCAAATTGCTTTGGGAACACATAGCGAAATGCGATCCCGTCATCAAATGCCCGGGCAACGATTTTTATTGTTCGCTCTGCACCATTAACCTCCCTCAGTTCAATCGCCAATTCGTTGTAATGGTTTCGCACATTCCTGCAAGTGCCAACTACCAGTTGCCATGTTTCGTCAAATGAACGGGTTTCAGTTTTTACAACCGATAGCCCTTCTCCAAAAGGAGCCTGATCTTTAAAAGTGAACTCAAAAGATGATGGACTCAAAACAGGCTTATGGTCGCAATTTGCAGCATAATAAAGCCTGCCCGAATTTACTGTGAAAGTGAATTGGATTCGTTTGTCCGGGGAGAATAGGGTAGTGGCATGGCCTAAGTTGCAACACCAGACTAAAGCAGCAAGAATGACTATCGTTTTAAGGTGGTGCTTCACGTTTATTCTGGATTGCGCGGGTTGGTATCGCCAAGGTAGTGAAAAATTGAAATGGTATGTAAAAATGGTTTTGCTGTATCATACTAGGACTTAGTTTGGCTAGGGCTGAGTTTAAATTTGTAGAATTCTCAGCGTAGCTTTTAGAATAAACACGTTTTTGGTTAAATAGTTAGAAAAATTAAAATGCATATAGACACGTTTACTTCACTTGAATTTAAGACCGCTACGGAAAGACTTACAAGCATATGTCAGATCGGACTCGTGCGGATTGTAAATGGAAAGTGTATCGGTGAGTTTTCAATTTTAGTGCAACCGCCCAATAATTATTATTGGGACAGTTTTATCGAAAAACATAGAATTAATCCTTTGGTGACCGACCGTTCTCCTAAATTCAGTTTGCTCTGGAATAAAATCGAACAATTTATTCACAATCAGAATGTTATTGTTCCAAATTCCAAAACCATTGAATGTTTGAATCAAACGCTTGAATTTTATAGACTTCCCAAACCATGCCTAATTCAGTACAATATTTCTGATATTTTTAAGGAGGATTATAATTTATTGAAGAACAAATATAATTTCGTTTCAGACAGCGACGATGCGTTGAATGTTGCAAAGTCTTGTGCGATGCTTTTTGAATTCAGTTTATTTCGGAAAAAATAGTGACAAAAGTATTTGATTAATATTAAGGTCAATAGAAAGGTGTGCTGCTGAAATTGAATCGTAAAGGATTGTATAAATATAAAAATATATATTATGAAAAATAGTAAAGTTTGTTTATCCGACATTGAAAGTGAAATAAGTAAAATTGGCGGTGTGCAAGACGGAATAATAAATTTAAAACTTTATAATGAAGCTCCGTTTAAAATTCTATGGGTTTTGAAAGAGGCCTACAACCCCAAACCTACAGAAGGTTCAGGTGACGGATGGGATTTTAGAGAAATAATTAGCAGCAAGAAATCGATTGATTGTTTTGAAGGTGCTGTTAAAATGTACTCGAATATGACCTGCGTTTCATGGGGTCTATTTAATAATTTCAGAATTTGGAAGGAAATACCAGAGGTTAAGGAAGTTCCAAATATGCTGTTTGCTTTAAAAAGCACCGCTTATATGAGGCTGTAAAACAAACTGTGTCAAAGTCCACAAAA
>CAIYJV010000200.1 GCA_903926605.1 uncultured Bacteroidota bacterium
ATTGTAATTTTTGGGGGGACTTTTGATTTTTTTTATACAGACATTAATCTGACTGAATTCAGCGAAGGAAAGAAGAATTCTGTAAATTTTTTCCACAATTCAAAAAGGATATATATCGATGCGTATCATCCAAGTTTGCGTGGAATTCCAAAACGTTTGCTGGAGGAGTCGATTGAAAGAACTCGTGCTACGCATTCATGGGAATATCGTGAAATGTATTATAATGACATAGTTGAGGCCGTAAAGCAATGGAGTAAATAAATTGCAGTGAAACTGATCCAGATTGGGTTACACTAAAACAAGCAAATGGCTGTTTTCAACCAAAGTATTAGGTGGTTTGCAACCTCATTTTTTCCATCAAATTGTTTTTGATACAATCCCTACCCAAACAACCCCATCAGCTTCTTCATGTCTTCCTTTACCCTGTATCCACTCATTCTTGCATATCGCTGGGTCATAACAATGCTGCTGTGCCCGAGCATGTGACTCACGGTTTCTAGTGGTATGCCGTTGGAAAGTGTTACGGTCGTGGCAAACGTATGGCGGGCCAGGTGGAAAAATAGTTTTTGGTTGATTCCTGCTAGTTGTCCGATGGTTTTGAGGTGGCCGTTTATTTTTTGGTTTGAGATCACATACCACCTGAAATCCATTACGTCACCGGTTGGGGAATAGTTTTCAAGTATACGCTGAGCGACAGGCAATAAAGGAATGAAGCTCAAGACCCCGGTTTTTTGCCGGGGCTTGTGAATACAGAGGCTACCGTCAGGTTCGCGGATCAGATGCTTTTTTGAGAATTGCTGTATGTCCACATATGCCATCCCTGTATAACAAGCGAATAGAAATATGTCGCGCGCATTCTCCACCCCTTCGTTCAGGTTTGTCAGGTCCTGGATTTTATGCAACTCTTCAGTCGACAAACATCCTCTCATCACTGCTTTCGGGGTTATTTTGCATTCGTAGAAAGGGTCATGGTACATAATGCCGTGCTTAATAGCCGGCATCAGCACTGTCTTCAGACATTTTATATAGTTGACTGAGGTGTTATGACTGTTGTTTTTTTCTACACGCAGAAAGTAGAAGAAATCCTGTATGGTTTCGTTCGTTATGGAGACCAGTGCCATATCAGTCTTTCTGAATTTTAATTTCAAAAAGTCTTCCATGTGCTTTATGCATCGCAGGTACTTCTGTCGCGTAGCAACGGTTATGTCTATACCCACACGTGTATTAAGCTCATGGGTTTTGGCCTTCAGGTAGTTGATTATGGTCTGTGGCTTATTGCCAGAGCCTTTCAATTTGGATACCAGTTCACCCAATGTAAACGCGCGACCAGTATATTTCATCCGGTCAAATTGTTCTTTACACCGATAATATATTTCCTTAAGGTTCGCATTAAGGTCAGCGGCTTCGGGCGAATTCCCCATGCAGCATTCTGCATCGCTGTTCCAAAGGTTTGGATCGCAGTTAAGTCTTGTGCATATATCTCTGCTATCTCCCTGATAGGTGATACGCAACACAATGGGACATTGGTTGTTTTTGTTGGTATAACTCGATCGGCA
>CAIYJV010000201.1 GCA_903926605.1 uncultured Bacteroidota bacterium
AATTTATTTTTTCTTTCCCTTCTGCGTCGTTACTTTTAGTGTCTTACAGACCAGCATCTTTATGAGAATTTCAACGCTAGTTCGTGCGTGTGCACTGCTATTTATTTTTGCCATCGGACGTGATTCTGCACAGGCACAGAGTTGCCAGTGGATGCGACAAAGTCAGGGCAACATTGACAACGGGACCTTGTCTACCGTTACTGATGGCGTGGGCAATACGTACGTTGCCGGATCATTCGATGGTAGTCAAATCACGTTCGGGAGCACCAGCCTGATCTGTCCGCCAACCTTTGGTTTTCCGGGTGGTGCATTTCTCGTTAAATACGCGCCATCGGGCACCATCATGTGGGCAAAAATGATCGGTGGGAACCACAGCGCTGCGGCCAAGGCTCTTACTCAGGACGCTGCCGGTAAAATTTATGTATACGGTAAGTTTTTCGATACGGTAATTACTTTTGGATCTACGACGCTCACGAATGTGTCGGGCATCGACAATTTCCTCGTAAAGCTGGACACAGCCGGCAATCCGATTTGGGCGAGGTCCGAACAAGGGAATGTAACCACACCCGGTGGCAATGAGCCTGTAGGTGTGGTAGCTGACAACAGCGGACACGTCGTGGTGACCGGAGACTTCGACAGCTCGATCACCATTGGCGGGGTCTGCCTTACGTCTCCGGCAGCCAACTACGGAGAAGTGTATCTTGCGGCATATGATACGGCAGGTTCCATGTTATGGGCGGTACAGGATTCGGGCACGAGTCTTAGTTATGTGACGGCTTTGGCTGTAGATAGCACCAACCATATTTATCTGGCCGGGACATTCGAATCCCCGGTGCTGGCTTTCGGAGATAGCCTTATTTTTAATAATCTGGGACAAGACTTTTTCGTAGTAAAATATAATGCGTCTGGAATTGTACAGTGGGCCCGCGACGTGCCCGACAGCAGTCAGGATGCGATCGGAGATATAGACGCTGATGCGGCTGGCAATCTTTACCTCGTAGGCAGTTTCACCGGGCCAACGATCACTTTTGGTACGTACGAACTCACCAATGCAGCTTATCCGGCGGCTTTCAATGCATTTGTTGTACAATACAGTGCGTCCGGGGCAGTAAACTGGGCACAGGTAGGTGGTGGTACTACCGGTGATTTGTCTATGGCTGTATGTGTTACGTCGCAGAACGCTGCAATTGTAGGCGGCGCTGGGTTTAGTATGCCGTCTGTTTTTGGCACTGACTCGCTCAATCAACCGGGGTTGTTTCTTGCATCGTACACCAGTGCCGGAACGGTTTCCTGGCTCAAGAGTGCGTCAGATGCGAATTTGGCGGTGGTGGAGACCGTTGGGGAGGATGCCGCGGGAAAGCTATATGTATCCGGGTATTTCTCGGGCAATTTGCGCATCGACAGCAATACGGTTACCGACACATCTACTCAGGGTAATGCCGAAATATTTGTGGCCCGTTTCACCCATCCAAACACAGGCATATTGTCGGTAGCCAATTCCAGCCAAATGCTTCTTTATCCAAATCCCACAAACGGTCAGCTTACCATTGCCTCGACCACAACACTACACCTCACTGAAGTGGTGATCATGGATATTACCGGAAAGGAGTGGTTTCGTGCGGAACATTTGGACAAACCTTCCATGCTGAAAATAAATACGGCAACCTTTCCCCCCGGAATGTACTTTGCCCGCATCAATGATATGGAGATGTACAAATTTGTGAAGGAGTAGTGGGAACAATCGCCCCAACGTTAAAGGTTTTGAAGAGAGCTGTCTGATTAGGAAGGGCGGAATATCATGTTATAGTAGCGAGCGCGGCGCTTGCATTATTGGCGGACGATGAGCGATGTTTAGACCAGTTGCCCAATTGGTGCCAGTTTTTAGTCTAAAGGTGTCAGATAAAAATGCTCCCCGGAAAACAACCCATAGTACGCACCAAAGTGTTGAAGTTTTGTCAAAATGACGAGTTCGTGCCCGGTGGAATTGAAAATATGCCTTAATGGCACTATTTTTAACTTGGATTGACTTTTGCAACCTTCCATAAAACCAAAGAACAATTATGAATCAGAACGAATTCCGTAAATATGCCATCAAGCACCATGGCATCAGCAGCCTGGCTGTAGACAGTTATACTTCTTCACTCAGGGTGCCTACCAATCTTACGCCGTATATCATCGAGGAACGCCCCATGAATGTGGCATCTATGGACGTGTTTTCGCGCCTTATGATGGATCGCATCATTTTTCTGGGTGAGGGTATCAACGACTATGTGGCCAATATCGTGACCGCTCAGTTGTTGTTCCTGGAAAGCACCGACCGCACACGCGACATTCAGATGTATCTGAACAGCCCCGGTGGCAGCGTTTATGCCGGCCTGGGAATCTATGATACTATGCAGATCATAACTCCCGATGTGTCTACTATTTGTACCGGTATTGCAGCCTCAATGGCAGCGGTGCTTATGTGCGCAGGCACCAAGGGCAAGCGTACCGCACTCAAGCATTCGCGTATCATGATTCACCAGCCTATGGGCGGAGCCGAAGGACAGGCGAGCGACATAGAGATCACAGCCCGTGAGATCGCGAAGTTGAAGAAAGAACTTTACGTCATAATCGCCAACCATTCCGGACAGACTTATGAGAAAGTAGAAAAAGACAGCGACCGTGACTACTGGATGACGGCCGCTGAAGCAAAAGAATATGGAATGGTAGATGAGGTACTGACCCGCAATCCGCGCAAGGAAGGCTTTGGTGATCAGTAATATTTTCTACATTGTTTCGCACATAAAAATGCCCGTAGTTTTCGCTACGGGCATTTTTGGGGCTATCCTTTAAAGCAATTCATTTTCTCTATTGCAGACAGGGTTTCAGCAAGATTTCCGCGGCTTTAGGCTCTGTGACTAAACCCATTTTGGGAGAATTCCGATCAGATATTAAAATCAAAAGCCCACGACCGATGCGTGGGCTTTTGATTTATCAGTTTATCAAATTAACGTATCAGCGTTACATCACCTCTCTTTTCATAGGTTTTGCCGTCGCAGTCGAACTTCAGATAGTAGTAGTAAGTACCCATATCCTGGGGAACACCTGCATAGTTACCATCCCATTCCATTTTGTTGTTGGTAGACTCGAATACGGTCTGACCCCAACGATTCTGTACCCTGAAAATGTGGAACCTGTGGTATCCTTCATAAACCGGGCGGAAATAGTCATTATGCCCGTCACCGTTTGGTGAGAAAGCCGATGGAATAGCAACTTTGCAGCATTCGGGATCAGAATCGTACCAGATGCTCCAGCTTGCCGTACAATTAAATTCATCGGTAATCGTCAAGGTCACATCGCTCGAAATTTCAACCTGACCCCAGCAACTGTGGTGGCCATTTTGATTAAAGAAATGCTCAGGACTCCAATGGTATTTGTAATTCGCACTATCGCCCATGTCGGCTATAAAGAGTACGCTGTCGTCGGCACAAACTTTATCCCCGTGTCCGTGGTTAAAGATCGGGTTGGGCAGATCCCTTACCAGTACGGTGTCATGGACCCGTATCCCGCTACAACCCTCTACGGTGTACGGAATAATAGTTACATCTTTCGTGCCACCTTCATGCCAGCAAACCCCGTATGGGCCTGATGTGCTGGAGCTGGACCAGATCATCTGATCGTTACCGCCAAATTGGAAGTTCCATGCGAACGAATAAGCGTTGTCGCTACGATCAGTTAGTTCAATTTGAACCGTATCACCGGCACAGACGATAGGCTTGATGTATCCATGCGCTGTCGGCATTTTTATGACGTGGACGTTGGTCAATTGGTTGGAGTGGCAACTGATATTCCAGTTGTGGTCCCAAACATAAAGTCCTACCGTATCGTGATACAAAGAATCGAACTGTACGCGAATGAAGGATGAATCCCATGCGCCGCCCACAATTGATGCTCCTTGTGCCGGTATGGTCCAGGCATAAGTGAGCGCAGGGTAGGCAGGGCCCTCATAGTGCAGCGTCACGCTGCTGTCCTGACAAGCGTAAGGACTGCTCTGCCAGATATGGAAAGCAGGCGTATCCAGTATATGTATGTTTTCTGCTGCCCTTGGGCTGATGCATCCATAAGTAGATGTTTGCAGCACATACCATGTAAATGTTCCGGGGTTGTTTGTTGGGGGATAGAACGGTTCACTCACTGTAGTGCTACCTGAACCGGTAGTGTACCAGGTCAGCGTATTCCAGGTACCTGATTCAGAATCCAGAAGGCTATCTGCCATAAGGGGCAACGACTGGCTGTACTGGCAGAAAGCTGTATCGTGGGTAATGGGCGCTGCTGGGTTAGCCCTGATCGCCGCATTGAAAGTAGCGGGGAACGATGGGCAAAGATCCAGAGTAGCTATCACCGTATATATACCATCGTTCACGCCCAGCTTAGCCGGGTTCACAGTAGGATTCGATCCGGCAGCAGAAAAACCTGCAGGTCCGTTCCAGTTAAAAGTGCTGCCTGCGTTGGAAGTAGCAGACAGATTCAGTGCAAATCCATCGCAGGGGATGTTAGCCGTAATGGTTGGCGGTGCGGGTTTGGGTTTTACCAACACATTGATCGTTGCTGAGGAATGACAAGAGGTTGGCAATGAATAGACAACTGTATAATTACCAGAGTTGTTTACCTGAGCATTCAGAATGCTTGGGTTTTGCAGGGTGGACGTAAAGCCCAATGGGCCTGTCCAACTGTAGGTGCCACCACTCAGACCATCGGTAGCATACAGGAACAGTGCGCTGTCTGTACAGATAGGTGCGTTGGTGGTAAGAACTGCCGGAGCTGGTGTAGTGTCTACGACTACTGTGAAGGAAGACCTCAACCCTTCGCAAACACCCTCTATCTGGCTAGCCCAAACGGTTACAGTGTGTGCATAGGAATTGTCAACCGGAGGCGAAATAGTAGAACCCGTACCACCCACACTATCCAGATACCAAAGCGCAGTAGCGCCAGGCATAAGATTGATACCAAATGGTATGAATGGATCGCCGGTACAATAATGGTTCCTGCCGGTAATAGTAGGCGCGATGATGGGTGGTATGATCCGCGCCAGCACACTGCTGGTATCGCTGCAACCATACATATCCGTCACGGTTACATGGTAACGTCCGGTATCTGCGGGTAAATAAGGGGTAACAGTTGGATTTTCAAGCGTCGATGTGAAACCGCCCGGTCCGGACCATGAGTATGTATAACCGGCTACATAAGGATAGCAATACAACTTCATAGTGTCAGTAAACGTAGAGCTGGTGCTGGAGCACAATGAGTCTCCGTTGCAAGCCATAAGGTAGGAGGGGAGCGGATGAATGACGACGTGTGTGATCATGGTATCCAATACGCCACCCAGGTTACGGATCACTTTCCAGTTTCCGGTGTCAGACCAAACAGAAGGGGAAATAGTCAGGTTGGGTAATGACCCTGCAACCGTGCCAGACGGTGAGATCCACTGAAATGTAGCACCCAGAGAATCGCCGGTTACAAACACATAAAGAGGACTCCCAATACAGGGAGCATTGCTCGAAGCACCGAAACAGGGAATAATGTTTATGGATGCCGTTCCAACGCAGCCATAAATATCCGTCACTGTTACATGATAAACTCCGGATTCGGAGGCTATAAAGGGTGCAATAAAAGGATTGGCCAGTGTAGATGTGAACCCGGCCGGGCCTGTCCATGCAAAAACGTCGCCAGTAAGCGCTGGAGACAGGTGTATCTTCATCGTATCTGTGAGCGGAGTACCACCCGACGCATTGCAGATAGAGTCAGCATTGTAGGTCACGGTCAATGCCGGCATGGTATGCAGCGTTACATGTACGGTAGCGGTATCATAAACGCCACCCAGGAAACGTACGATTTTCCAGGTGCCTGTGTCGGCCCAAACGGATGGCGTAATGTTGAGTGTGTGCGTGGTGCCTGCAACAGTTCCGCCCGGGTTTAACCATTGGTAGGTTGCTCCAATGGAATCGCCCAGTGCAGTGAGTGTAAGTGTATTGCCTAGGCAGGGAGAATTGGCGGAGCCGCCGAAACAGGGGACAATAGTGAGGTAAATAACGCGATGATTTCCGGGTGGGCAACTCGTACCGGGTAAACTATCCGTACCTGTAATTGTAAACGTAGTAACTCCGGACAGGGCGCCAAGATTTATGGTTACATTAGTGCCAGTGGTGGAAGAAAGACCAGTGCCGGGTGCCCAGGTCCATGAAGCCCAAGTCCATACGCCCGTGCTGGCGCTATAAGAGAGGTTTACGGGTAACATAGTTACACCCGGATGGGCGCAGGAGAAAAACGTATCGTATATCGGTGCTCCAATAGCAGGTGGATACACCGGTGTGCCACCGTTTACAATAATACCCGGTTCAGGAAAGGCACTGTCCACGCCATGATCGCTATTCAGGAACGTATATGCGTAAGAAACCATTGTGCTGTCGTGTGCAGGTATGGAGCAGATGTAATATTCAAGACCTATTGCAATGTCTCCATCGTCCCATACACCGGGAGTGTACTGATACCCGGCAGCGCCTGAATAGATCGTACTAAGGTCTGTAACATAAAAATCCAGTGGCCAGCTGTCGTATACAAATGCCCTGGCTCTTTGGTCTTTAGTGCAAAGTCCCATGTAGGCATAAGTATAAACAGTGCCCAGTGCTTTTACCATTACCCTGTGGTCCACGTCATTTTGGTATACTACCTGGTTATTGGTGGTAAAACTATATGAATGTGCCTCATCGTTGTCAGGGTCACAAGTCCTGATGTAGTAAATGTTATTCAAGGCTGTCGCGCCTGTGTTGTACATTTTGGTAGTTACATTCACCCAGGAAGCGTTTGTATCAACTCTGGTTTCCATTCTCAGCTGCAATTGGCCACCCATGCAGGAACCAGACCAGTTGCCGATAAGATGACCGCCTACGTTGGTATAAGACACGTTATTGCCTACCAGAGAACCAGTACCGGTGATTGCGCCATTGGATGCAAACGAATAATTGAGCTGTGCAGCGCTGCCCACCTGAATGGCAAAACCTTCGAAAGGGCTTCCGGGATAGGTATAGTCACCCATTAACGGAGGTGTGCCTACCGTCCAGCCGTCGTGTCCATAATCATAGACTTCTGCCAGCGTAGAACCTGCCGGATAAGGATGATATCCTGCTGGTGGCGGATCTGCAGCGAAATACCCGGGATTTGCCTGTCCGATCTCAAGGTAGTGGCCTGGGATAAAAATGTTGGTTCCAATCATTTGGGCACTTGCACTAATTGAAAGGCAACACCCTAAAGAAAGAACTGCTAACGAAGCGGAAAAAAATTTCATTTTTTGCTGTATTATATAATGATGTCAATTAAAAATATTGGCATTCTGTTTCGTTGACAAAAAGATTTATTTGTACAAAAAACAGGTTGTTAAGGCAAATGTAATATTTTTTGACTATTCGGAGTAGCAAGTTTTCCACAAATTTGTTTTTTATAATGTTATAGGTTAGGACTTCGTAATTGTAGTTTTCAAATTATTTCTCATCAGTTAA
>CAIYJV010000202.1 GCA_903926605.1 uncultured Bacteroidota bacterium
GAAATTGCTATTCCAATATGTCTAGATATTGTTGTCTAGTACAACAACCATCTTATGGTGGTATTGCCGGCGGTGTTCAACTCTTCCCTTTCCGAACAGAGAAGTTAAGCCCGCCATGGCCGATGGTACTGCACCACAATGCGGGAGAGTAGGTAGCTGCCATATTCATTTAAATGCCTCGACTAACGTCGGGGCATTTTTTTTGTGTATCCCAGGGCATTGATGTATTCCGGAACTCAATCCCGGAGCACTGTGTACACAATTGCGACTAAATTCTTAATTTGCAGTATGAAAAATCAGTTCATTACAGATGATAATGGCCAGAAGGTTGCGGTAATTTTGCCGTTGAAAGAGTATGAAAAAATGCTCGATGATCTTGATGAATATGCTTGCATTAGGGCATACGACAAGGTAAAATCCCGTAAACAGGAATATGTGCCCGCATCCGACGTTTTTGAGTCAATTGAAAAAAAGAGAAAGCAGTAATGTATACGTTGCTTTTTGAAAAACAAGTGGAAAAACAACTTGATAAGATTGCCGATCCAGATTATACCCGCATAAAAACAGCGATCTGTAGTTTGGCATTGAATCCTCGTCCACCAGGGTGTAAAAAATTGAAGGGTAGATTAGGTTACCGGATTAGGCAAGGCGACTATCGCATTATTTACGATATTCAGGATCATGTACTCACCGTATATATCGTCGCGATTGGTAACAGGAAAGATATTTACGAGTAAATCTATACCAGGAATTCAGTTGGTACCGCAAAGAAAGTATTCAGATCATTCATATATCCCCGTATCGGATATCCAACCCCGCACATACAATACCAGCCCATTATCTAAGAAATTTTGAGGACAGGTATTGAGATTTTTCGTTTGGTTTTAAATTATCCCACAAACCTTGTTTCATTATGCAATTTTAGGAATTCTTTAGAAGGTAAAAACTTATCCGGAAGAGTTATTTCCTTGCCGTTGAGACTAGTAAAATTTTGTTGAATGCTCTCTTGGTTTTTGGTATTCAGAAAGCGGTTCGATATTTTTATTTTGTAGTCGTCCGCATTGATTGTAATTAATCCTGATTCAAAGGCCTTGTCGTGCAATGCGTTTAATAAAAGACCGTTCATAGGGTTCATTCTGTTCTTTTCATTCACACTCCACGGTACGATATGGCTTGCAATCAATAATTCAGGGTTGTCAATTCCTGAGATGCAACATTTGTTTTTGTAGGTAGCTAAAATTATTTGTCTGAATATTGATTGGTTAACTCGTGTTTTAATCAGTTGCTTTCGCTCCAAGCCGTCAACCGGAATTTTTAGTAAATCTATATTATTCTGTTTTTCAACACTTGTGTTTTTCTTTTCAGCTAATAGTTTTTCGCTTGTTATTAGGGCCTCATCCCAATTTTCGTAAAATTCACCCCATATTTGTTTGTCCAGTTTGCTTGCATTGGAAGCACCTTTAATTCCTCGCTCTTTTAAGGTCGGGTCAAAACTCGCAAAATTTACGAGTTTTAGCCCTACTGAAGAAGGAGTTCGGCCGATCAATTCCGCTAATTTGATAATTTCTGGGTTTGCCTTATGCATCTTCCCAAAAGGAAGTTTGCAATATAGATTCACAGCAAGAATGAGTTCGTCTCTAGTCCAAAGTTTTTGTCCTACTGTCATTTGCGAATATTCTGTTTTATTCTACTTGTTCTAAGAATTCAAAGTTGCACAAATTATTTCGACATCTTAGAATTTTTGTTGCAAGCATCGTGTGGCCCATATCAAAAAGTATTTCTGTGCGAACACCACAGTAGGGGCAAGTAGTCGGCTGGTCATATGAAAGGAATATTTCGAGACTTTCCAATTTTGTGTTAAAATCCATTCCTCAAAAGTAATGGAGCCTCAATTTGGAAAATTTGCTTTTGTGTCACGTTCCCTACCTCCCCCCCTACAAAAAAAGCCCCCGTATCCGGAGGGCTTTTTTGTAGGGGGTTTCGTTTTTTACCAAACGACAATTCTTTCTCTGAATTCTATATCGTCGCCGTCGGCGGTGAGGAGGTATGTCCCTTTTGCCAAGTCACTGAGATCGAATTGGTTGGTGGTGTTGCCGATGGTGGTGTGACTCATCACCGTTTTACCCATCAGGTCTACCACGCGGAGGGTGACGGTTCCGGTGGCTGCGGGTATTACCACATTTATCAGCCCTTCCGTGGGGTTGGGGTAAATGCGTATGCTGCGGTTGATGGCCACTCCAGGTACATCTGTCGGGCAGTCGGCGGCTGAATACACATATAGTGGCAGCTTGCTTACCGTTGTTCCGCACATATTGGTAGCGGCATAGTAAATGGTGTCGTTGCCGGGTGCTTTACCCAGTACAATACCGTTGCTGGTCACGGTGGCCTTGGTGGTATCGAAGCTGGCCCAGATGCCTCCGCCGGGAGAACTATACAATGTATCCAGCTTGTCTACGCACACAAACGATTGTCCCAGTATGGATGTCACCGGTGTGGTGATGGCCAGCATATTGGCTGTTGCCGATGCGGTACCGCAGGAGTTGGTCACCGTATATTTTACAGTGTCAGTGCCGGTGTTTACCGCAGTTACTATTCCGGTGGCGCTAACGGTCATATTGCCGTTGGTAGCGCTCCAGGTACCACCCGCCGCAGCATCGGTCAGTGTCACACTAGTGCCCTTGCACAAGGTATCTGTTCCTGTTATGGTGCCAGGGTCGGGCGACTGGTTCACAAGTACCGTCCATGGTGTGGAAAGATCGGAACATACATTGGTAACGTGGTAAATAATGGTATCTGTTCCGGCATGATCCCCGGTTACGATACCGTTGGTGTCTACCTGTGCAGTGGTGTTCCATGCAGTCCAGGTTCCTCCGGGAATATCAGCAGTGAGGGTAATGGTAGCACCTGTACATACCAGTGTTGGTCCTGAAAGTGTAAGTACGGGCAATGTTGGATTCACGGTGATGATTTGGCTTACAACTGCAGTGCCACAGATATTGTTCACGGTATAATATACCGTATCAATGCCGGCAGTGGATCCAGTAACGATGTTTGATGCGATGGTAGCATTGCCATTGGTGATGCTCCAGGATCCTGTGCTAACGGTTTCGGTCAGTGTGATTGTCGCACCTGTACAAACCGTATTCGGTCCGCTGATGGCACCCGCATCTGGTAAGGGATTCACGGTGATGAGCATATGCGCACTGGCGCTGCCGCAAGAGTTGCTTACGAGATACCAGACAGAATCTGTTCCTGCACTGATGCCATAAACTACGCCGCCGGAAACAGAATCATATACACCGCCGGTGCCCCAGGTGCCACCCGGTGCAGAATTGGCCAGGAGAATTGTTGAACCAGCGCACACGGTGTTCGGGCCTGAGATAGTTCCTGCAACCGGAAGGGGATTGATCGTTAAATAGGAACGAGCTGTGTCGGTGCCGCAAATGTTGGTCATGAGGTAGTAGACTGTATCCATGCCCGCATTTATCCCGGTAATGATGTTATCGGTACCCACGGCCATCGTATTGGTCAACTGCCAGCTACCACCTGTAGTGGGATCGCTTAGTGTAATGGTCTGTCCCTGACACACAACTGTATCTCCGCTGATGGTGCCTGCTGATGGGGATATCAACACACTTACAGCATGTATGGCGGTATCTGCGCCGCAAGAGTTGGTGAAGATGTAGCGTATGGTGTCTGCGCCTTCTGTTACACCTGTTGCTATACCGTCGGTAACGGAAGCGTTGCCGGTAATTGTGGACCAAACACCACCACTTACTGTTTCAGAAAGTGTAAGTGGGCTGGCGGTGCACAACATGGTGCCACCGGAAATGATGCCGGCATGAGGCAGGGGATTTACGGTTACTACCTGAGTTGCTGATGCAGTGCCGCAGCCATTGGTTACAGAATAGGAAATGGTATCTGCACCTGCGGTGAGGCCGGTCACTACGCCGTCGGTAACTGTGGCGAAGCCATTTGATGCGCTCCATATTCCATCAGGCTGATCATCAGAAAGCGTTAATACTGTTCCTTCGCACATGCTGGAAGTGCCGGATATTGTTCCCGCAACGGGTGCAGGATTTACTGTAAGGTCGTAAGTGGCGAAAGCCGGACCACAACCAGTGGACACGGTGTACGTGACAGTAGATGTACCCTGGGTATTTCCGGTCACAACGCCGGACGTAACGCTGACATTGGTATTTGAAGCCGACCATGAGCCGCCGGGTACGTTTTCGGCCAGCGTTATGGTGGTACCCTCACAAACAGCGCTGGCACCGGAGATGATGCCGGGGTAGGGGTCTATCGTCACGCTGTATTGAGCTGAGAGCGAACCGCAAGCATTGGTAACCGTATAGTATATGGTGTCGATGCCGTGGAAATTTCCATTCAGGGTGCCATCAATGATCGTAGCAGATCCGTTTGATGCGGACCACACACCACCAAGTACGGTCTCGATGACAATGTAACTTGAACCCAGACAAATAACAGATGGTCCGCTGATCATGCCGGTATCGGGCAGCGGTTTTACCGTGATGGTTTTTGTAACTGTTGCGGTGCCGCAGAAATTGGTGACGGTGTATGAAATAGTGGCTGCTCCGACAGAAACACCGCTTACGATACCGCCGGAAACAGAAGCTGTTCCGGTGGCCGAACTGCTCCACACACCACCAGCTGTCGTATTGGAAAGGGTTGTTGTTGCGAAATGACAAACGGTAGCACTGCCTGTGATAATTCCGGCATCAGGTGCTGCGTTCACAGTTACTTCTGCGGTTGCTACTGCAACGCCACAACTATTGGTTACGGTATAAGAAATGGTAGAAGTGCCAGGTCCGGCGGGTGTAATAATACCGTCTGCATCTATTGTGGCAACAGAAGTAGTCGTGCTGCTCCAGACACCACCAGGTTCGGTGGAAGTTGCGGTATCTGTATTTGCGGGGCAAATTGCGCCCACGCCATTTATGGTGCCGGCAACAGGCAGCGGATTGACGGTTACTACAACGCCGGTAGCCGCTGTGCCGCAGCTATTGGTCACTGTATAAGAAATATTGGTCGTACCCGCGCTCAGACCGGAAACAACACCACCGCTTACGGTAGCGTTCAGGGGTGTGGAGCTAGTCCAAGTACCGCCGGTTGCCCCATCAGTAAGTGTAGTCGTTTGTCCGGGGCATACAAAAGCCGTTCCGGAAATACTTCCTGCATTGGGCATCGGGTTTACGGTAAGCAGCATCGTGGCAGCTGCAGTTCCGCAGCCGTTGGTCACGGTGTAAGAAATGGTAGTAGTGCCGTTGGCCAGTGTGGTTACAATGCCATTGCTGGCGACGGTAGCAACCACAGTATTTGTACTGGACCATGTGCCACCCGAAGCCGGATCGGTAAGTGTATCCGGTGTGCCGGCGCAGACCGTATTGTTACCGGATATAGCGCCGGGGTTAGGCTGCGGGTTCACGGTTACCAAATAGGTGGCATAGGCGGTGGCGCAACTGTTGCTCACTGCGTAGGATATGGTACTGGTGCCAGTGGAAAGCCCTGTGACCACGCCACCGGAAACTGATGCAGCAACGGGATTACCCGACGTCCAGCTACCACCAGTGGTGCCGTCGGTAAGTGTAATGGTAGTAGTGGCACAAACTGTGGATGGGCCGCTAATGGTACCTGCGGCGGGCAGGGTGCTGACCGTAACGGGGAAGGTAGTTGATGCGTTTCCGCAGCCAGAGGACACACTATAAGTGATGATACCGTTGCCGGATGAAGAGGGCGTTACATTGCCCGAGGCATCAACCGATATCACGCCGGATGCACTCCAGGTACCACCAGTAGCTGTAACCGAATAAGCGGATACCACCGACGGACAAATAACGCTGCTGCCTGAAATGGTACCTGCGGTTGGCAGGGGTTGTACGCTGACGGTGTATGTAGCCGACGTCGTGCCGCAAGCGTTTGTTTTGCTGTAGCTAATCGTGGCAGTGCCGCCAGCAGTACCGGTAACAACTCCTGTTGCGTTTACGGTAGCCGCACCTGATGCGCTCCAGCTACCACCGGTAGTAGTGTCTGCAAGCGTGATCGTTGCACCCTGACATACGGTGGTGAGTCCTGAAATAGCGGACACAGCAGGCATGCCTTCGTTAAGGTATATGGGGGTAGCGGTGGCACTGCTCGAGCTGCTGGTGCATGTGACAATGCAACGGTAGTACACAGGAGCAGAAACCGTAGCACTGTAATTGAGGTTGGTAGCACCCGACACATTGGAGAAGGTAATATCGTCTGCAGAGGATTGCCATTGGTAAGTGATGCCTGGCGACAAAGTGGCGCCGGAAAGGGAGAGTGCAGATGTGTAGGTGCTGCAGCCAGTTGAAACAGAGGCCGTTACCGTGCCTGCCGAGGGTGTGCCCTGGCATGAGCAGAGTGGAGTGACAACCCTGACCACATTGTTGGAATTGTCTGTAATATACAGGTTGCCAGCAGCATCGGTTACGACACCTGTGGGTGCATAAAGCTGAGCTGCAGTAGCTACGTTGCCGTCTCCGGTGTAGGCGCCTGTACCATTTCCGGCCACTGTACTCATAATGCCCGACATGATCTTGCGCACCTTATTGTTGCCCTTGTCTGCGATATAAATATTGCCAGCACCATCTGCTGCCACGCCAGAAGGCAGGTTGAGCAATGCTGCAGTGGCTGCAGCACCGTCTCCTGTGGCACCGGCAGTTCCGGTACCTGCAAGGGTAGAGATAATGCCCGAAGTATTGACCGTACGCACCGCGTGGTTCTGATTGTCGGCAATAAGTAAATTGCCCGACGCATCCAGTGCTACGCCCACGGGTTGGTTCAATTTGGCGCCTGTTGCGGCTGTGCCGTCTCCGGTGTACCCGGCGGCACCCGTACCTGCAACGGTAGAAATGATACCCGACGTATTTACCTTACGGATACGGTTGTTGAAGTAGTCTGCTATGTACACATTGCCTGCGGCGTCGCAAGCAATACCGGAAGGATAATTGAGTTCGGATGTGGTGGCTGGTACCGCATCAGCGGTGTAACCTGCCGTGCCGTTGCCGGCTATTGTATTAATGATACCAGATGTACTGATCTTGCGCACGCGCTGGTTGACCTGGTCGGCGAAATAAATGTTCCCTAAACCGTCCACCGCAATGCCATTAGGGCCGCTAATGTTGGCTGCAGTTGCTGCTGCGCCATCGCCGCTGAAACCAGCGGTTCCGGTTCCGGCAATGGTTGAAACAATGCCGTTGGCGCTTACCATGCGAATGCGGTTGTTGAAACCGTCTGCTATGTACAGATTACCCGCATTGTCTCTGGCTGTATTTGCCGGACTGTATAGTTCTGCGGATACAGATGGGCCTCCATCGCCGGAGAAACCGCCCGTGCCATTGCCTACAAGCGTGCTAATGACGGGATCTGTGCTAACGCGCATAGCATGTGTAGCCACATTGGTGCCACAGGAATTGGTATAGGAATAACTGATCGTAACCAAGCCTGCCGATACACCACTAACTGTTCCGGCAACCACTGTCGCAAAACCTGTATTGCTACTGGACCACGTGCCACCTGAAACGGCATCAGTGAGTACCGCAGCACCGCTGACGCATACACCGCCCACGCCATAAATATAGCCTGCGGCAGGAAGTGGATTGATCGTCACTATATAGCTTACGGTAGTAGTGCCGCATGCATTTGTGACCGCATAGTTCACGGTGTCTGTACCGGGGCTAATGCCGGTGACCACACCTGTAGCCGAAACAGAAGCAAGTGTAGTATTGGTGATGGTCCAGGTGCCACCACCGGTGGCGCTGTTGAGTGTAGTGGTTGCCGCGGGACAAATCGTGTTTGTACCTGTGATGGCCGCTACTGTGGGGTAAGGATTTACCGTAATGATTGTTGTGGTTGTAGCTGTACCACAAATATTGGTGAGTTTGTAGGTCATGATCACAGTGCCGCCTGCAACACCGCTCATAATGCCGGTAATACTGTCGATGGTGGCGATACCTGTGTTGTCGCTGAACCATTTGCCTCCGGCATCAGGATCGGTAAGTGTACCGGTTCCGCCCTGACAAATAGTGGTAGTTCCTGCAATGGCACTGATTGTAGAGCCGGGAAACACGGTTAAAGGCCAGGTGACAGGGGCGCTGCAACCGTTAGCATAGCTGATAATTGTGGTGCCTGCAGCCACGCCGGTTACCACACCGGTAGGGGAAATGGTGGCTGTGCCGGGTGTTTGTGAACTCCAGCTGCCACCCGGAATAGTATCTGTAAGCGTTATTGTGGTTGTGGGACATAATGAGGTGGCGCCTGTTATGACGCCTGTGGTATCTGTAACAACGATAGTTGCATATACATCCGATCCGCAACCGGTGCTGTAGGTGAGTGTTGCCATTCCAGCGCTAACACCGCTTAGCCAGCAGGAGTCGGCATTGTCTACGCTAATTGTAGGGTCGGCAGCACTCCAGATACCGTATGGGACGGAATCCGACAGTGTGGCGGTACCGGACACGCACACATATGACGGGCCGGTGATCGGTGTAGGTGGCGGACCCGTAACCACATATACGGTCTTAATGTCTGTATCGCCATAAGTGTCGTAGGCGAGGATCTGGAATTGGTCCAGACCCTGATAGCCCGCGTTTGGCTGGTAGTTGAAACCGATGGGGAATCCGATGCCGCCAGTATAATCGATGGAGTCAATTCCTGTCAGAGTGCCATGAGCAGGCATGGTATGGATGACGAAATTAATCTGACCTGCAAACACATCGCCAAATTCAGTGCCATCGAATACACCCAGGTATGGGTCAACGCTTTCAACGCCGGGGTCGACACACGACCTCATTACATGGGGCGAAGAACCCACGAACAAAGGGGTGAATCCAGTCTGCGCATGTACGCTGTTTCCGGATGCCAGGATGGTGATAAAAAGGGCGATCGCAGTAAAGATTCTCTTTCCTGCTGCGCATCTGTCGGTCTTGCGGTGGGAATTCGTTTCCCGCGTTGTAAAGTTGCTCATACAATAAAATATTTTCCCCGGTGCAAGACGCGCTCTACCCTTATTCCAGATGGTTTTCGGGAGGGCACTTTGCGCCGTGGCATTTCGGGGGGCAAAATTAGTTACTTGTGACCACAAAAATAAATTTCTTCTTATGGGTGTGCCCTGCGATATGAGGAACGGGCACCTTTTTTAACCGTTAGTGCTTTTTTCAGGCTATTCTGGACCTGCCCAGACCCACGAAGCCCAGTGCGCCGGCAAGGCTTACTCCAGCCACGATCCACCAAAGTGTCGCAAACCCCGCATGTTGTGCTGTTTGGCTTCCCAGATAAGGGCCCGCCACCTGCGCTATTGACCAGGCTGCCGAATACCATCCCGCATATCCACCCCGGTTTTGGTCGTTTGTACGCCTTACCCAGAATGTGTTCATAAATGGCATACTCAGCATTTCCGCGAGCGTGAGGAGCAGGGTAAATGTTATGGCGAGCCACATGCCGCCCGGCACCACATTGAACAATACGAATCCCAAGCCTGTGAGGGCCATTCCGCTTGCTATGAAAATGCTGTGGTCCGGTCGGGCTTCCAGCCGGTACACGAGTGCCATTTCGAAAACCACAATGAGCAATCCGTTCAGTGCCATTGTAAGTCCGATAAAAGACGGGTCGAGGTGGAAAATGCGTCTGTAAAAAAGCGGTATAGTGGAAAAATGCTGGAAGAAGCAACTGCCGTAAATTATGGTCAGCACCACGAACCACATAAAAGTGCGGTCGCGGAAAGCCGGTTTTGTAGTGGGGTCTTTGGGGAGTTTGTGTGGTTTGGGTGCTCCGGGTTTGGGTTTAAGAACGGCCCAGAGTATCAGAGCCGCGCCGATATTGGTGGCGCCATCTATCCAAAACAACAATTGATAGTTATGGGCGGCCACAAAACCGCCCATTGCGCCACCCAGCGCCCAGCCCAGGTTGATAGCAAGGCGGTTGAGGGAGAAACTGCGGGTCCGGTTTTCGGGTTTGCTCCAGGCTGCTATTGCAGAGGAGTTGGCCGGTCTGAACGCATCGTTCAGCATGGCGAGTAAAAATGCCACCCCGCAGATGGAACCCATGTCCTGCATCTGGCCAAGGACAATAAAAAGAATGCCGCCACTAGTGAGTGTAAGTATTAAAGTGGCGTAATAACCTATTTTGTCCGTGAGCTTTCCGCCCAGAAATCCACCACAGATAGCTCCCATGCCATACACCGAAAGCACTTGTCCGGCCTGAGCTATGGTGTAGTGTTTGGCTTCGGTGAGGTACAATGCCAGAAATGGAACCACCATGGTGCCGCTGCGGTTCACCAGCATTACCAGCGACAACCACCATGCGCCACCCGACAGGCCGCTATAGGCCTTAAGGTATGTTTGTGCTATCCGTTTCATTTATGGTCAAATATATTACTAATTGTGGCAGCGGCGCAGGCAATGTTCGCGTTTTGTAACCTTATCTTAAACCTGTATATTGTACCATGATTTCACGCGTAGTATATATATTGTCAGTGGTGCTGATGTGTTATACTTCACTTGTTTTTTACCCCAGGTGGACCAAACCCGATTCCGAAGCAGCAATTTCGTGGGATGTGTCGGGATATTACTGGTATCTGCCTTCAGTGTTCATTTATCACGACCTCAAACATCAGGCTTTTACCGATTCGGTCATTGCAAAATACAAGCCCACCAATACCGAGTTTCAGCAACGTACGCAGGCCCCCAACGGTAACTACGTCATAAAATACTCTTCGGGTCTGGCCATCATGTTTTTGCCTTTTTTTACGGCTGCGCATCTGGCAGCCGGGGCATTGGGATATCCACGCGACGGATTCAGCGCGCCCTACCAGCTTGGTATACAGCTTGGCGGCCTGCTTGTAGCGCTGATTGGACTTTGGTATTTGCGGAAATTCCTTTTGCTGTATTATTCAGACCGGGTCACGGCCATTGTTCTGTCATTATTGGTGATAGGGACCAACTACCTTAATTATGCAGCGGTAGACTGCGGTATGTCGCATAGCTGGTTGTTTACGGTATATGTGTTGCTGCTGCTCAGCACCCACTATTATTATAAGGAGTTCAAGTTGAAGTACGCACTGGCGATCGGCTTTCTCACAGGTCTCGCTGTACTGACACGGCCCACCGACATCGTGGCTTGCATTATTCCTCTGTTGTGGGGTATGCAGTCGTTTTCAGGGCGGGCATTCGTGGACCAGCTCGGGTTGCTGCGCAAAAACACAGCCACGCTTTCGGCGGCGGTGCTTGTAGCTTTTTCGGTGGTATTCGTTCAGCTTATTTACTGGAAATATGTGTCCGGACACTGGCTGTATTATTCCTACGGCAGTCAGTCATTTACTTTTTATAAGCCGCACATGTATCAGTATTCGTTCAGTCCGCGAACGGGATGGCTGCGGTATACACCCATGTTCCTGCTGTCGTTTGCCGGAATCCTGCCTTATCTGAAGCGCGGCCACCACAAAGCTGCGGTGCTGGTGTTCTTTTTTGTCAACTTTTATGTTGTTTGCGCCTGGGATGTATGGTGGTATGGTGGCAGGGCCATGGTACAGAGCTATCCCGTTATTATATTGCCGATGGCAACGCTGGTGGAGACTGCATTGCGCCGCAAGACGGTGGCCAGAATTCTGGCTGGCTTAGTCGCATTGTTCGTTTATATGAATGTGTGGATCACGTGGATGTATCATAAAGGCAATCTGTACGACAGCGACAGCATGAACAGCAACTACTACTGGCGGGTAGCAGGAAGGTGGTCGGCACCGGATTCGGTGCGTATGCTGATGGACAAATGCGATTTTTTTACGGGCGATCCGACTACAGAGCGCCTCCTTTATCATAACGATTTTGAGCGGGCTACCGGGCCGTGGTACACCACCAACGCCATATCCGGCCACCAGTCAGTGATGCTGAACAAGGACGTGCAGGTGACGCCTGCGTACCGCGTATCGTGCGAATCGGACAGCATAGGGTGGATAAGGGTAAAGAGTACCTTCAGATGTGCCAACAAAGAATGGGACGTATGGAAAATGGCACATGCTATTGTGCGCTTGCGGGATAGCCGTAAACCGGGTGCCTGTATACAGGAGGGCTTTATAAAGGCAGACCGAATCCTGAGTAATGGAGAAACAAGGGAAATTGCATTCTATATCAGGACAACCAAGGCCAGATATGACGCAATAGAGGTTTTCTACTGGAACGCCGGAAGCGAACAGACAATAACTATAGATGATCTGGATATCCGGACCTTCGGTAGGTGATTCCTGTTATCGCAGGTCTACGACCTCTACGCCGGGGTGTGCTTTGGCATCCCAGGAAAACAGCGCATCGGGCAGATTGGGGTCTGCTACGAAATTGGTCACGGAATACTGGTAGGTGTTACCGTTCTTTTCCCAGATCTTGCCACCGGAGATAATGTGAGAACTCTTGTCTACCAGCAACTCTATTTTTGAAAACTTCTTTTTGGCA
>CAIYJV010000203.1 GCA_903926605.1 uncultured Bacteroidota bacterium
AGGTAGCGGGATACACTTCCTAAAAAACCACCAATACCGATTATGATAACCGTCTTTCCCATGTAATTTTAATCCAGATCCCAGAACTCAACTTCCTTATAAATAACAACCTTGCCCTTCAATACGTCCTTGTGTTTTGTAAAAAACAATTCAAGCTTTTCCCTTTGGTCAATCAGCTCTACGCATATCGTTAGCCCCGAATTGCCTGTTTCCAGCGATTGTTCCTGTATCTTACCATTGTTGCTATAACCAAAATGGGTTGGAAATACCGAAGCATTCATTATTCCTTCCTTTTTGGCTTCAACAATTATCTGCCTGTAAATATTTTTCGGAAAAAGCTTATGTAATAGTTTTTCTGATTTTATCGTTTCGCCAGTTGTTAAGTAAATCTTTAGCTTACCTAATATGTGCGTTTTAATTTTTTCTTTCATTGTTATACTCCTTTAGTTGTTTTAGTTGATTGTCTTGTGGAAGAGTTATTTTGCCTAGTTTGGTAACGGCGACACGCTGCGAATTATAAATGCCGGAATGGCCGCTGAAATAATATGCAGTAAAACAAGCAACGGCATAATAAAGAATGTTTTCAGTGCCGAATAACTCCACTCCCATTATTGTACAGGCCAAGGGGGTATTAGTTGCCCCGGCAAATACAGCAATAAAGCCTAACCCTGCAAAGAGGTCTATAGGCGCACCTGTAGTAACAGCAAGTGTATTGCCCAACGCCGCGCCAATAAAAAACAATGGAGTTACTTCACCGCCTTTAAATCCTGTACCAAGAGTTATCGCCGTGAGTATCAGCTTCCATAACCAGCTCCAATCAGTAACACCGCCTTGTTTGAAAGCATTCACGATTGAAATGCCATTTGGGTCTTTGGAAGTAACTCCTAATCCTAAATAATCCTGAGTTCCTAATAAAAATGTTAGCAGAATGATTGTGATTCCGCCGAATACAGGTATCAGCCATTTTCTGGATTTTATAAAACGATTGGAATGGCGTTTTATCCTGTGAGATAATTCGGAAAATATATATCCCGATAACCCGAATGCAACTCCGGCAATTACAACCTTTGCCAGCAGCAAAAAATCAAAGTGGATGAATGGAACCGTAACCGAATTTGAATGAGAAAATAAAATCTCATATTTAGTATGGTGAATACCCCATACATTGCACACAATATCCGCAAACATACTGGCTATCAAACACGGAATTAAGGCATCATATTTTATCCGGCCTATGGCAAGCACTTCCAAAGCGAATATCGCGCCAGTCAAAGGTGTGCCGAATACGGCTCCAAATCCTGCGGCTATGCCTGTCATCAAAATGATACGCACATCTTCTTTTGAGAGCTTGAACCATTTGCCAAGCAGATTAGCCATACTGCCACCTATTTGTACTGCTGTACCCTCTCTTCCTGCTGATCCTCCAAAAAGGTGTGTGATAACCGTTGTTATCAGAATTAAGGGTGCCATCCTTGCCGGAACACCACCACCTGGCTGGTGTATCTCGTCCATAATAAGGTTATTACCTGCCTCAGAGTTCTTTCCCCATAGCTTGTACAGGAAGTGAATTGCAACACCTGCTACCGGAAGGAAGAAAAGCAGCCATTCATGCTGCCATCGGAATTTTGTTGCTACATCTAAAAGCCAGAGAAAAAAGGCTACTAGAGAACCTACTACTATTGAGACAGGCGTAACGATAGCCATCCATTTAAGGAGATGACGGGCAATAAATATCTGTTCAAATGAATTTCGCAATCTTTTCATACCTACAAATAACCATAAGGACGGCAAAAAGCCATCAGTTAAATTTGTAGGCGCCATTAGCTTTAAAAGCGGTTGGTTCAGGAAGACACCATTTCCTGTTGTAGCTGCAAATCTAATACAATATCCCGTAAAAGATAACAAGCATTTATTTTCTAACAATATGGTAGGCGTTATTCTTTCTGGACTGGTTGGATTTGGCTTTTTATTTTTTTTGAGTGTCGTTTAGAAATTGGTGAAGCCGTTGCTGAATCTTTATTATACCTCTCCAGTTTTACAGAGGTTTCTTTTTTGGTCTCCCTGAGCCCCAATTCAAGCTGCCTCTGCTTTTCGGCACCGCCGTAGAATATGTCTACCGGATGACCTACCAGATGTACGCCTATGGAAACCCGGCAGATACAGTTTCAAGCTATACGATTTACAATGATACGCTGACCATCGGATATAACAATACGCCCGATAACTCACCCTTTCAGGACATCAACATCAAACGCTATAATAATTTTTACAAATGCGTCATCATCGTCACCGGAATTTATGCCGATGCAGCCGGTACGCTGGTGCCAGCAACCCTAACCGACCCCTCCCTTAGGAATTTTAAGATTGAAGGTTCCATACTTACGCAGCACTACGACAAAACGCAGTATGGTTCGATGTGGACTTCGGAACCTGCTGTGACACAAACCGCCGACCCCTACCACAACTTTCTTGATCTGACTTGGGATTTTGCTGCTCCTGTTACGCCGGTAAACTGGGAACTTGAATGGACATACCTTGACGATTATAAAGTGGACCCTTATGCGTCCTCCGTCAGTACGCTTGACCTTTCTGATTTGACGTATAATTTTACGAACAACAGTACCCGTGTCTGGCTGGATTCCAATTCATTCCGAATACCGCTGACCTATCCCAGTGGTTATTTAGTATATCGCGTACGGGCGGTCAGACCGGATTCCGTACTTTTTCGTTACAACATCAATGGCAAGTGGTCGCACTCGCTTCCTGATTCCGGCTATTTAAGTGCTACGCCATCAAATGCCTATTATCACCTGACCGGCCAATACACCAATGATAGCATCAACTGGCAATACAATATTCATTATGCGGAAGGGGGCAAGTACAAGCACGTGGTTAACTTTTATGACGGACTGCTCAAAAACCGCCAAAGCATTACGAGGTTCAACAGTAGTCTGAACAAGCTGATTGCGACAAACAATATTTACGACTATGAGGGGCGGTTGAGCATAAAAACGCTTCCGGCGCCGGTGTCTTCAAACGGATTTTTCTTCCAACACAATATGGATCTGAATTCCCTGACGAACGCACCTTACCGGGCCTATGATTTTGATTCCGGTATCGCAGGTAGCTGTCCTTTAACCATGGTTATTCCACCACTGCATCAAAATGCGTTGGCCAGTATTTATTACTCGCCCCATAATCCAGATACGGGAGGGATAAACCTGTCCAGCAGATATATTCCGGATGCGAAGGGCTATCCTTTAATTCAAACCATTTTTGAACCCGGATTTGCAGACCGTGTTGCGGCGCAGGGTGGAGCGGGACCTAAATTACAGATCGGCGATTCCAATACGATCTTCAACGCCTATGTCGATGCGATGCAAAAGCCATTGAATGCATTGTTCGGTCCCAATCTCGGCTGGTCAAATTTTTATACGATGACTGTCAGCAGTGATCCGAACCAGCAAACGTCGATGACGGTGAAGGATTATCATGGGAAAACGATAGCATCGTCGCTGATAGGCCAAGTTGATTCCACCACCCATGCGCTCGTGGAAATGAATGCACCTAATCCAACTTATTACAAACAGGATCTGCTGCTGCCTCAGACAAACCAGATCATTGATACCCTTGCCAATACCAGGGTAATGGACGCTGATTTCTACAATGAAAAAGACCCATCAATAGATTCGATCCAGTACAATTGTATGTTTAATCCTTTTAAGGTCTGCAGCGATCAATGGATTGAAACGAAAGCTCATTATAGCTATTATATCACCGATCAGTGTGGAAATGCTGTATTGTCAAAGTCCGGAATCATTGGTGCAGATACCTTATTACATCTGAATGCGCCATTGACTTTTTATGGAGTCGACACATTTTTTATCGGCCACAAAGAAGCCTACCACGTACACAAGGATTTTTCATTTGCTCCAACCGATATTACGGCCACATTAGACACATTTTTTAATCATGCGGATTGTTTTAAGTCGGAAAACAGTTTCATCCGCGAAAGTGTGGACAGCAAAAATTTCCCTGCACGGGACTTGCAGACAGCGACGCATGTTCGAAATTGAAGTGGCAGATGATGCAGCAGTTATTTCCTACTGCGGTTTACGGGCAGTATTCCATGATAGGGGATTCGGTGGTGGGAACTTCAAACTCCATTTTTACAAGGGTGTGCCCTGAAACTCCTGTGGCCGTTTTAATGGACTCGCTGCATGCAGAGCATTTTACGTGTTATCATCAGACAGGGCCAATCTATTGGTTTGATTCCGCGTTGATTGACTATCATATTTACGATACATTTCACGTGGCAGACTATGATAGCGTTGTTGATAGTTTTGGCTGGCATATTTCAGGAGTACCACCGTTGCCTCTTGATTTGATCAGTATACCGGATACCTGTTTTTTGGGAATGGGCTTGACATCGATGCCGATTAACATCAGCATTTATTGTTACAATGCTCCTGATTCCTTTTTTGGCCCAATTCAAAGTGCTACACCGTCCATCATGAATGGATATTTGAAGATAATGACACACGACAGTAGTCTGTTGGTAGAATCGGGGCCTATTCATAATTCTTCGGGGGACATTGTGGGGAATATCTCTTCACTGGTCGGTTCTATATCCAACATAATACATATTACGATCAACGTTCCCGTGAATGCCAATACCATTTCAGACACAATCTATGGCATTTTGCCTAGTGGTAAAACCATAGAGTTCGATGTAAATGCATATATTAATCACACCTACCACGATACGTCGATATTGGTGCATTACTATGGTACGACAGGGGTTCCCGGTACTACAGGTTGTCACTATCGTTATCAGGACAGTTGTACTGTTCCTTCATTGCCAGATACGATTACGGTAGCCGGAAAGTTTTACCAGCATCTAAGGACGATGCCCACGGATTCGTTTATCATGGCGTACAATGCGGCTATCGCGCAAGGGAATTACTCCATTGCCGAAGAACTCCTGCCGCTGCACCCACAGTATTGTGAGTTAAAAAACTGTTTCAATGATACGTTCAAAACGCAGGTGTTGGCTGTGCCGAACTGGCAAGTGGCCTCCTCAATGGGAATGCTCACATTGGACAGCCTTGTTGCCAAAGACCCGATAAAATCAATCATGGCAGCTACCGGATTTTTTTCTGATCCTGCCCGAACACTCCGCACTTTCAAAGGTGAAAATACGCGCCTTGACACTTTTTTATTGATCAGTGCTTATTGCGGTTGTAGCGATTCGATGATCTTCGGCGACTGCCAGGCAAATCTTTATGCGCCACAGATTGCGGGACATCAGCTTATCAACAACTTTGTTTCTGCCTATTATTTTAACGGTATTTATGGCCTGTATTTTAGCAACCGTCAGCGCATTATTGATTCTATTTTTAATCAGGGGGGCGATGGTTGTGCTCATTGTGCAGTTGTCCGGATGGATCTTGATCCATCTGCGGTATTACCACCAGTGCCGGCCTATAATGACACCGCCGGAGTGGACACGCAGTTTAATGTATATGGCAATCCATCTTGGCTTGCTCATGGACTTTCATGGTATGACTATCATGAAATGGCTGACAGCGTGAACAATCTGTACCATCAGATTGATTCGTCAATGGCAATGTCCATTATTGACTCAATTGTTGCAAACCTGACCAATTGCACAATGGGTGATCATTCGGTTATAACGAGCATTCACGATACACTTCTGGCGAAATACCAGTCTGGGAAAGCACCGAATGGTGACTTTACATTTGCGCAGATTGGTTATGCTGTTCAAAGCAGTGGTGTGTTGATAAATGACCTGTGTAATCCGTATGTGATCAACAGCAGTTCATTTACCCAGCAACCGCCGTCGCCTACACAATGTCAGTCGGATGCGTTTTTCAGCGATATGTCCACATTCCTGAATCTGCCGGATGTTCACGCCGTATTAAGCGGCTATGCCTCTGCGTACATCCTTCCGTTGGACATCTCTAATCAGTTCGAATTTGCTATAGTTAGTCAGATAGGGTCGGCTTCCTCGTACAGTCTTCAAGTCGATTACGACGGCACTTATCAACGGTACAAGATGTCCATTAAAAATCTAGGGACGCTTGCAACAACCCATATTTATTTTCATTCGCCGTGCGGCAATGTATTTGGAGGTTTGTCTGACACGTCTTATTCTATTTCGGCTGTTTGCGATTACAATCCTGTCTTGCCTGCGCTTTCTAATGGTCTGGTAAACGACTTCACTTTTATTGCAACCGTTACCGGTTCGACTATTGATAGTTGCTTCATGCGTGGCTACTCCGATAATATTCCTACCAAGCTCGATAATGGCTCAAACCCACTGTACACCTGCGTACCCTGTACACAGATGCGCACGTTATACACTGCATTTTTAGACACATTGGCCATTTACCAGATTTACGGTTCAGACCATCCGTTGTACGAGACCATGCTGGCCAACTTCATGAATGTAAATCTTGGGCGAACCATTTCTGCATACGATTACGAAACATTTATTACAAGTTGTGCGCTGGCAGATAGTATGAACTTGCCCTTGTATGCAGGGTATTCCACGTATTCATTCTCAAATATTTCAGACCTCAACAGTTTTCTTTCCGCATTAAACGCTGTGGACGCGGACTATTCGTTTAATAATTCCTACATGGACAGCTCGTTTGTGGACAGTTCTGTCCTGACGATTTCGATAAATCTGAATAGTGTTCCTCAAAATGAACTGTATGTCTATAAGAATTTCCTTAGTAGTTACTCCGGTTCCTATCGCCACCGGATAATTAATGCGCCGTATGCCTCATTGTATCCCGATCACCGGATTGGTACACTTTATTTTCCGGCGTCGGTTGCGTTTAATCCTTTGGATTCCGCAATCATTGACACGACACACATTCACTTTGTCGGGCCATACCAAAAAGGAGTTAAGATCGGAGATCATTTTTTAGTCCAGAAATTTTACAATGTGGTTGCCGATACCACTGCAATGCCCTATGCAATTTCAAATGCGGCATTTCAAATGCCAGACTATTTATACAACCACGGCATTCCCGGTGCGGGTTTTATAGCCTACAATCAACATACCATTGATGGAGATTATTACAGACCCGAAAAGCAAGCGTTTCTAAATTACATCTACAGCTTGCATCAATATCCGACCAAACAGGTGCTGGATATGATTCAGGGAAATGTGCTGCCAACGAATGTAAGCAGTTACGTCGGGGATAGTGCAATGTATTCACAGGCTAATTTCGGCGCAAGTAACCTGGGAGACCTGACGCTGTGGAACCCCACAATGAACAGTCGTCTTTTTGATACGCTACGAAAAATTCTGTCCCGTGCGGATGGAACAATTGGGACAATATCGTCACCGGCAACCCATATTTTTCATATATCGAACGATACGGTAACCTATAATCATTATCCGATGCAGCTGACGGCGTACCGCTGCGCAGATGGCACGTACTGGTATCGTTATTTTACCAATGGAGACACCTTGTTCAATGCATATATCACATTCCCGGCCTACATTCCCAAATGGCAACAACATTATTTTACGTGGATTCCGTCCTCGCTTCGCGCATTGCCTTCCGACAGTACCAATTCCTCCTTTACTTTAAAATTGCAGTACGGAAGTACCATTGTTCAGGCTTTTGGAAATGCCAGCTTTACGATCTCAAGGAGTAAAGAACTGGATCATGTATTGTTAGGTGCGATTGCAAATTCTTTAAATGACAATGCGCCAGACACGATCAATAACTGCGAGACGCAGACGCTCAACTCCGCGATAACCAGGGGCATCGTCAGTTACAATAACTACATCGATTCCGTAAAAAGGGCGGTTGCTGCGGCTTACGGAAGTTATCTGGCCAAAAGTGTAAGTGAACAACTCAATCTACGCTATATCTCAAATGAGTTCAATTATACACTGTATGAATACGATCGGGGCGGCAACCTTTGGCGCACAGTCCCTCCGGCGGGAGTTAACCCGATACCCAATACCGGTACACTATTAGATAGCGTGGATGGTACAAGGATGGACGGTCATACAGTCCTTTGTCCGCCGGTTCATTTTTTCAAAAGCAACGAATATGATTACAACTCCTACAACAAAGTAGCCAAACAAAGCACTATTGACGGAGGTAATACCCGCTTTTTCTATGATGCGGCCGGTAGGATAATTTTCTCTCAAAATGCCAATCAGCAGCCGACAGGAAAATACACGTATAATATTTATGACCCTCAGAATCGAATCGTGGAGACAGGGGAAGTCCAACTGGGATGCCCTTATTTCACACCCTTTACTTACTTCATGTTGGCACCACATACATCGATGCCTGCATGTCACTATACCTATGCAGATGGTGTAGTGGCAATGGGCTCTGTATCGGGTGGGGTGGCCTCTTATTTAACGGTTTGGATGGTTTCTCCAGACCCCTATTTTATCCACAATCTTGCAGATGTTCCCTATGACAGCGTTGTGTGGTACATACGTACGCACAGCCGCCATGACGTAGTGTTGACCGTTTACGATACAGTAGCCACAAATCTTGGCTCGATTACAGGGCTTGATGGGCAACAAAATTTGCGCAAACGGGTAAGCTGTGTCAAGTATTTTGATTACTTGTCCAACCTGGATGTTTTCCTTTCGCATTATACTTATGCCACCCATTACAGCTATGATATAGATGGTAATGTCCAGACGCTTACTCAGGATTTTCCGGAACTGGCACAGGTGAAACAGCGGTACAAGCGTATTGATTATGACTACGACCTGATAAGCGGAAAGGTAAATATGCTGAGTTATAACCGTGGACTTCCGGATCAGTTTTATCAGCAATACCGCTATGATGCCGACAACCGGATCACCTCCGTCCAGACATCCAATGATGGATTGATTTGGAATACCGATGCCAGTTATGCCTACTATGAACACGGACCGTTGGCAAGAGCCGTACTCGGAAAGCTACAGGTGCAGGGTATTGACTATGCCTATACGATACAGGGTTGGTTGAAATCCGTGAACGGTGATTCTCTGAATGTAAATCTGGATATGGGGATGGATGGCAGTAGCTCGAGTGTCGTGGCCAAAGACGCGGTGGCTTTTGCGATTGATTATTTTAAAGACGATTACAATCCCGTAACTAATCGGCTTGTACAACATACCGCAGCACCGACGCTAAGTCTTTATAACGGCAACATAGCGCGGCAGACAGAAGCCATCAACACCTTTCAGCGGCTGAACAAACAGTACATCTATGATCAGTTGAACAGAATTCACAGTGCAGGTTACGAAACCATCAGCGCTATGGGCATGCTTTCCGGCATTCCCGATTTCAGAAACAATTATCGATATGATGCGGACGGCAACATACAGTCCTTAGTACGGTACGGAAATAATACAGGTTCGGGTGCTCAGTTGATGGATAGTCTGAAATACACCTATACAGCCACCGGTGGCGACGACAAGTTGCGTAAACTGATAGATTTTGCACCCAATACCTACACCAATGACATCCGCCAGTTTACAGACACTTCCGTGCAGCGTTACCGCTATGATGCAATAGGCAATACGAGCAAGGATCTGGTGAGTGGTCAGGACACAATTCAATGGAATTTGTATAATAAGGTCACGCTGACGCAAAACAATACTGCCGTCAACTCCCTGCGTTTTGAATATGACGGAGCAGGAAACAGGGTTGCCAAATCCTTTACTCAGGTTACCGATACCTGCAATTGGGTGAACAAAGACTACTACGTGCACGATGCACAGGGGAATATTCTGGCTATTTACCACGAAAAGGACATGTATAGCGCCGCAGTGCTTAGTGACCCTCATGGCGGCATACCCTTTGTGAATTCAGCCTTGCGCACGTCGGTTGGGACAGTCGACTTTATTATAAATTTCATCGTACCCGAGTTTGCGGCAAACAAGGATTTTGAGAATTCCGTGATAAAATCAGGAGTCGACGACACCGATTTTATGGAAGCCATAATGCAATACCCGGTTTCGTTTTTTATGAAAGCAGACCCGGCGCTGTACAAAGCCATTTTATATTCCGGGTCAGAATATGTCCCATCGTTGGTTGCAGCAGAGCGTAGTGGCCAGGATTCAATCATTCGGAATGCCTATGTTAAAATGTGGAAGCATAACCCCGTGCTTGCGACCTCATTTTTGGCTGCCTTGCTGAGCGATTCCGTGGCAAAATCAAGCGTTTTAGGATTGTTGTGCAATCTCAGTTCGGGCAACAGGATACTGCAAAACCTGGTTCGCAATTTTGATGACACGGACCACCTGCAGGGAATTCCCTGCGACACGTTGACGCAAATGCTAATGGCCGATAGTGCAGATGACTATTGGTTGTCTGAAAACATACTCAGTTCGCTGTGCAGGTTTAATGGTGAAATGCAAAATTTTCTGGGCGCTATTGCGAGAGATGAAACACTTTATAATGACACGTTGATAGCTGAGGGGTTGTATACTGGGATACAAAGTATAGTTGCGGACTATGGAAATAGAAATAGTCTCCTTTCGTTTTTTGACTCCTGGGAGGGTGCGCGCGGGATTTTGGATAGGATGATTCAGCCCGAACAGATGCTGACGATTGCGTATCAAATGGCTCCCGATAGGTTTTTGACCACTTTTAGTTCGGCGGTGGGCGACGACGCACTGGACAAAGCACTGGCACGCATACCCATGCTGACCATGGAATCTTATATGGGGACAGCAGAAGGAGACTTGCACCTGTCTGGACTCTCCACATCGGCGAGCTTTATAGACCGCACAGCACAAGATTTTTCACTGGCTGAGCATGATATTTATGGTTCGTCCAGAGTAGGTGTAAAAGAATATTTTAAAGACCAGGTAGGCTGGCATTGGGATGCCGTCAGTGGCTTTGCCGATACGTTGCTGCTATGGGGTAGGTTGCCATGGTACAGCTTAGAATATCAGGATATTATTAAGCCCGATAGTATGAACCTGTACGGCAACACATTCAAGGATGCGTACAATGCGCAGCATATTATCGGGCAAAAGCAATATGAACTTACCGATCACCTTGGCAATGTACTGGCAACCGTGAGCGACAAACGCGCAAATGATAGCCTTCGGGGACTCCATACCAGCGGCAGTATGGATACCGTTGTGACCTATAAGCCTGTTGTGGTCAGTGCATACGACTATTATCCATTTGGCGAATATATGCCGGGCCGGTACTGGGCGGACACCAGTTCATATTGCTTTACCACTACACAGACAGAATTGATCCCTACCGTAATTTATGTGCCAATATTGCCGTCAATAGCCTATGCAGGCGGTGGTATCAGCGTAATAGGAACAGGTGTTGTAACAACCACCGGCGATGTGGGCTCAACGGCATTTTCTCCATTGTCTGGAGGAGATTCGACAAGTACAGATTCCACCACAAGTGCGATCCCGCCAGACAGTACGGCAATTTTATTAACGACATCGCACGTGGGCGATGGCATGAGTTATGACATTACAGGCTTGCCCGAACGAGCGCAGATGCAGGTAGGGCTTAATATTCCAACCATAAATGGCACATTCTATGCTATAATCACAGACGACTCGACGGGTAACATAATTGGTTCGATCCAGCTCGGCGGGATGGATGCTAATAATCTGTACTCAGTGCCATTTACATCAGTGAGCAGCAGTGCGACATTGAGTATTGTGTCGGGCATTCCAGATTCGTTAAATCAGTTTGACCGTCAATTTGGGCAGACCAGCACAGGCATACACACTCCCTCCACCGATTCTACCGGTACCGGAGGGGACTCTACGGGAGGTTCAGGTATGTCCTCATACCTGTCTCTGACTGGCGGAATTGGTGTGGGTTCAGTAGTAGTACACCTAATCACCATTCCCAAAGACACCTTCGAAAGCCAAGAGATTGTAACCACTGTTTGTAATAAAGAGCATTATCGGTACGGGTATAATGGGCAGTTGAAGGTGAATGAGATAGCGGGGGTGGGAAATTGGTATACAGCAGAACATTGGGAATATGGTACACGGGAAGCCAGAAGAAAGAATAAAGACGACTGGAACCAAAACTCATCAGTATCACCGTATGGTGTATTCGATGATAATCCGATTTTGAAGAGCGACCCTAAAGGTGACCAACCAGGAAACCCTTGGGCGTATATTTGGGGATCGATAGGTGTTTCCGGCAACGATGAAAAAGCCACAAAACAATGGGTAAACAACGTATTAGCTCCTGCCGGTAAGCAATTTGCTAAAGAAGCTGTACCTGCTCTGATGATGATGGTTCCCGGTTTGGAAGAATTTGGATTAGAGGGGGAGATTGCGACATTTGCAGCAGATGCAACAAGAATAGAACGCCCACTTATTCAAGCTGAGAAAGCATCCAATATAGTGCAAAATGCAAAAAAAGGTGCAAAGTTTGAGATGAAAATGGTAAAGGACTTAAGAAAAAGTAATAGAACTGTTGAAACACAAATTTCAGTAAAAACATCATCTGGTACGAAAACAAAACTTGATGCAGTTGCGGAAGATAATTTTGGAAATATCAATCTATTTGAAGGAAAATCGTCACAAACAGCACCATTAACAAAAAACCAGAAAAAAGCTTTTCCGGAAATTCAACAATCTGGAGCAACTGTTGTAGGAAAAGGAAAAGGGAATTTTACAGGAGGTACAAAAATCCCTCCAACGGAAGTTAAAATTGTTCGACCTGAAAAGTAATCATATGTCAGTATCCGATAAGAATAAAATAGATGCAATCAGTATAAATCCGAGTGATGAAGTTATATTAAGTATTGCTGATCATTTGGATTGGGAAAACATTAATGATCATATAAATGAATTGCAGGACAAATTAAATATTTACATTCAATTTGTTGAGAGCGGGCAAATTTTTGACGACTATCCTAAAAGTATAAATAGGAAAATAGTTATCGAAGTAGTTTCAAAGTATCCGTTTGCAAACGATGGATTAAAATATATTGAACGTGTAAAGCCAATTCTTTACTCTATTGGCATTGAAATTAGACAACGAGTTTTGGAGATGTTATGAACACAAATAGCAATATGAACTGTATAACTTTTTAGGGTGTCTCAACTAAAAGTGCAATGGGAATTTAATAATCTTTCACTGTCATTTAGTCAACTTTTATTTTTTCTGAAATAGTACGGGCTGTTTGCGCAGATGCAATTGTATCTGTGCAGCGTGTAACGTGCTTGCCAAAAGCGACGACGATAGTACTGCCAATACGCCACACTATCTGGCCTGCAACATTCAAGACGGAAGGATGCAATGAAAGGCGTGAAGACAAAAAATGGTATGGATCGAGATGAATATCCACCGGCAGTATTAAAAACCAATTTCAAAGCTAGCGTCAAGCACATTCCTTCAGGAGATAACCGAGGTGCAGGTGGGTCGATGGGAAATCAATTAAAAAATGTTCAAGATGGAACAAAAGTGCAAATAAAAACTGGACAATAATATGGAAGAAATACAATTTTTACTTGATAACAGAGATGAATATTTTTTATTTCCTGAATATATAAATCATGGGGAAGTGCAAGAGATAATTGTTGACAAATTTTACCATGAGTTTATAAAATGTTATAATGGAGGATTTTTCTTTAGTCGGTCACTAATTATATATGGGCGTAATTGCGAGTGTGATTTCTATGTTTCAAATGATGTGGTAAATAAGAAGATGAACATAGAATATGATTGGATTTCGGCAAGCAATTTTTTCTTTGCTTGTGATGTTTTTGGCAATCAATTCTGCTTTGACGATCATACGAGCGAGATATACCTTTTCAACATTGAAACTGGAAATAGAGAACGTATAGCGGGTGATTTTATAGAATGGATTACGATTCTTAAATCAGAAACTGATTATTTTACTGGTCAGTCCTTCATTATAAAATGGGAGGAGGTCATGCCTCGATTGAATTATTACGAAAGGCTAACCCCAAAAATGCCATTTGTGTTAGGGGGTGAATATCATTTAAGCAACATGCGAGTGGAAAAATTGGAAAAGATATTGGAATTTAATTCCAATATCGCAAAACAAATAAAGGATTTGCCCGACGGTTCTTTGGTTAATATTGAAATAAGATAATGTTTAAATAGTTTGCATTAACTTATATGACCTCATTGTGTCTCGCATTCAAGATTCGTTAAACCAGTTTGACCGTCAATTTGGACAGACCAGCACAGGCATACACACTCCCGCCACCGATTATACCGGTACAGGAGGGGATTCTACTGGAGGTTCAGTTATGTCCTCCTACCTGTCTCTGACCGGCGGAATAGGTGTGGGTTCAGTAGTAGTACACCTAATCACCATTCCCAAAGACACCTTCGAAAGCCAAGAGATTGTGACGACTGTTTGTAATAAAGAGCATTATCGGTATGGGTATAATGGGCAGATGAAGGTCAATGAGGTTGCTGGGGTGGGAAATCACAATACTTCTTTGTTTGGCGAATTTGACACAAGACGAGCCGGGAGATGGAATCAAGACCCTAAACCTAATCCATCATGGAGTGTCTATTCAACCTATTTTGATAACCCGATCATGAACAATGATGTGAATGGCGATTATCCCAATGGAATGCTTGGAGGGGCATCAATGGGAATTATGAAGTTTATGAATTGGATAAGCACCCCTACTCACAACTACATAACCGAAAAGCAGGCACTGATGGCAGAAAGGACTATTGGCGGTAATTTGAGGGATACTAGGGGCTACATAACTCCTGCAGGCGCGCCCGCCTAACACATGATGAAGGACCTGACACAGTTTAATTTACATTCCCACGGACTGTGTCAAACTGGGTGTTTCTGTATATCTTGAAGATGTATATTACATGGCAAAAGGGGAGTTGCAGTGCAACATTGAGTATTGTGTCGGGCATTCCAGATTCGTTAAACCAATTTGACCGTCAATTTGGGCAGACCAACACAGGCATACACACTCCCTCCACCGATTCTACCGGTACAGGAGGGGATTCTACTGGAGGTTCAGGTATGTCCTCATGTAGTCTTCCCGACAAAAAGCAAAACGGAGCCGATATGGCTCCGTTTTGCTTTTTTACATCGCTTCAGTTGTTCCAGGTATTGCGACGGTCCTGTGGATCTGTCAATAATAGCATACAAGCGCATCTACCTCTATAATTTTTTTACTGTTTAGTTTTCTTTTACCATTCGCTTCACCACCTTATCGTTTCCGGAAATCAATTCTACCATGTAAAGTCCGTTTGCGAGGTTTTCCACTGGCAGCGTCAGGCTACCGACTTTTGCTAGTCCAAGGTTTTGGGAGTATATGCATACCCCTTCCATGGTTAGTATTCTGAGGCTGGTTTCTGCTTCTGTTGGCGCCGAGAAACTGATGTTCAGGTCGTTGGACGCAGGGTTAGGAACCAATAGAACGTTTAGGTGGCGGGCGCTGTCGGTAGTGTTAGCTTCCGTCCTGTGAAGGCCCAGTTCAAATCGGTTGTCGCCCTGGCTGGCAGCGTCCTTTGTTATGTCAAAACCATATTCTGTTCCCTGACTCAGAAGTACATACTGGCCGAGGAATTTGTCGTGCAGATATATTTGCTGGCCGTCGGAAATATCGATATTGTCGGCACGAATTATGAAGTGTTGCAAATAGTTGCTGGTGATACCCATTGGAATGATCTTGTCCTGGTCAAATGGTCTCATGTCCACGCTGAGTGGATGGTGGTCGGCAGACCAACTATAAAAGTTGAGGTCTGGGTTCACAGGTTTTCGACCATCGGCAGGTTCTTCTTTGTCTGTGAAGTGTTCATCTAACTGAAGGTTGAAAACGTCCCAGACGTGATAGCTTGAATCATAAATATTCAGCGCTACTGCTCCGGGGGCAGACTTGAGCACTATTTCGGTGGGCCGGCTGGCCTTATTGGCTTCAGAGAAGTATAGGTGTTTGTTGCTGTCGGCTGATCTGACCTGGAATGCGGTATTTTCAGAGATCACGTAGGGAGTAAGTGCTGTTTCGTCGTAGGTACGGAACATACCGGCGGCCGCGCCAGCAGCATACCAAACATAGAATTTGGGTGACGCCAGTTCTCCACTGGTCCATGCGTTGTGTATCACAGTTCCAATATCCACCGGGCTGGGGTAGGGATTGCCAACCATATTATAGTCTTCGTTGGCGTTTTGGTATCCTTTCCGAAGAGGAACAGCTATGTTCCCGGTATTGATGTATCCCCATTGTCTAACGTTCGTTGGTAGCGGTACAGGAGTACTGCCATCCAGGCCTTCTCCTTTGTTGCCCCTGAAGAACCACCTTATACCCTGATAGGGGTGAATGAGGTTGGTGTCGGCCCCGGAGTATTGACCTGTAGTATGGTTAAGTGTGTCGATACACCAGTTGAATGGCATCCATCCTGGATCGGCAGCGCCACCGGCTGGTGCAGAATTCGCATGACGCGTATCGTACCAGTAAGCAGATGGAGCATTTGTAGCAGTTGCAGTAAAACCATGCCCTGTGCCATAGCTTCCCGTAATGTCCACCGATTTTTCGAGCTGAGTTAGCGCCAATGAGTCTTTGAAAGGATGCCCCCAGAATACATAGGCGCGATGGGGAAGTGTGAGGTATTGTTGCATAATGACCCTGCCTGATATTGATGCGCCCGATTCAGGTATCTGAGGGATCATGCCGAAGACAGGCTTTGCGAATGAGTCTGTAGTGGCATAGATCACCAGTCGGTCGTTGGTGGTCAGTGTGCCGGAGGAAAGGGTAAGTTGACCTACCACAGTCATTGTGTCTGTCGAGTTGTTTATGGTCGCACCGGCAGGATTATTGAGTAGAATATTTGTGAACATGCCGTTGCCCAATACAGTTTGAGTTAATGTGCCTGCCAGGGAAAGTGTGCCTGCACCGCGTATAGTGCCATTGTTGGTAAGGTCGCCGGTAACAACCAAAGTGGCTGAGTTGTCTATGCTAATGCTGGCACCCGGTTTCAGTTTAAGATCCCGAATCAAAACAGGGCTGGAAACCGTTACCTCTGGTTCATGCAGACTGGTACCTATTAATGCGGAGTCATTGGTTCCGGGCACGTATCCGCATGACCAGTTTGAAACAGTGAACCAATCGCTGTTGGTAGCTCCGGTCCATTGCTGGGGTTGGGGATTTTCAGCGAGTGATGACTTGGTAGCGGAGTTACAACCGGTACCGGTATAACTAACGACCACGGTGTATGAACCCGGTGAAGCTGGGGTTACAGATAAGGTATTCAAAGCGGAAGTAGAAAACGGTGAGCTGATGTCCGGTCCGGTCCAAACGAAATTTGGTATGCCTGCACCACCTGTTGTACTTGCAACCAGGGTGATCAAGGTGCCGGGGCAGACAATCCCGGCTGCTGACATTGTGATGGTATCTATTGCAGGTTGGGCATTTACCGTTATTGAAGGCGCAGATACAGCCGATGAAATGCAACCGTTGCCGGAAAACGCCGCTACCACGCTATAGGTACCTGCGTAAGTGGGGCTTGATAAAGTAATGCCCACGGTGTCTGCAAGCGATGTATCTGTAAATCCAGCCGGACCGCTCCAAAAAAGGACATGGGTGCCGGTTCCACTCACGGTATTTGCAGTAAGCCTGATAGCACTACCGGTACACAATAAGGAATCGGATGAGGAGACAGAGGAAACTGTTGGCTTGGGCAAAACATTTACGGATGGAGTTGTAAGCAAAACGTGACATCCGGCAAAACCTACCCGGGAAAGCGTAACCGAATAAACACCATTTGCGGATAAGTCTACAGACGCCAGAGATGGATTTGCCCCGCTAGCCGAGAATGCAGAAGGTCCGGACCACAAGTAGGTGAGGCTTGTATCTGCATTTGCATGCAGACTAAGCGTACCACCGACACACAGGGGGTCATAAGTGGGTCCTGTTGAAACGGGCAACGCATTCACGGTTATTGTCGAAACGCCTGAGACATTACATCCGCCGATACGGGCTGTTACCGTATAGATACCCAGTGTGTCTTTTTCGAAATAAACCTGTGGTGTAAGGGTTGCAGACGTTACAGGATTGGACATTGCAGAATCGCTATACAGTCCCGGAATAGCCGCCCATTGTACAGGAGCCGGCAGGGCTTTTACATAAATATTGTCTATTGCCCAAGCGTATCCAAACGCGCTGTTGTAACGGAAACGTAGCTGCACATTATTGAATCCAAGATAGGCATTAAGTGATATTGCCGTTCGGGAAACTAAAGACTGGGCACCACCTGCGGTACCGGAAGAATAAGGTACGTCCAACACACTCCAGTGCACACCATCTTTTGTTATTTCTACACCGCAAAATGAGTCGGCAGCAGCATGCTGGTACCAGCTGGAATAATTCAGGTATGCGCTGCCCATGCCGAGCAAAGAAATTGCCGGGGCATACAGCGTGTCACCTTTCAATGTCGCTCCTCCCGCATTGCCATCGCATATATAAAAGAAGCTGCCATTGGTGGTGCTTAACGAGACTGCAGAGTCACTTGTTCCTGTAACATATCCATTGGATCTCCGCGACCACATGCTGGCCGGAGAACCGGAAAAATTATCGGTCCAGGAAGGGCTGGATTCAAAATTCTGAGACAATAAAGTCAGAGTGTCAGGTAGTTTGATGGTTGTAATAGCTCCTGTACAAACGGCCGAATTGGACGGCGTAAGTGCAAATGCAGGTATTGGATTTATACTGATCGCTTTCACTGTAAAATTGGTGCAGTGTCCGTCGGTAAGTGTATAAGTGATGTTCTCAGAACCGGCTGACGTGCCGTAAACCTCACCCGTGGTTGTATTGATTGGGCCGATAGACGCATTGCTACTGGTCCAGTTGCCACCGCTCTGTGTTTCGGTCAGTAGTAAGGAGTCGCCCACGCATAATGTATTATTGCCGCCAATGGTTCCGGCATTTGGAAGTGGACGCACATAAACAGTGTAGTTACCTGTGGCCGGATTTGAAACCCCGCTTTTTTTAACGATCCCGGAATACACAGTAGTTACGCTTGGGCTAAATACCGCAGATCCGTACCCGGTATCGTCGAGGGTTATCGAGGTGCTATCGCTTAGATTGATGGTAGCACCTGGCGTGCCGCCGTACACATATAGGGTAGAATGGCCACCGGGGCATATAGAATCAGTCTGGGAAATCGCAGCAGTGGGGAGGTTGCCCGATGCCACCACATTCGTCACGTTCATCAGTGGCCGGGTTCCGGTAATAGTTCCGGCGTAATAATAAACCCAACGAATTTCCACAACAGGTTGGTTGTCGCAGGAGGAAGGCAGTGTAATAGGACCAAAGTTTGAATAGGTTCCTGCCGTTGTGCTTGAAGTGTCTTCAATCTGGCTCAGTGAGGTATGCGTCAGGTCAGAATAGGACCCGCTTGTACCGATACGGTACTGACCCCTCACCGCGTAGGTTCGTACGCCGGTACCGAAGGTTCCTGAAGTCCATGATATCTGGTTGTTGATGAGGCCGGTAGTATTTAGTGCCAGTACAGCTTCGCCGAGATTGGCTCCGCCTTTGTTATAAAACACAAACCCGTTGGATCCCTGGCCTTCTATCTGAGCATTTCCCGTAACTGCATAGGAACCAAAATAGTCTCCCGAAGGTGTGGAGGATAAGGAAGGGTCTATTGAATTCAGATAGTGGAACATTATGGAGGGAGGATAAGTACCTGCCGAACTGGTTGAGGGCCAACTGTCGAAAGTATAATTGCCATTGGCCAGCAGATCATATGGCGTAGGTTCGGTCACAGTAAGTGTTTGTGTACTTGAACCCAATACCGGATTTGTGCCGGTTTGTATTGCGCCCGAAACATTAATATTAGAGAAAGATGTGGTAGAAACTGCAATTGAATGTCCTATTACTGCTGTTGTACTTGCATCGGCAGTTATGAACAAATAATTCTTGCCAATAGGCAAGTTTACGGTTCCACTGAACGGAAATACCTGATTACCAATAGTAGCTGGTGCGCTGATGGTTGAAATAAGTAGTATGCTGTCGGTATTAAAGGTGGAATCGGTGGACAACCACAATTTAAAATCTGTAAAGTCTCCAGTAGAGTAGGTTCCGGTAGTGGTGATGGTGAGACCGGCCAAAGTTGCATTTAAATTACTGACACTCAGCCCAAGTTGATCGAGCAAGATATTTGACTGGAACTGGTGTATGTTTCCTGCGGCAGGTGAATATCCGGAAATGGCCACACTGGGGGGCGCAATAAAAGTCTGCATATTGGCGCTTGCCGCCGGATCGGAACCGGAAATTGTTGCACCCGGGAAGGAAAAATTGGACAAAGGGTTCGATCCAATGTTGGTCGAATGGCCCAATGTTGCCGATGACGAAACATCGGCGGTAATGAAGATATAGCCGGTTCCAATAGGAAGGAATCTGGCCAGACTGCTAAATGTATGTGCACCTACAGACAGACCGGAAGTCAGTGTTTTGAGCAAGGTGGAAGTTCCAGGGCTAAAATCAGGACTTGTAGAATACCAACATTTTAGGTTAGTAAGGTCACTGGCCACATAATATCCACCGGTATACAGTGTGAGGTAATTCAAATAGGTGGAGGCTGAAGTCACGTTCAGGTTGAAGGTCTGCAACAAGGCGTTCGTTGCACCCTGGATCACGTTGCCGGTTGCAGGACTGGTAGCACTTATGTCCACATTTGGCACGGGCGCGGGTGAACTGGATACCTGAATATTGGTGATATTGATCTCGGGGTCAAGACCGCTTCCGCTGGCATGATAGTAAACCCATCTAAGTTCTACATCGCTTTTGTTTTCGCAGGAAGATGGTAGTGTGATGGGGCCGAAATTATGGGTACTTCCGACGATACCGGGGGTGTACTCAATATCGCCGATAGCGGAATAGGGTAGGTCAGTATAGGTTCCTGTTGTGCCGATTCGGTACTGGCAACGGAGTTTGTATCCGTTGGGGGCGGCAACAATTGTGCCCACGGTCCACGAAACCTGGATATTTATTCTTCCCGCGGAATTGAATCCAAAAACGGATTCACCCAAGGTAGTGGCGGGGCCTCCCGGATTGGCACTGCCCGAGTTTACCATTGAAAATCCATTAAATCCATTACCCGAACACCTGGTGTTGCCAATATAACTATACAGTGCAGAATAGTCGCCCGCCGCGGTTGCTATTAAAGTTGGGTCTGTGGCGTTCATGAAATGGAATACCATATTGGGCGGGTATGTGCCGGCGGCGGCTGTATTGGGCCAATAATAAAAAGAATAATCACCAGAATCTAGTACATAAGGTTCTGGGTCGGTGGCCGTGATAATATTTATCGAGCTTGCTGCCGCAACGGGATTGGTTCCCGACACAATTGCGTTTCCCAGACCAAAGCCGGAAAGTGCGCAGCTACCGATATTTATATTATTACCCACTGTAGCTGTTAATGCAATATCTGTGGTTATGAAGATATACCCATTACCCAGGGGTAGTTCCTGAGGAATAAATGCCGGGAAAGTTTGGGTTCCAGCCCCCAGGGCGCTAGACTTGGACGACAATAAAATGGCTGTGGCGGGGTCGAAGGTTGACGAGTTGGCATACCAGCATTTCAGATCACTGATATCAGTGGATGAATAGGTGCCCGCTGTAATTACGGATAGTCCCGAAATAACAGCAGGTGCAGTAGATACAGCTAGATCGTAGGCCTGCAGTACCACATTGAGCCGGCCACGTGCAGCATTATACGGTGCAAATGCAGAGTCGCTGATATTAACTAGGGGCTGTGCGATTTTCTGATAGTTGGACGCCGGAATTGGATTGGTGCCAGATAATATGGCGACACCCATTCCAAGATTTGCGAACGGCAGCGTATTTATACGGATGGAATCTCCCGAAACGGCAGTCGCACTCATATCGGCTGTGATAAAGATGTAACCGGTATCAACACCGGAGCTGATCGGAAATATCTGGGAAAAGGCTGGGAAGGCCATACTTCCGGCTGCTGTGGGGCTTGAAATAGTTGATAACAAGGTGGCAGACGCCAACGAGAATACGGGGCTTGTCGCGTACCAACACTTCAGGTTGCTGAGGTCGGTCGCCAGGTAGTTACCTGATGTCGAGAAAGTAAGTCCTGTAAGCAGCGCCGGCGCTGCGGAAACACCAAATCCGTATGTCTGAATTACATTATTCTGTGTTGACTGACTTAAAAAGGACGTTCCCGGATTGAGTTGAAAGGTTTGAACAGAAGGTTGCTCAATATACTGTGTGCCACCTCCCGGTAAAGGGTATGTTCCCGGCAGTATTGCTGAGCCAAGACCTAAATTTGACTTACTGGTAGTGTCGGCGAAAATAGTATGTCCAAGCGTGGCGCTTCCGCTTATATCTGCGGTAATATAGAAATATTTAGTACCACCAATAACCGGAAGATATTGACTGAAAGACGGGAATGCCAGCAACCCTGCACTTGCCGGGGTCGAGATAGTTGAAAGCAGAGTGGATGTACCAGGTGCGAAAGTGGAACTGCCGGAATACCAGAGTTTCAGGTTTGTAATGTCTGACGAAGTAAAAGTACCGCCTGTACGAACAGAAAGGCTATTGAAGGTAGTAGGATAGGACGCCACATCCATTATGTAAGATTGCAGTACCACGTTTGCAGTGCCGGGAGTAATATATGCAGTATCTGCCCCTGTGCTGGCTATCGTTACATTGGGCGTTGCGCCAATCGCAGTACTTGTAACGTTTATATTGCTAAGCGCCATGGCAGGACGGTTGCTGCTTCCGGACACGTTATAGTATATCCACCTGATCTGTACACAAGGCTGGTTGTTGCAGCTACCCGGCAGTAGAATTGGCCCGTATGCGGAATCCACACTTAATGTACTGGAGCTGGTGTATTCTACCTGTCCTATTGCAGTATTGGGTAGGTCGGTAAATGATCCCGAATTTCCAACACGGTATTGTCCGCGGAGTTTGTATGTCCTGCTTCCCACAGATAGCGTAGCTGCCTGCCAAGACACATAAATGTTATTGCGCCCTGTGGTATTAAGACCTAAAACAGCCTCTCCGAGATTAGTGCCTGAACTTGTATTGCAAAAATATACACCTGAAGTGCCAACCCCGGTAATTCGCGTGCCCGACGAATTTGAATAGGTTCCCGTATAATCTCCTCCTGGCACTGCGGTGACTGCTGGGTCGGTCGTGGTCATATTGTGGAATACCATATTGGCGCTCGTAGCCGGTGTGACCTGTCCGGTGGTTGTCACCCCATCTGCATTGTTGCCGGGGTAGGTCAGTGCATTGGCAGTGCTGGACCATCCGAAGAAATTCCAATCGCCATTTGACAAGCTGTAGTTTGCCGGATCGGTATATGCTGCAAAGGTGTAAGTGCTTCCCGCGGCAACCGGATTGGTGCCGGTGTAGGTAGCTGAACCCAAACTAAAATTTGAAAAAGCAGTAGTTCCAATTGCGATCGTATTTCCTGCCGTGGCACTTCCGGCGATATCCGCAGTAATAAATATATAAGCTGCACCAACAGGTATTGTTTGAGGCACAAATGAAGGAAAAGTTTTGTTGCCGGATGCGCCGGGCGTTGAATAGGTTGAAAGTAGCGTTGCGGTGGTTGTACTGAAATCAGGGTGTGTGGAAAGCCAGCACTTCAGGTTGGTCAGGTCAGCTGATGCGTAGGTGCCGGACGTCGGCACCACAAGTCCAGATAAGGTGACAGGAACATTGGATACTGTGAGGTTATAGGTTTGTAGAATAACACCCAGAACCCCGGAACGAACGTTTCCACCGCCGGGTGGGGAATTGGTAAAGTTGATGTTCGGTGTTGATGAATTGACGGTGATAGGTGTTGTTACGTAACTGCTTCCGCAAATATTTGTTTCTGTATAGGTTATGGTTGTTGTACCAATTCCAACGCCAGAGACCACGCCGGAAGTACTAATGTTTGCTACACCGGTATTCTGGCTGGCCCATGTGCCCGAAGGGGTCACGTCAGCAAGTGTTGTCGTTCCACCAGTTATGGTTACTAAAGTACCGGTAATGGATGCAGGGGCGGAAGGGGTTGTGATCACGTTGAGCGTGGCTGTAGTGGTGCTGCTACCGCAACTATTGCTGGTACTATACGAGATTACTGAATTGCCGGTTGTCAAGGCGTTCAAAATACCTGATGTGGAATTGATAGTAGCGACAGCGGTATTGTTGCTCAGCCAACTACCGCCGGTTACTGAATTGGAAAGTGTGGTAGAACCACCTACGCAAATGCCGGATGGTAACGATAATGCCGATGGAGGAATAGGGAGGGGGTTGACCGTAATGGGTTGCGTGACTATCGAGCTTCCACAACCATTGGTATTGGTATAGGAGATGACCGCATTGCCGGCGCCGGTACCACTCACGTTGCCAGAACCGTCCACTGTTGCTACAGAAGTGTTGCTGCTGGTCCAGGACCCACCGCTAAGACCATCGAAAAGGATAAGGACCGAACCATTACAAAGACTGTTTCCGCCTCCAATGGATGACGGAGTAGCAGGAAGTGGATTTACGGTAATGATAAAAAATGTATCGGCAGATCCGCAGGGTGTGGAAACGATATAGTAAATAGTATCTGTTCCGGCACTTACTCCAGATATTATTCCGCTGGTGTTTATGGTGGCAATACTGGTGTTACTACTTGTCCACGAGCCACCGGGAGTGGCATCAGCAATTGTAATTGTATTGCCGGCGCAGACCGATGTTGCTCCGGTGATGACACCAGCCGATGGCGTTGAACTTACACCAAAATTGAAGGTGGCAGTACTTGTGCCGCAGGTATTTGTAACAGAATAAGAAATTAAAACGCTACCGGTACCAGCCGAAGATACAACACCAGATGCATCAGTAGTCGCTATTGATGCATCTGAACTCTGCCAGGTGCCGCCGGTTGTAGTTTCACTCAGTGTAGTGATACTTCCAGGACAAACCGATGCAGCACCTGAAATTATCCCCGGACTAGCCACGGTTAGTATGGTAACCGTATCCGAACCTGTCATAACTGTTGAACAGCCGGAGGTGGAATTTGTGGCTGATACACTATACACGCCGCCGGTGGTCTGGTAACCAAAATCTACCGGGGAGCCTCCGGTGCCAGTGATGGCTGATCCTATCGGAGTTCCGCCCAGATAAAGTTGATAGCCGATTCCGGATTCAGAATTACTGACGAGAATATCAGCGCCTGCGGTTCCGGCGCAGAAGCTACTGTTGCCAGAAATAGAATAGGCAGTTGGGTTCGGACTAACGGTTGTAGTATTGGTCGCGTTCACAAGAGAGGGGCAACTGGCCGTGGAATATCCTACTGATACTGTTTTGCTGCCATTTGTAAGCCAAATAATGGCTACAGAATTATTGGAACTGCCAGTGCCTCCTGAGTAAATATTAAAGTCTGTACCAGGCACCCCCGGAACCGACCAGGTATAAGCCGATTGGCCTGATTGAGTGGTATAGTATACAGTATTGCCTTTGCAAGTATAAGTTGCAGGTGATGCCAAAAACATGGGTGCGGGCGTGATACTTACTGTTGTGGAGCTGGAGGCGGCCGACGTTCCTGCACAACCAGCGGAAGAATAATTGACCTGTACAGATTTGGCTCCGCCCGTATTCCAGTTCACAGTCACCGAACTACTGGTGCTGCCCGTACTGCCGGACGTTATAGTATAGTCGGCACCCAAAGTTCCGGGAAGTGTCCAGCTATAGGCACTTTGACCTGACTGAGTGGCATAAGTCACGGGAATGCCCGAGCAGATTGAGAACGTTGGGCTGGAGGTAAAGGTTGGTGTGGGTAGCGGATTTACACTGATCGTTACACTGCCGGTAGCGGCTGCGGTGACACCGCTTTTTGTAACCGTTGCCGTATAAGCTGTTGTTGTAGCCGGATTAACGGTTATACTTCCGCTACCGGATGCGTTCAATGAAAAGGAAGCACCACCAGGAGATAATGTGACGGTGGCCAGCGATGTACCGCCTGTTACGCTAATGGTTGCGTTGTTACCCGCGCAAATTGTTGTGGTTCCCGTTAGTGTGGCCGCAGGCAAGACCGCGCTTGCTGCAATGTTGGTTACATTCATTTCTGGCCGTCCACTGGAACCGCTAGAGTAGTAATATATCCACCGTACCTCAACCACGGGTTGGTTGTCGCAGGTTGATGGTAGTGTGATCGGACCGAAATTGGCGGACCCGATTGATGCGCCACCTACATATTCTATCTGCGATGTTGCAGTATTGGGCAAGTCGGTGTATGCACCGCTGGTACCGATCCGGTATTGAGCGCGAATGCCATAAATTCTGCCAGTACTAACTGTGATCACTCCCGACGTCCACGTCAAAGAAGTGTTGATCCTGCCGGTGGTATTCAGGGCTAGTACGGCTTCACCGAGACTGTCTCCGGTACTTGTATTCAGAAAGGCGAATCCGTTGGAACCCTGGCCTGTCATTCTCGTTCCCGACGATCCGTTGTAAACCCCTGTATAGTCATACTGCGCTGTGGCGGTAACCAACGGGTCCGGGGCGTTCATCACATGGAACCACATATTGGGCGGATAGGTCCTCACGCTATTGGTATTGGCCCAGGTGGTAAAACTATAGGAGCTGGAAGCAAGATTGAACGGCAGCGGATCTGTAGCGCCCTGAAGGGTAAAAACGGCAGCAGCTGGTATCGGATTGGTGCCGGAAAGTACCGCGGGGGTCGTACCCAGATTTGAAAATGAAGTAGATGCTATGTTAATAGTATGTCCGGCGACCACTGTATTGGCTACATCCATTGTGATGAACAAATAGCCAGTTCCCACCGGTACATTTTGCGATGTAAAAGCCGGAAACGAATAATTGCCAGCGACTCCCGGGGACGATATTGTGGAAAGTAGCGTGGCGGTCCCGGAACTAAAGGTCGACGTAGTGGAATACCAGCATTTTAGGTTTGCGATTTCGGTAGATCCGTATGTTCCGGCAGTGGAAATTGTGAGTCCGTTCAGGGTGACCGGATTGTTGGTCACAGCCAGATTTATGGTTTGGAGTAATACACCGGGATTGCCTTGCCCGATATTCATTGCCGTTGGGCTTGTATTTGTGATCGCGATATTAGGAAGCGCTATGACATTGAATGTTGTTGAGGTTCCGGCTGTAAGAGCGTCGCCTGAAGTTCGTGTCGCGGTCAGGGTCGCACCAGTACCGGTTGATGCGAGGGTAACGCCTGATACCGTGATTGAATTGTTTCCGGAAGCAATTGTACCAGCCACTGTGCCGCCGATTGCGCCAGCGTTGCCATTGGTAGAAAGACTAAAGGCCGTTGCCGATGATACGTTTGCAATTGCACCCGTTCCGTCCTGTGACTGAACTAGCACAGAAAATCCGGTGGAGGGGTAGGGTGATGTGGGTGTGATACCGATCACCGCCAATTTTGTTGCCGAAACAGCAGCCAGCGTGTTGGTATTGGCTGGGTTGCCAGTGACACTGGCCACATTATATACTTCAGAACCGGCTGATCCTGTATAGTCGCATACCATGACACGATAGGCTGTGTTTGCGGTCAGTCCCGTTAAATTCACAGAACTGCCTACGTCGTTATACACGCAATACCAACCACTGCTACCAATTTGAGAACCACTGCCAAAGGCCGTATTGGCAGTGTAAGTGGTGCCGTTAACCGGTGTTGCTGTTCCAGATGTAGCTTGTGCCACGAATACCGCATGTTTTGTTCCACCGCCATTTGTCCAGGACGCAGAGGCACTGAGTGAGCTGACACTGGAAAACGTAACATTCGACGATTGGTAGGTCCCGGTTACGATAAAATCATCCATGCGGTAGTTGCCGCTGGTGTTAGACCTGACACACTTCAACCGGAAACAAAGGTTAGCTACATTTGATGCTCCGGCCGGTAATGACAAACCTGACCCGCTTGCAGCTGTCCAGTTCCCATTTGTAGACGCACCTACGTATGTAATCGTGTTCCATGTTGTTCCGTTGTCTGCACTCCAGTATAGCGAGACTGTGCCTGTATAGGAAGAAGTTTTGCGTTCGCCAAAACTCAGTGTAACGTTGGAATAGCCTTGAGTATTCACTGCATTTCTTACATGAACGTAAGCCGTGCCGATACCGGGCGTTGGCGGCGTATTTCCATCGGCCAGATTGCTACCGCCGGAGGCACCTGTATAGGTGGGGGTGACCGTTGAAGAACTTGCAGTGTTAATAGACATATTGGCGTTTAAGGCGCCGGTGCCGGTTGAATCCACCCACCCGGTTGGGAAACTAGTACCCGTTCCGAAATTCTGGGTGTAAATAGTTGAAAATGTCTGTGCAAATACTGAATTGGTGACCAGAACGGCTAAAATAAAAATAGTGCAGCCTGTAATTATCGACTGCATTTTTACTTTAAGAGTAAAATACATTTTATGTTTTTTTGTGTTGCCACAAAACTCAAATTTCAATGTTACCACAACACTAAAAGGATGTTACCGAAGCGTAAACTAATTGTTACCAGCTATTTTGAAGGTGCATAAAAATACCCCCGCCTGCTGGGGCGGGGGTAGGAAATAAAATTTGTAGTTTCTATTTTTTGCGGAACTGCACCGAATGGGTTGTATTGCTACTGTGGTCAACAAAAAGGAGAAAGTAATTGCCAGCATCAAGTGTGGAAATATCGAATTTGGAGGCATTAGGACTTATAGCCATTATTTTTCGTCCCGTGATATCAGAAACAAAAGCCGGTGTCAGATCCGTATTTTCAGATTGTATGTTCACCATGTTTGTGGCGGGGTTCGGGTATAATTTAATTCTAGGGTTATCTTCTCTTGTGTCTGCAACAGAAGTTGGTATTATGTCTCCTTCAACGGTGACATTATCAAACCTGTTGTTTCCGCTGGTGCCTGCTGTGTTAAGGGCGAAAGTGATCCTCAATACCAGCCCGGGATTATTGTTGACGTCACCGTCTGTTGTAAAAGTCAGCGTTGTGCGGTGATAAACCAGCCACGCGGAATCAGAAGGCATAGAAAGCGCCGCCGTGCGCCAGGAAGCACCACTATCTACACTGTAATCAAATACCTGGTGTGTTTGTCCGTGGCTTACACTTGAAGACTGCGAAGCATAATTCACCACAATATTTTTATATCCTGTCGTTGGGATATAAAAATACAACTGCATACTGTCGCTTGGGTTGCGCACACGTAGTGCGGCCCCTGCAGTATCGCCCATCCGGAGATTTACGGTGTCATAATCTGTAGCCACTGGTTGGATAGAGTCAATATGTGTAGCGTATCCGGCAGAAGTCCCCGGCATCTCCGCATAAAGTATTTTCGCTTTTGCGGTGTCCAGAATCGAGAAGTCAGCAGCAATACCCTTTATAGTATCGGTGTACTGGGCGCCTAATGCATAGTTGTTAAAGTTCCAATAATGTATCAAAGTGGTCTGGGCTTCAGCATGATTCCCCTGAGCCAGTACAAGCGATGAAACAGCAATAATAGTACGTAATGATTTGAGCATGAATGTTGATTTTGTTGCAAAGGAATGCAGGGCACATTATGCCTGTATTAATTTAGTGTTAGGTTTATGTATCCTGATTTCGATGTTAGTGATTTGCTTGTTTTAAGACTTCCATTTCAGAGCGAATCTACCTGTAATTTCTGAAAGATTAAATGAAATTAATTAATAATCGCTTAATCTATCCTTAACATTCGATAGGGACTTTTGCCGTCAATTATTACAAAAGGTTGACTGCTAATTTTAAACGTTTACGCAAAGTCGTATTTACGATTGTGGCTTTTTTGCTACTAACGTCGATTCTGATGTCATTTAAGCCGGATCCTGTTCCTGTTTACCGGTTGAAAGCTCTGAAACATTCTTTTTTGAAGGGAATACCAGAACCATCGGATATCGTGTTCGATGCTGAAACCGGACATTTTTTTATAGTGAGTGACCACGGAATATTGTTTGAATGCGATTCGTCAGGTCTGGTTTTACACCGGGCAAAAGAAGAAGGGATGGATTTTGAGGGTGTGGAAGTTAAGGGTGTACATATATATGTATCCGACGAGTCGGGGAGAAAGGTTTATAAATATAGAAAGAGCGATCTGTTTCTGGAGCAAACCTATCAGGTATATTGGGGTGGACCAATGAACAACTCCTACGAATCTATTGCCTATAATAATACAAAGAACTGTTTTGTACTCATTTCTGAAAAGCCGCCAACCGTAGTGGAATATGACACCACTTTTAAAGAATTGGCTCAATATCCGCTGGGTTTTACCCGAGACATCAACGGATGCCGTTGGCATGGAGGATCGCTATACATGGTGAGTAATGGAAACGCATCGGTTTTCAAATGTGATCCGGTTCATTATAAACCCGAAGCAATATACAAAGTGAACATTCTGGACCCGGAAGGAATAGCCTTCGGTAGGAACGGCAATGTATTCATTACCTCTGACAACGAACAAAGACTTTACGTTTTTAATACACTTCCAAACACACCACAAAACAAATGAAAAAGCTGATTTTTACTATTTGCTCACTAGTTCTACTTGGAGACGTGGCACAGGCCCAGTTTTCGGAGTTTGAACGGGATTCCGCCTCCAGTTCGTTTACGCTTGGGTCCGGCAACAATACTTTGCAGATAGGTGGCCGTATTTCCGCCTATTATGAATACAGAGATCTGAAATCCGGAATAACCAACTTGAGTCACAACGGCTGGACAATGAAGGACGGCGACGTAGACGTACTGGGTAAGACGAGTAGTAAGTTCAGGTATGAATTTCATTTGAGCGTGTTGGATATAGTGTCAGCCGCTGCCACGCAAAATACTGCTGGTGCCACATCGCCAGGAATCAAAGCTGCCTATATCGCTTATGAAGGATTTAAAGTCCATTTCAAATTTGGTTACGACAAATTGCCCTATTCCCTCGGGTCCATGGCCCCCGAACACCTTACTCCAAGTTGGAGTCATGCAAACATAAACGGTGGTGATTTTTTCTCCAGACGTGATTTCGGGCTTACCATCAATACCAGGCTGTTGCGCAATCACATCAATCTTTACGCAGGTGCGTACAGTGGTATGGGTGAAAACTACTTTGAATATGGCAACGATGCCAGTGGCACATTTGAATATGTTGGCCGTGCAGAGTATTGTTTTACCGGCAAAATGAAGTACCGTTTGATAGATGAGGATTTGTCTGTTAAGCCCCAGTTCCGGGTTGCTATCAACGGTCGTTATGAAGATAAAACACAGCCTGCTGGCCAGGTATTAGGTGTGGATGCACCCGGAGCCTACGGTCTCAGGATAATAAATGGCAAGCGCAGCATCATTGGTGGCGATTTTGTGTTCCTTTACAAAGGCTTATCCGCCACATTCGAGGTTCACCATTTGCAACTCAAACCATCGGATTCTACAGACGCATTGTATAATGCTTCCGCTAATAAAGTAAATAAGGGTGTGATAAATGCAGGTGGTTTTGTTTCTACGGTCAATTACAATTTTGCAAAGATCAAATCGGTCTTCACTGTTTCATTTGAAAATGTAAATTCTAATGATTTAATTCCCGGAAACCAACAATGGTTTTGCCTGGGCTATGCATACCTGATAAATGGATTTAACTCGTGCGCCAAGATTGAATTTTACAAGCCCACGCTGGAAGACGCAAACTCCAATCCTCTGAAATACAATAGTCAAATACGAATAGGTTATCAAGTGGTATTCTAAATTTTTAAAGAAAGAAAATATATATTTATGAAAACTAGACTCATCGCGATTGCCGCGATCTCCATATTTATCAGTTCGTGTGTTAAGGATCGCATCACGAGTACCGGTACACACGTCATACCCCCTGTCGTCACTTCGGGCGATACGCTAATATGCTACTATAATTGCAACGTGGATACGCCGGATGTCCTGAACTATCCAACCAGTGAATTGCTTTCGGGTAATTTACTTGAATATGCCGGAGCCTATGCCGATACGGTACAACCAGGTACTACAATCAACGCCCAGGGTGCCGATACGGTATTATCCACCTTCAGTTCGGCACTTCGTCTGAGGAATCCCTCAGGTACCTTTACGTTGTCTTTGCCTACAACCGGTTATAAGAACATTGTTTTGAAATTTGCGGTACAAGCCAGTTCCAAGGGGTCTAAAACCAATACCATCACCTATACGACAGATGGCACAACGTATACAAACGCTGCACTGGTGACTGCATTTGGTGATCCTTCAAGCTACACAGTAGACACAGCCTGGAAAATGATAAGCCTTGATTTTACTGCTGATGCTGCGGTCAACAACAATCCCCATTTCAAAGTAAAGATTGATTTTTCCAATGCTACTTCTACAACAACGGGCAATGACAGGTTTGATAACATCACACTTTGGGGATTAAAGCAGTAATCATGCAAGAGCGATCTTACTGTATATTCAAGTGGCCATTTAGGGCCATTATAACTAGTTTGATCCTGCTGTTTTCAATTTCGGATGCGTTTTGCGCCAACGACACACTTAGGGTGATGTCTTATAACGTGCTGTACTACGGGGACAGGCCACCCTGCCAGGGGGCGCATAGCCTTTCGCATGGTTACCTGCGGCAGATCATAAACTATACCAGGCCTGACATAATAGGCCTCGAGAAAATGGCAGCCATTCCACTTTTTTCGGGAGACCATTCGGGGTCAGCGCCCTTGGGTTTTGGGGATTCAGTGCTTGATCTGGTATTTAATGTGTATAAATCCGGAAAGTATGCATATGGCCTTTTTACCAATAATGCAGAAGGTGACAATATTAATCTATTGGTGTATAATACGGAGAAATTGGGATGCGTTTCGGTAGTCTCTGTGTTTTCAGATATTACGGATTTTGACACCTATAAGCTCTATTATAAGGATGCCGATCTTGGCACCACGCATGATACATTGTTTTTGTACGTTTCCCTGAATCATACCCATTCAGGAAGTTCCTTGAGTGATGCGGCAATCAGGTCAGAACAAATAACAGGGGAACTAAATGGTATCAGAGCAAAATTCAGTAAGCTGCCGAATATGATCAATATGGGGGATTTTAACACCCATAATTCTTCCGAGGCCTGTTATCAGGCATTGGTAGGCGGAACTGACTCAAACTACATATTTTATGACCCGCCATTTGCGGTAGATGGACTTTTATCCTACCCCTTAGACTGGGACTCGTTTCCGTATTTGGCAAATAACTTCCTGACAACTTCAACGCGGTTTTCGGCATCTGATCCCAACTCCTGCGGAACAAGCGGCGGCGGAAAGTCCTGGTATGACCATATCTTTATTTCCGGACCCATAAAAAAAGGAACGGACCGGATTCTTTATTTAAAGGATACCTACCAAACTTTGGGAAATGATGGTAACAGGGTTGGGATCTCGGTAAATGGACCAACGACAAATTTCTCTGCGCCCGATAGTGTGATTCAGGCTATCTACCAAGTGTCGAATAAGTATCCGGTCGTGGCCAGTTTTTTGGTCGCACCGCCTGGCACTGCAGTCAGGAATGTAGCGGCAGTTACTGATGGGATATGGGTGGAGAATCCAATACGAACTGGTCTAAACATCCATTTCGGGAAGGATTGGGATGGTGCTCAAGCACAGTATATTTGTTCCGATCTTCTGGGTAGGGTGGTTGCGTACGGAAGTTTTCCGGTGACCACGGTTGTAAGCCTGCCTGTTGAAATGGTGCAAGGAAGTTATGTATTGAAAATTTTGGGCAGCAACGGACTTTCGGCTAATGTTTTTTTGACCCATTGGTAATAAAATTCTGCGAATTGAAAAAGAAATTGATCCTTTGTTTTTGCATTCTGATGGGTGCCTTTTATAGCTTGAGTGCTGCTACCGATAGTCTGAAAGTGATGTCTTATAATGTGCTGTACTATGGAAATAGCTGCCAGGGTCCGAACGGAAATTACCACGAGTATCTCCGTACCATTGTAAAGTATGCAAATCCAGACTTGCTGGCACTGGTTAAGACAGCATCGGCGCCGGTTGCAGCAGGAGACAATTTTGCAAGTGCGCCATTTGGTTTTGCGGATTCTATTCTGATCAACGCCATGAATAAGGCCTATCCCTGCAGGTATAATTATGCGGTGTTTACCAATAAATCGCACTCGACCAACATGGTCCTCCTTTTTTACGATTCTACAAAGCTTGGGTTTGCCAAACTCGTATCGTCCTATTCCAATCTCATAGACTTTAATACTTACAAGCTTTTTTATAAAGGTGCTTCCATTGCCGCAGGTACAGATACTACGTTTTTGTACCTTACCCTGAACCATGATAAAAGCGGAGATGAAATGATGCCTGTGCGCGCCAATCAGATAATGGGAGAAATGCGGGAGATCAAAAAACATTGTACTAAACTGGGGAACCACATTAACCTGGGAGATTTCAACGCAAGGGGCTCTGAAGAGCCGTTTTATCAGTTGCTGACCAACCCGACAGATACCAACTTTAGATTTTATGATCCACCTTTCTATCCAGACCGGAACTTACAATACCCTGCCGATTGGGATCATAACGCAACCTATTCCGCTTTTTTCACAACCTCTACCCGGGAATTTGACGACATTCCAAACTCCTGTGGTTCGGCTGGTGGCGCGAAGGGATGGTACGACCATATATTTCTTTCGGGTTGGTTGGTAAGAGGCGACAATCATTTGAAATATGTACCGAAGTCTTACCGTACGTTAGGAAACGATGGGCAGCGATACAGGATCGGAATAAACAACAAGAACGTACATAAAAATGAATCGGTTCCCGCTGACGTACTGGAAGCATTGTATCGTATGTCGAACAAATATCCGGTCATGCTGACACTGGAGGTAAATCCGGAAATGGGAAGACCCGGTCTGAAAGATCCCGAAATAAGCAATGTTCCTGTATTTGCAAAGGACGATCCCATAATGGTTACGGATACGGTGGTAAGCAAGATCATGATCAGGTTTCCGTCATTGATGTTGCATCAGGAAATTTCGGTTGAGTGTAAAGACAGCAAGGGAAAGTCAATGTTTAAAAAAGATATTAACGTTTCTGAGGAATTGACACAGCTGAAGGCAACCATGCGGCCGGGCAACTATACCCTAAAGATTTTTACCGACCATAACGTCGTGACAGAGTTGAAGTTCATCAAGGTTGAGTCTCGATAAACCTTGAGTGTCAGTTGCAGTCGTGTGTTATTGATTTTACCTGTTTTTTGATGCATGGGTAGCGCCTATTAGTCCATTCCGCGGTTTTGGTGAAACCAGAAAATGAGATGGGGGAGAGTGATTCCGGTAGGGGTAATTGTGGCAGTGCGCCTATTTTTATGTTGCATACAAATTTCCTCTCCCGCACAAAAAAATTGTTCATTCATTTATGAATGATGAGTTTCAACGCGAAACATCTGGTAAAAATAATAGCGATTCCAATCCGTTATCTGCATTGTTTTGAAAGCTTTTCAAAGCCGTCAACACCAAGAGTTATTTAAAAGAAATCGTGTGTTTGAAAATTTTCAAACTAGGTGATTTTTTAGGAAAGTCAATATCCAGAATTCATACTTAACATTAAGATAATCATAGTAACAATTTCGTAATTGTTTGGTAACAATAGGCAGGTGCAATCGAAAATATTCTAATTGATATTCGCACTCTAAATCAAACACTTTTATGCAAACCAAGAAATCATTAGGATTGTTTCGGCTCTCAATGGCTCTGGGATTGATTATCATGCTACAGGCACTGGCTTTCAATGTCTTAGCACAATCCACTCCCACTGCGCAGACATTGCCGTACACCCAAAACTTCAGTTCGTTTACGGGTTCAGGGTCCACGTATCCAGCCGGCTGGCAGGGATGGGTCATACCCGGCTCGCTCAGCACGACAACGATCACTGCAGCACCCTCTGGAGATCAGGCATTGACCTATCCCAATAACAGCTCCACAGCAGCCGCTGTCGGCGACATGGTTGGTAAGCTGGCGGTTATTTCATCCGGATCAAATTGCAGATCGGCATGTCTTGCTATCAATGCGTCCGGAGTTACAACCGGTGTGCAGGTTAGTTATGACGGTGGAACTCAAGGGCAGACGTTGAGTGGCCGTATTGACAAGATCAGCGTTCAATATCGGCTGGGTACAACAGGTACGTTTACCGATATTAGCGGGTCAAGCTATCAGAATAACGCGGCCAGCACAACGACTACCACTGTGAACACCGCAACCAACGTGCAAACCATAACGTTTGTACTTCCAGCAGCTTGTAACGGACAGTCCAACGTGCAATTAAGGTGGGTAGTAACGGACATCAGTGGTTCGGGTAATCGCCCCAGTTTTTCTATAGATAACATCAGTGTTTCTGCAGTATCTTTTACCGACTACTATTCTAAAGCAACCGGCAATCTGGACGCTCCTGCTACATGGGGAACAAGTACGGATGGAACAGGAACTTCACCTACTGGTTTTACCAACTCCTTTCAGATATTTCATCTTGCAAACAGCAATGCCGGATCTTTTTCGGGTTCTTCCTGGACGATCAGTGGCACAGGTTCGAAATTGGTCCTTGACGGAGCAACAAATTTTACAATTCCATCAACGACAACAGTTGCAGGTACAATTGACGTTCCTTCCGGGAGAACATTGACCATCAGCAATACAACGTATCCTACATTTGGTTCGATAGACCCAGCGAGTACAATAGTTTATAAGAATATTACTTTGCCAACGTTGCCTGTAAGTTTTAGTTATGGCAATGTGGTGTTCGATAATGCTTATGTCACTGCACCGGGTACTACTGCGGTGATGTCTGTAGCCGGAAATTTTACGTTGCAGAACAGTGCAACTTTCAGAGGATCTAACGGAACAACCGGATATACTTTTACATCAACGGGTACAGGTAATCAGACCATCACCGGTAATGGTGATTCCATGGTGTTCTGGAGCTTCGACATTGGCAATACAAACACCAAGGGTTCGGGTGTTGTAACATTGGCCAGTAACACACCACTTAAAGTGGGTAATTCCATGATCATGAATCTGAGTGGCGCAACCAATCAGTTCAATGACGGCGGAAACAATATTATGGTTGTAAACAATCTGGATCTTACGGGCAGTGCCACTTCCTACAATCTGACGGGATCCGTTTATATGGCCGGTGTGGGTACTGGTTCGCAGAATATCAGAGGCGGCGGTGTAAGCACCCTGCCATGTATTGCTGCGCTTAATAACCTTGTGTTACAGAACGGAATTAATGCGCAGGTTCGTGGTATCAGCGGAGGAAGTACACTGACAGTGAGAGGAAATCTTACCATCAGTAGTCTTGCTGCAGCCACTTTGGTATTAAACGGCAATACGATCGCACTGGCGGGTGACCTGATAAACAATCAGGCTTCTGCGACAGAAAATATAAATGCTTCGGCAATAGGCAGCACAATATTATTTAATGGTAGCAGCCTGCAACATTATTCCAGCGTCCTTGCGCATGGAGATACAATTGCAAATATTGCTGTAAACAATGCTTCCGGTTTATCGTTGAGTGCAAACCTCACTGTAGGTACCTTGCTATCACTTACAAATGGAGTGATTCAAACCGGAACCAATGGTGTAATTGTAACAAGCGCAGGAAGTGTGACAGGTGCCAGTACATCGTCGTATATAAAGGGTAACCTTGGCAAGGTAATGCCTTCGGCAGGAACAACTTCAGTCAACTTCGAAGTAGGTGATGTGACCTACGCACCCATACAATTGAATTTCGGAAGTAGCGTAAATGCCGGTGGCATTGTTGTTTCTGCAACATCGGGTCTTCATCCCGCAATGAGCTCATCCGGCATCTATTCTGGAAATTGTGTGAACCGTTATTGGACGATCAATAGTTCAGGAATTTCGGCATCGTCATTAAATGCATCATTCAGCTATGGTGCCAGTGATATCACCGGCGGTGGCGGTAGCAATACCGGATATCAGCTTGTAAACTACAATGGTACATCCTGGTCTGCGGCGCCTTCGGTTTCCAATACCACTTCGGCATCGTCTCCGTTACTTAGTTTTGCAACTTCATCAACCGGACTTTCTGGTTCTTCCTTTTCAGGAGACTATGTGGCAGGTGCATCTGGCTGCGGTACGCCATCAGGTGGCACGGCACAGATCGGTAGTGCCACTTTCTGCGGAACAGGAAATACAACTTTGAGCCTTACCGGCGCCAGCACGAGTACAGGTAGTACTTACCAATGGCAGACATCCACCGATGGTACGACCTGGAGTGATATATCCGGTGCCGCAACTGCTACCTATTCGGTATCGGGTGTGTCTGCGAATTCTTATTTCCAGTGTATCGTAGGTTGCGCGACTTCAGGTCTAACGGTTAATTCAACCAGCGTATCTTATAATAATACACAGCCGTCCGTGTTTAATGTGACTGGAGGTGGTGAGTTTTGCGCAGGGGACGTAGGTGTGGACGTGGCACTTGACAATTGTCAGACAGGTACTTCTTACCAGCTTTACGTAAATGGAGTAGCGACCGGAAGTGCAATTCTGGGCTTTTCTTGTAGTGGCATTGATTTTGGTAACCAGACCACCGGCGGCAGCTATACAGTGGTTGCGACCAATATCGCAACGAGTTGTTCTGTAGCAATGAACGGTAGTGTGGATGTTACAGCAGATCCGTTGCCTACTCCTTACGCACTTGAAGGTGGTGGCAATTATTGCCCCGGCACTTCAGGAAGCAGCATAAACATTGCTAATTCTCAAACAGGCGTCAGCTATGTGTTGGTAAATGGTGGGGTAGTAGAAGGTTCTTCTATGGAAGGTTCTGATGGTATGTCTATCGATTTCGGAAGCTTCACAGATACCGGAACTTATACCGTTTTTGCGAGCAATGATAATACGGGCTGCGGATATTATCTTCCTGCAAGTATTCATGTAGGTACTTTAGCCGCTCCATACGCTGGTACAATAGTTGGAGCAGCCTCGATATGTCCGGGTACTACGCTTACGCTTACCGACGGTGTCGCAAGCGGTAACTGGAGCAGTGATGACAACAGTATTGCCAGTGTGGACGGTAGTGGTGTGGTAACTGGTAATTCGATCGGTACTGCAGCAATCAGTTATTCCTACACAAATTCGTGCGGCACAGACGTAGCTACTGCGGTAGTCTCTGTAAATTCAGCTTCGTCTGCAGGAACGATCACGGGTTCTTCGTCAGTATGTCTTTCCTCTACTACCAGCCTTTCAAACGGTATCTCTGGTGGTAGCTGGCATAGTGGCAATACATCGGTAGCCACCGTGGATGCCACTGGTATTGTAACCGGGGTTTCTCTTGGTTCTACTATTATTACGTATTCTATTACCAATAGCTGCGGAACTGCGAGCACCACCTTTGCGATGAGTGTGATCACCGTTCCTTCTGCACCTTCGATCATTAGCGGGCCTTCAAGCGTTTGCGTCGGTTCAATGGTGTCAGTATCTGATGCAACTTCGGGTGGTGTCTGGAGCAGTAACAACTCAAATGTGAGTGTAGATGGTTCGGGATATGTAACGGGTTCATCGTCTGGTTCTTCAATTATCAGCTATTCGATTTCAAATTCCTGCGGAACGGCTTCGGTAACTTTCCCGATTTCTGTTCACACTATTCCCGATGCGCCCTCAGCCATATCGGGTTCATCTTCGGTTTGTTTGGGCGGATCCTCGACGTTGACAGATGCTACCTCTGGAGGTAGCTGGGCTAGTGCTGACGGCAGCATTGTTTCGGTTGATGGTAGCGGTACAATTATCGGACAGAATATGGGTAGTACGACCATTACGTATACTGTGACGAATGAATGTGGGTCAAACAACGCTACTGCGAATATCAATGTGATCACGGTGCCCTCTGCGCCGGCTTCAATCAGTGGCTCGGGTATAGTTTGTACCGGTTCTTCGGTGAGCCTTACAGACGCCACAAGCGGTGGTGTTTGGTCCAGTTCAGACAACAGCGTTGCATCGGTAGATGCAAGTGGAATCGTAACAGGTTCAACTACAGGTTCTACGCTTATTAGTTATACTATTAGCAATAGCTGCGGTAATACATCCGTATCAAAATCAATTACAGTTAATACGGTTCCATCCACACCGGCATCAATTGCAGGCGCCTCGTCGGTTTGCCAGTCAGGTACGGCTACACTCACAGATGCTACATCTGGTGGTAGCTGGACGAGCGGTTCTATCGGGGTTGCTACAGTTGGGGTTTCTAACGGTGTGGTAAGCGGGGTTTCTGGTGGTAGTGCGAATATCACTTATACAGTAACTAATGCTTGTGGTAGCTCAGTCATCACTACTAATATTACAGTCAATCCATTGCCTTCGGCTCCTTCTTCAATTACCGGTGTCACCAGCACCAATGTTGGTCTTACAACTTCATTGAGTGATGTTACCGGGTCTGGTATATGGAGCAGTGCCAACACGGCGGTGGCTACAATAAATGGTTCAGGTGTAGTGACAGCGATCGGTGGAGGAACTGCCGTTATTTCATATACTTTGACCAATGCTTGTGGGTCAACTGCTTCAACTGTCAATGTGAACGTTGCAACTCCCTATACAGCAGGTAATGTCGTAGTAGAACAACCTGCTGGAAATACCAGCGTCGGTACTGCCATCAACCTTGTTCAGTACAGCCCATCAGGTACTTTGGTAAGCACTCAGACGCTACCGTCTACAGGTAGCCAGGCTATAACCATAAGTGGTAGTGCCACTTCAGAAGGTATTTTGTCTGTTTCAGCAGAACGCGACCGCTTGGTGGTTGTAGGCTACAATGCAGTAGCAGGAACAGCCAGCGTGGCTTCATCAACGGTAAACAGAGCCATTGCAACCGTTGCCCCCAATGCAGTTTATACGTGGGCATACGGACAAAATGTATATTATACCAATAACATTCGCAGTGGTGTTGCAAAGGGTTCTGACTACTTCGTGTCAGGAGCGAATACAGGTATTATATACATGAACACTCCCGTTACCGTTTCATCTACTGTTACCAATACAAGGAGCCTCCAGATCTTCAACGGTAATATGTATATTTCATCTGGTTCAGGTACAAAGGGTATCCTGCAGGTTGGAACAGGGGTTTCTTCTGCTACTGGGCAGACAGCGACGTTGGTTGCGGCAGAAGCATCCAGTGGTGGTCCTTACGGATTTTCAATAAGCCCTGACGGTAATACATTGTATGTAGCGTCTTCTACTTCTGGTGTGTTAAAGTTCACGAGGACTGGCGGAACAGGTTCGTTCACACTGGCTTCTGGTAGCTATACTTCCGGTGTGGTGTGGGCAACAGCCTGTAGCGGTATTGCGGTAGATTATACAACTACAAACCCCACAATATTTGTAACACCTACTACCGGTTTATCACTCATTAAGTTCCAGGATGCAGGCGCAACGGCAACGAGCGTAACTACTGTTGCAACTACCACTTCCTCTGCTCCTTTCCGCAGTGTGATGATGGCCCCTTATGTTACAGGCAGCATTTCAGGAAGCGCGGCAATATGTGCAGGCAACAGCAGCAACGTTACCTTCACAGGAAATCCGTTTGGTACAATTACCTACAATGTGAATGGTGGTGCCAATCAGAATATTAATCTCGATTATTCCGGTAATGCAACACTTGCTACCGGAACACTCGCAACCAACACTACTTATAATTTAGTGAGCATCACAGTTCCGTCTGGAACCAAAACACTGAGCGGCAGTGCAACCATATCCATTAATCCCTTGCCAGTTGTAAATGCCATCAGTGGTGCATCTTCGGTGTGCCCCTCTGGCTCTCAGACGCTTTCCGACGTAACAACCGGTGGAACATGGGTTAGCTCCAATAATACTATTGCTACCGTGGACGGTTCCGGTGTGGTAACCGGTGTGGCAACAGGTAATACCTTAATTTCTTATAGCTTGTCGAACAGTTGCGGTACAACCACCCAAACATTTGCGTTTGCTGTGAACAGCACGCCAAATGCTGGAAGCATCAGCGGTTCAAATACGGTTTGTGCTGGTTCTGCTATTACACTTAGCGATGGAGCATTTGGCGGAAGCTGGAGTTCAAGTGACGCAACTATTGCAAACGTGGACGCAACCGGATATGTAACCGGTTTGGCGTCAGGTGTAGCTACAATTAGTTATACTGCATCTTCTGTATGTGGTAGCAGTTACGCAACCTATCCGGTAACCGTGAACCCGATGCCAGCAACACCTGGCTCTATTTCCGGTGTGACTTCAGTATGTCCTTCCGGATCATTGGCGCTTACAAATTCTGTCACAGGTGGTTCCTGGGTTAGTGGAAACACATCATTTGCCACAGTGGACGGTTCAGGCAACCTGTCTGCGGTATCGGCAGGTACAACAACAATTAGTTATACAATAGGGAACGGTTGTGGTTCTAATACTGTGACTACAAATGTAGTCGTAAGCCCCTTACCTTCTGCAGGTACAATAAACGGTGCGGCTTCCATTTGCCCCGGTACAAACGTAACGCTTAGCGATGCAGTAGCCGGTGGTACCTGGACATCTGACAATACCGACATAGCCACTGTAAATTCGGCTGGCGTTGTAACTGGTAGTGCTATTGGTACTGCGAATATTTCTTATTCCTATACTAACTCTTGCGGAACTGCGGTAGTGTCCGTATCGATAAATGTAAACTCCGTTTCTTCTGCAGGTACAATTTCGGGATCATCTTCAGTTTGCGTTTCTGGTTCAACCAGTCTTACGGACGGAATTACCGGTGGTACATGGAACAGCGGTAATACATCTGTAGCCACGATAGATGGTTCAGGTAATGTAACCGGTGTTTCAACTGGAACAGCCAATATCACTTATACAACCACAAATAGTTGCGGTACTGCCAGTGCCACGTTTGCTTTAAGTGTTATCACTGTGCCATCGGCACCATCTTCCATAAGCGGTTCTTCAAGTGCTTGTGCCGGATCAACGGTGTCGATGACTGATGCAACCAGCGGAGGTACATGGTCTGCAAGCAACAGCAACATCAATGTGAATTCAGCCGGTGTAGTAACAGGTAATATTTCGGGTACTGCAGTAATTAGCTATACAGTGTCAAACGCCTGTGGCTCTTCAGTGGTAACTTTGCCAATTGCCATTCATTCAGTTCCTGACGCACCAGCTGCAATCAGTGGTTCGGCTTCTGTATGCCTTGGTTCAACAGCTACACTTGCTGATATTACTTCGGGAGGTAGCTGGACGAGCGCAAATGCATCAATCGTTTCTATCGATGCTGGTGGGGTGGTAACAGGACAGGCTACCGGTACTACCACAATTTCTTATGCAGTAGCAAACGAATGTGGTGCAGCCACTACTACGTTTGCGATCAGTGCTATTACAGTTCCATCGGCGCCTGCTTCAATTAGTGGTTCAGGGTCCGTTTGTATCGGTTCTTCGGTAAGTCTCACTGATGCGACAACAGGTGGCAACTGGAGCACATCTGACAATACCCTTGCAACAGTAGACGCAAGTGGTAATGTCACAGGTGTGGCTATTGGCACGGTTCAGGTAAGTTATACAGTATCCAATAGTTGCGGTAATACCGTTGTAAGTATGCCAATAACCATAAACACAGTGCCTGCAACACCTGCGGCAATAGGAGGCGCATCTTCCGTTTGTCAGGGTGCTGCTTCAACGCTCTCAAACACCACCTCTGGTGGTAGCTGGACGAGCGGCAGCACGGGAGTGGCTACCATTGGATTTGCCAGTGGCGTGCTTAGTGGCGTTTCAGGTGGGACTGCAAATATTACCTATACAATTTCAAATACCTGCGGCAATGCCACAACAACGACCAATATCACAGTTAATCCAATCCCAGCGGTTCCGGCTGCAATAACGGGAACAGCCACTACAAGTGTGGGTCAGACAACTACTTTGAGTGACGCTACTGGATCGGGTGTCTGGAGTATTTCCAATACCTCAGTAGCTACAATAAGTGCTTCTGGTGTGGTTACAGGTGTGGGCGGAGGATCTGCAACGGTTTCATATACAGTAACTAATTCCTGCGGCTCGGCATCGGCTACAGTGAACCTGAGTGTGGTTACTCCATATGCAGCTGGAAACGTTGTGGTGGAGCAAGCTGCAGGCAATACCAGCGTGGCTACAGGTATCAATTTGTTGCAATATAGCACGTCCGGTACCCTGGTTAGCACTCAGTCACTTCCAACCACCGGCAGTCAGCAGATCACGATTAGTGGTAGCGCCGGTTCGGAAGGATTCCTTTCACTTTCTGCGGAGCGCGATCGCCTTGTTCTTGCAGGCTACAATGCCGCAGCCGGAACAACAGGTGTCGCGTCCTCTGCTTCTACTACCGTAAACAGGGTTGTAGCCACTGTTAGTTCTAATGCAGTTTATTCATGGGCTTATGCACAAAATGTGTTTAACACCAATAATATGAGGGGAGCGGTGGCAATGGGTTCTGACTATTTCGCAACCGGTGGAAATACCGGAATCGTATATATGAATACCCCGTCTACCATTTCTTCTACAGCTACCAATACGCGTAATATCCAGATGTATAACGGTATCATGTATGTTTCTTCTGGATCTGGTACAGGTTTGAAAGTGATTTTGCAG
>CAIYJV010000204.1 GCA_903926605.1 uncultured Bacteroidota bacterium
GACGTGCAGATCAACATCATGGAAATCCGTCGTCCTGAACTGGATGCGGTGATCGTAGGTGAATCTATCTGCCGCCAGATCGAAGGTCGTGTGAGCTATAAAAGGGCGATCAAGATGGCCATTTCTACTGCCATGAGAATGGGAGCAGAAGGTATCAAGATCAAAGCCGGTGGCAGTCTGAACGGTGCGGAAATCGCTCGTTCGGAAGAATTCAAACAGGGTCGCACACCATTGCACACTTACCGTATGGACATTGACTATGCATCAGTATATGCAATGACCGTATATGGAAAGATTGGTCTGAAAGTATGGATCTGTAAGGGTGAAGTACTGGGCAAGCGTGATCTTAACCCTAACTTCTCTGCAAACTCAGACAACCGCGGCAACAGGCCCGTAGGTGGTTTTGAAGGAGCTGGTGGTCGTGGATTTGACGGTGGCCGTGAGCGCGGAGATCGTCGCGGAGGCGGAGAAGGTGATCGTCGTGGCGGTGGCCGCGGTACAGGAGCCGGAGAGCGCAAAGGCGGCACCGGTGGTGGTAACCGTGGTGGCGGACGTAAGTAATACTATTTTGAACTCAAGCAATAAATTTTTGTAACAATGTTACAACCAAAAAAGACCAAACACAGGAAGGCGCATAAAGGTAGAATCAAGGGCAATGCTCAGCGTGGAGCTATGTGTGCATTCGGTTCGTTCGGATTGAAGGCAATGGAGCCCAAGTGGATCACCAACCGTCAGATTGAAGCAGCCCGTCAGGCACTGACCCGCCACATGAAACGTGAAGGTAATGTGTGGATCAGGATCTTCCCAGACAAACCAATCACCCGCAAGCCAGCAGAAGTGCGTATGGGTAAGGGTAAGGGTAACCTGGAGTTTTGGGCAGCGGTAGTGAAACCAGGACTGATCATGTTCGAGATCGACGGTGTTTCTCAGCAGATCGCTCAGGAAGCGCTGGAACTCGCAGCACAGAAACTGCCTATCCGTACCAAATTCGTAGTAAGACACGATTACGCTGGTGCGTAGTCGACAACAATAGACAAACAATTTGTAGTAATTGTCCCAGCGGGCAACCGCCTAAATGACAGAAGTTACAAAAACCAATACAATGGCAACAAAAACTAACAAAAAGGCTGACGACTACCGTTCAATGGACAATGAAGCGCTGACTTCACTGATCGTTGCCGAAGAAGTACGCCTGAAGAGGACAAAGTTCAGTCATGCGGTGAATCCGATCGAGAATCCGCTGTCCATCAAGGAACAACGCAGGCAGATTGCGCGTTTAAAAACTGAACAACGTAAAAGAGAATTAGGTTTTTAAAATCATAGATGTCAATTATGACGACTGAAAATACGGAAAGAAAAAGCAGGAAAACCCGAATCGGGATAGTAAGCAGCAACAAAATGGCTAAGACCATAACTGTTTCTGTGGAACGTAAAGTAAAACACCCGATTTACGGAAAATTCCTTAAGAAGTCATCGAGTTTCCATGCTCATGACGAAAGCAACGCAGCCGGTATCGGCGATATTGTACGCATCATGGAAACACGCCCGTTGAGTAAAACCAAACGCTGGCGCCTGGTAGAAATTATTGAAAAAGCTAAGTAACATTTTAAGATGATACAACAAGAATCCCGGCTCAATGTAGCCGACAACAGCGGTGCTAAAGAAGTATTGTGTATCCGCGTGTTGGGCAATTCTGGACAAGACTACGCTGCAATTGGCGACAAGATAGTCGTAACTGTAAAGGACGCGATCGCAGGTGGCGGTGTGAAAAAAGGTACCGTGTCAAAAGCGGTTATCGTTCGCACCAAGAACAAGCTGCGCCGTAAAGATGGTTCCTATATCAGCTTCGACGACAATGCCGTAGTATTGCTCAACAACTCCGACGAACCACGGGGTACCCGTATCTTCGGCCCGGTGGCCAGAGAATTGCGCGATAAGGGATATATGAAAATAGTTTCCCTCGCACCAGAAGTATTGTAAAATTGTTGTACCTTTGCAGCCCGAAAATCTGTAAATGGGTCAACCTAATTCATAAGTATTGTGAAAAAGAGATTTCAACCAAAGTTCAATATCAAGAAAGGCGACAACGTAGTTGTTATTGCCGGCGATGACAAGGACCGTAGCAAGCCACGCCAGGTATTGGCTGTGTACCCGTCGGAAGGACGCGTGCTGATCGAGGACGTAAACAAGGTGACCAAGCACCTGAAGCCCAATGCGCAGAACCCGCAGGGTGGTATTGTGACCGAAGAGGCCCCCATTGCCATCTCTAACGTAATGTTGTGGGACGCAAAGGCCAAGGCTCCGGCCCGTATTAAACGCGAGCGTAAGGAAAGCGGTTTTGTTCGTATTTCTAAAAAATCAGGGGAGGTAATTAAATAATGGAAACAACAGTATATTCTCCGAGACTTCATAAAAAATACAAGGATGAAGTAGTACCCGCGTTGATGAAGAAATTCGGGTATAAGACAGTTATGCAGTGTCCACGTCTGGTGAAGATATGTCTGAACCAGGGCGTAAAAGGCTCTACATCTGACAAGAAGCTGATCGACGAGGCTGTAAACGAAATGACTACCATTAGCGGTCAGAAGGCTATCGCCACTATGTCCAAGAAAGATATTTCGAATTTCAAGCTGCGTAAGAACATGCCCATTGGTTGCCGCGTTACGCTGCGCAATGTAAAGATGTTCGAATTCCTGGATCGCTTTATTTCTGTATCCCTGCCACGCGTTCGTGACTTCAAGGGTATTGGTGAAAAATCATTCGATGGCCGTGGTAATTACACTATGGGTATCAACGAGCAGATCATCTTCCCTGAGATCAACATCGACAAGATCGCCAGGATAAGCGGTATGGATATCACTTTCGTGACTACTGCCCGTACCAACGAAGAGGCTTACGAGCTTTTGAAAGAAATGGGTATGCCATTTACCAACATGGTGAAAACTGGAGCATCAAAATAAAAACATAGGTCAATACCAATAAATAATTATGGCAAAAGAATCAATCAAGGCCCGCCAGCGTAAACGTGAAGCAATGGTGGCGAAGTTTGCGGCAAAGCGTGCTGAACTGAAAAAAGCAGGTGACTTAGCCGGACTCGACAAATTGCCCCGTAATTCTTCAGCAGTACGTCTTCGCAACCGTTGTCAACTCACCGGTCGCCCAAGGGGATATATGCGTCACTTCGGCATCTGCCGCAACGTGTTCCGCGATATGGCGCTGGATGGCAAAATACCCGGAGTTACCAAGGCAAGCTGGTAGTCTGTGGCGGTAAATTAGTTTCAAAGTCAGAATCATTATTCTGATACTCGTAACAATGTTTAATTTTTAAAACTCAATACACATAATGGTAACAGATCCGATAGCAGACTTCCTCACCCGTGTCCGTAATGCACAAATGGCACGTCATCGTATCGTGGAGATTCCCGCGTCTAACGTGAAGAAGCGTATCACCGAAATTTTGTACGAAAAAGGTTACATCCTCAAGTACAAGTTCGAAGAAGACACTAAGCAGGGTATTATCAAGATAGCGCTTAAGTACGACCCGCAAACCAAGGAGCCCGCCATACGGTCTCTGGAAAGGGTGAGCAGGCCCGGTCTTCGTCAATACGCCAAACCCAACGAGATTTCCAGGGTTCAGAATGGTCTCGGTATCGCTATCGTGTCTACTTCGAAAGGGGTTATGACCGATAAAGAAGCCCGGACTCAGAATGTAGGTGGCGAAGTAATGTGTAACATTTATTAATCAAAACGGTTCCGGTCGACAATTTAAGTGTGCTATACGGTCACTGAACACCTCCGGAAACAACAAATAAAATCTAAATTATGTCTCGTATAGGTAAAAAACCAGTTACGCTTCTGAAGGGAGTTACTGCTACAGTAACACCGGCAAACGAAATTATCGTGAAAGGCCCGATGGGCGAATTGAAACAAGCTATTGACCGTGATATTAAAGTTACGATCACTGGCGATATTATCGATGTGACACGTCCTACCGACCAGATACGCCATCGTGCGCTTCATGGTTTGTACCGTGCGTTGATCGCAAACATGGTAACAGGCGTATCTACCGGATTCAAAAGAGAACTGGAACTGGTAGGTGTGGGTTATCGTGCTACAGCAACAGGTCAGATCATTGACCTGGCGCTTGGTTTTTCGCACAATATCATTTTCGAAGTACCTAAAGAAGTAAAGCCATCTGCTACTGCTGAAAAAGGTCAGAACCCAAGAATTATTCTGGAGTCTGCCGACCGTCAGTTGCTGGGTCAGGTAGCTGCGAAACTCCGCGGACTTCGTAAGCCAGAACCGTACAAAGGCAAGGGTGTTAAATACTCTGATGAAATTGTTCGTCGTAAAGCAGGTAAGTCGGCTGGTAAATAAGCTGATTCATAAATAAAAATCACCGGTAGCCTTCACAATGTGGAGAGCCCGTAAAACAAAAATAAAATGGGACAAGATCCAAAAGTAATACGTCGTCAAAAATTGCGCTGGCGCATCCGCCGCAAGGTAAGCGGCACAGCGGCGAAACCAAGGTTGTCTGTATATCGCAGCAACAAGGACATCTACGCACAGTTGATAAATGACGAGAATGGCACTACAACAGTAGCTGTTAATTCCCGCCAGAAAGATTTGGCTGCTGCAACCGGCACTAAAGTAGAGATATCTGCATTAGTAGGTAAGTTGCTGGCGTCGAAAGCAAAAGAACTGGGTATTGAAACCTGCGTATTTGATCGCGGAGGTTATCTTTATCACGGACGTGTAAAGGCGGTTGCTGATGGCGCCCGCGAAGGTGGACTGAAATTCTAATTAGCTGCCCGGTAGAGAGGCCGGGTCGGTAACATAAAAAATTGCATCCCGCCGTGGCGGGATAAATAAAGAAAACATGGCGAAGACAAATTTTAACAAGGTAAAAGGCGGAGACCTCGACCTGAAGGAAAAGGTAGTGGCTATCAACCGCGTGGTAAAAACAACCAAGGGTGGTAGGGCATTCAGTTTTTCGGCCCTGGTAGTCGTTGGTAACGGCAATGGCGTGGTTGGTCACGGACTTGGTAAAGCCAAGGAAGTTCAGGAAGCCATCACCAAGGGTATTGATGATGCTAAGAAAAACCTCATCAAGGTTCCGGTTATGCATGGTACTATTCCTCACGAGCAGTTCGCGAAAGAAGGCGCTGCAAAAGTTATGATTCGTCCGGCCGCACATGGTACCGGAGTAATCGCTGGAGGTAGTATGCGTGCCGTGCTTGAATCTGCCGGTATCACAGACATTCTGTCCAAGTCACTGGGTTCTGCCAATCCACACAACGTGGTTAAAGCAACCTTCAGTGCATTGGGTATGCTTCGCGAACCGGTTCAGGTGGCTAAGCAGCGCAATGTAAACCTTAAGAAAGTGTTCAACGGATAATCGTTGAAAGCACAGCAACAAGATTTATCATTTTTTTTGAAACTTAGTTTATGTCTAAAATCAGAATAACACAGGTAAAAAGCGGCATTGACCGTATGGAGCGCCAGAAAAGGACGCTCAAGGCGTTGGGTCTTCGCAGGATGCTATACAGTGTGGAAGTGGAAGCTACCCCCCAGATCCTGGGTATGGTAAAAGCCGTACACCATCTTGTAAAGGTGGAAGAAGTAAAATAATTTAGTTAACTGATTTTGCGAGCGGTTACACATTTCCGCGCAAGTCCAAAAATTGTAAAAATGCAATTACACAATCTCAAACCAGCACAGGGTGCGGTTAAAAAACCAAAAAGAATAGGCCGCGGCGAAGGTAGTGGTCATGGTGGCACAGCTACAAGGGGTAACAAAGGTCAGCAGGCAGATACCGGCTACCAGTCTAAGAGAGGCCATGAAGGTGGTCAGATGCCTATTCAGCGTCGTATGCCAAAACGTGGTTTCAAAAATCCGTTCCGCGTTACTTACAAGATATTCAATCTCGAGCAGATCGATTTCCTCGTTGAAAAATACAACCTGCCTGAATTTACACCAGAGGTACTTTACATCAACGGCCTGGTAAACAGGACCGATCTTGTAAAGATCCTTGGTAAGGGCGAAATAAAATCTAAAATCAATATCAAGGTAAACGCAGCAAGTGCTAAGGCTAAAGAAGCTATCGCGGCTGCTGGTTCTACGCTGGAGATGATTTAGGATATTAAGGCGCTTTTTTGGAGAAATGCGTCTTTTATCGTTTATTCGCATTTCGTTTTAAGACTAACAACTTTGCTGTGAAGAAATTAATTGATAAGCTAAAGAATATATGGAGTATAGAAGAACTGCGCAACAGGATCATCTATACGATAGTACTGGTTTTTATTTACAGGGCCGGTTGTTATATTACTATTCCCGGCATTGACCCGAATTCCAGGGTACTGCACGAGGCGGACAGTAATGGTGGTATTCTTGGCTTACTGAATATGTTTGCGGGTGGCGCCTTTAGCAGGGCGTCTATTTTTGCATTGGGTGTTATGCCCTATATCTCTGCTTCTATCTTTATGCAGCTTGCGGGTATCATCATACCTCAGGTATCAAAATTGCAGAAGGAAGACAGCGGTCGTCGCAAGATCAACCAGTACACACGTTATATTACGGTAGCGGTAGCTGCTGCGCAGGCTTTTGGTTATGTGGCCTATTTCCGTTCTAAGTTTGCAGGTGCCATGGTTCCGGACTTCAGTCCGTTCATGTTCGTGCTAACTACAATGATCGTTCTCACCGCCGGTACTTTGTTTGTTATGTGGATGGGTGAAAAAATCACGGACCGCGGCATTGGCAATGGTACTTCGCTGATCATCATGGTAGGTATCCTGGCACGTTTCCCACACTCTATTGTTCAGGAGTTCGCATTCAAAAATGCCAGCCCGGGTGTTGGAGGTTTGTTTCAGTTCCTTATTGAAATGGCCATATTTGTGGCGGTTATCATTGGTCTTATTCTTCTTACACAGGGTGTTCGTAAAATTCCGCTCAACTATGCCCGCCGTATCATTGGTAGTACCAATGCTGCAAAAGAAGCTACAGGTGCACGTGACTTCATTCCGCTGAAGGTTAACTCAGCAGGCGTAATGCCTATCATCTTCGCCCAGGCGATGATGTTCATTCCGGGTGTGCTTACAGGATTGACTTCCAGCGAGAAAGCCGTAGGTATCCTGAGCAGTTTGTCTGATCCGCGTTCATTGTGGTACAACCTGTTTTATGCCATAATGGTAATAGCATTCACTTACTTTTACACTGCGCTTATTTTCAACCCGACTGAAATGGCTGAAAATCTGAAACGCAACAACAGTTTTATTCCAGGTGTAAAACCAGGTGAGCCTACTGCTCATTACATAGCTACCATTATGGATCGCATTACACTGCCAGGTGCGTTTTTCCTGGCGCTGGCTGGTGTACTTCCGGGTGTGGCTCAGTTGCTGGGCATTACCAGCGGTTTCGCTTCGTTCTACGGTGGTACGTCCATGCTCATCGGTGTAGGTGTAATTCTGGATACCTTGCAACAGGTTGAAAGTTATCTGCTTATGA
>CAIYJV010000205.1 GCA_903926605.1 uncultured Bacteroidota bacterium
CCCCTTGTTCTTGGCCATAATTTCTCCGCGGTAGGTATACCTGAATTTGCCATTCAGAAGGTTGTAGGTAGATTCAGAAATATTGATCCGGTTGGGTTCGCCATGTTGTTCGATACGGGCGGCCGTGTTCACAGTGTCGCCCCAGATATCGTAAGCAAATTTTTTCAAGCCCACTATCCCTGCCACAACATTGCCGCTATGAATGCCTATTCGCACCTCGAATGTTTTATCGCCTATTTTTTCCTTTCTTTTCTTCATGAAGTCAAGAATGGCAATGGCCGAGTGTACTATTTGTTCTACATGGTTTTCGTTGGGCGCAGGCAGGCCAGACACGGCCATATAGGAGTCGCCGATGGTCTTTATTTTCTCTACTCCATGATGGCTTATGATCTCGTCGAAAGCCTTGAAGCAGGTATCGAGCTCATTTACAAGTTCCTGCGGCGAAAACTGCTCGCCGGCCTTTGTAAAACCCACAAAGTCAGTAAACAAAACGGTCACGTCGGTAAAATGTTTGGCTGCGGCACTGCCTTTGTCTTTCAGTTCCTCCGCTACTTCGGCGGGAAGAATGTTCAGCAACAAATCGTCTGACCTTTGTTTTTCCTTGGTCAGCAGCGTATTGAGTCCGTTGGAATAACTGATATTTTCTTCCAGCAGTTTGTTCAGCCGGGAAAGTTCAGAGTTGTTCTTCACCAGCATTTTTACCGCGTAAGAAAAATTAAGGTAGTTGCGCACCTTCAGCATGAGCACGATGATGTCGAATGGCTTGACCAGAAAATCTACTCCGCCTATCTGCAGACCGGCTACAATATTGTCTTTGGACTCTTGCTTGTCTGTAAGGAATATAATAGGCAGATCGCGGGATACCTCTTTATCCTTGACGAGTGCGGCCAATTCAAAACCATTCATTTCCTTAAGATCCACGTCTATCATCAACAAGCCAAATTCATCCTTACCCAGTTGGTCTAATGTGTCTTTTACCGATGGCGATATCTCAACAATGAAGTCAAACTGCGCCAGGTATTTTTTTATGGACGTATAATACCGCGGTTCCTCGGCTACTATCAGTATTTTCAGTGACATATACGGTTCCATAGGCCTAATTTTACGTGTATCCTCAGCGGTCGCAAGATAATCTAAAAATGTGGGAGTAGGTTGCTCCTTTTATTTGTAATTGCTTCTTGAGGGACTCAATAACAATATCGTAAGAACATATAATATTTTTGTTGCGAAACTAATGCTGGCCTTTGCTTGGGTGGTATTGCCCGTTTCGTTAGATTTGAACCCAAAATCAAAATTTATGGGCAGAAAAGACGCCAGGGTTGATGCATATCTTGCAAACGCACCTGAATACGCAAAACCGATACTGGAGCATTTGCGCGCGCTGGTGCACGATACCTGTCCGGATGTAGAGGAGACATGGAAATGGAGCTTTCCTGTATTTATGTACCACGGTGCCATCATGTGCAATATGGCTGCGTTTAAACAGCATTGTGCATTTGGTTTCTGGAAAGGTGCCCTGATCCAGGACGATGACAAAATACTGGAAACCACCGATAAGTCGGTGATGGGCAATCTGGGTAGCTTAAAAAGTTTGAAAGACCTGCCAGCAGATAGGATTTTAAAAAAATACCTGAAGATTGCGATGCGGCTCAACGAAGACGATATTAAGGTGCCCAAAAAGCCCAAACCGACGGAGCAGGATAAAAAAGAATTGGCGGTCCCAGACTATTTTCAAAAGGTGCTAAAGACAAACAAGGCGGCCCAAAAGGCATTTGATGCGTTCAGCTACAGTCATAAAAAAGAATATATTCAGTGGTTTGAGGAGGCAAAGACCGAACCGACCAGGGAGAAGAGAATGACCCAGGCATTGGAATGGATAGCTGAAGGCAAGGGTAGAAACTGGAAGTACCAAAAGTGCTGATTTAGGCGTCTTGTGCAACTTTTTCCAGGGTCAGATTTTTTATTTCGCCCAGCCTCGCTACAGTGTGCTCCAGATTCTGAACCGGAATGCCGGCAGTTACCTGGCAAAAAAGGCCCTGCTCCTGTGCAGTGATCGTACAATGGTTTTGTTTTAACTGATAAAGTACTTCGCCCATCACGGGGTAGTCGAAGCTGAGGTGATAGCCGATCTCTACATTTTTTTCAGTCACAGACAGGGGGTCCAAAGCGGCCAGAGTTGCCGTTCGGTAGGCATTGATCAAACCGGGTATGCCCAGCAGCGTGCCGCCAAAATAGCGTACCACCACCACCAGTACATTGGTAAGCCCCTGGCTGTCTATCTGACCCAGAATTGGTTTCCCTGCGCTGCCAGATGGCTCTCCGTCGTCGTTTGCGCGAAAATTTACCCCTGTATGTCCTAACCGGTATGCGTAGCAATGATGCACTGCCTTTGGATGTTCTTTTTTTAAACCGGCCAGGTGCACTTTTACATCACTGATAGTGGCCACCGGCCAAGCAAAAGCAAGGAATTTGCTGCCCCTGTCTCGAAAATCCCCGGTTCCCGGAGATGAAATGGTTTTATACTTATGTGTCGCGGGTAGGCTCATCTGTGGTGTGTGGGCGAATAGCGCAATTCTGCGATGTGCCGGCAAATTTACGTTTTGGACCTCAAACAAATCGGGTGGTGGTGAATTTCGGGAAACTTCCTTAGTTTTGACCCGATGCGAAACAGTGTGATCACACTTGCCATTATTGCACTTGCTACGGGTTGCAGACCCACGATTTTTACTCCCAAGCCGCCGGGCTATTACAAGCTCGACACGCCTGCCAGCCATGCATATAGGGTGTTCAACGAGCCCGGTTATCCGTTTACGTTTGAATATCCTGCATACGCCAATGTGGTTAGAGATACTGTGACATACACAGCCAGGGACCCGGAATCCGAATACTGGATAAATGTTTTGTTTCCGGATCTCAGCGGCATCATCAACATGACTTACAAAAGTATTACAAAGGCCCAACCACTGGATAAGCTTAATGCCGAGGCCTACGAAATGTCATTTTTTCATCACGAAAAGGCCGCATTTATAGATCATTCTGAGTTTGTAACCAGCGATGGTACTGACTGCCTTATTTATACTATTGGCGGCAATGTGGCGACCCGTTATCAGTTTACGGCCACAGATACAATGCACAATTTCCTAAGAGGCGCTCTTTATTTTGACGTGACACCCAATGCAGATTCCCTGAAACCTGCGTCCGATTTCATTATGCGTGATATTGAACACATGCTGCTTACGCTGAAATGGAAAAAGCCTTCCGAATGATTTTTATTCTGATTTCGCCAGGCGGAATCCGATAAAACACCCTGAATATTCGGGGTAATTGCAGTATCTGCAAGTATATAGGCTTTTGCCCTTACATTTTTTCGGGTTTCCACCGCGCAATACCCTCATATTTCCTATAGGTGGTCCGTCGGGATAGTACAACTTGGCATGGTCGTAATAAGTGATCTCGTACCAATCGGCACACCATTCCCAATTCGTTCCATCCCAGTTCTGCATCCCCAGCAGATTCAGTGAATCCAGATGGTTTGCAGTTGTAGAGTCTATTGTGGTGTCTGTTACTGCCGGGTTGTTCATTCCGCCGCGGGCGGCATACTCCCATTCCGCCTCTGTGGGCAGTCTGTATTTTTTACCCGAGACTTTGCTCAGCCATTCACTATATTTTTGAGCATCATACCAGGAAATATGCAAAACAGGTTCGTTTTCCTGATCAGGTTCGCGAAGCTTGCCGTAGATATCGCACTCCCAGTTTATGCCAGACTTTCTTTTTAGATATTTTTCTCCGATTGAATCATTTATAGCATAAAGTACAAAACTGGATTTTTCCTGTTCCGCCGTGGTTCTGTAGCCGGTTGCGTTTACAAATTTCCGGAACTGGCCCACGGTTACTTCGTATCTTGAGATATAGAAATTGTTTAGGATCGCTGCATGGGTCGGTTGTTTTTCAATACTACCCTTACTTTCGCCCATATAGTATTTTCCACCTTTTACGAAAATCATATCATTGCTTGTGTCGAAATTCTGGAATGGAGAAATTATGATATAATCGTTGTTTTTCTGTCTCCTTGATTCTGAACGCGACATAGCTGCAGAGAGGTCTGAATTGTCATCGGGCTGAATCGGGCTGGAAAGTTCCGATTCGTGGCGG
>CAIYJV010000206.1 GCA_903926605.1 uncultured Bacteroidota bacterium
CAACAGAAAATTACTCACCGCTATGACATCAGAAGAGATTCTAGTACAGCTAAAAGCTTTGGGCCTCGACTCTATAAAAAAAGTACTGCTGAAACATGATATTGTGGAACCACTTTACGGTGTAAAGGTTGAAGAGCTGAAGAAGATAGCCAAAAAGGTGAAGAGCGGGCACGAGTTGGCGATGAAACTGTACGACAGTGGCATTTATGATGCCCGTTACCTTGCGGGGCTGATAGCCGAGCCCGAAAAGATGACGGCAGCAGATCTGGAGCATTGGGCGGCAGGGGCAAATTGTCCGTCGCTGCGGGAATATACAGTGGCATGGGTGGCGGCGGAGAGCAGCCACGGCATGGTAAAGGCACTGGAATGGGTGAAATCTAAGGAAGATGGGATAGCCAGTGCGGGATGGGCTACGCTGGCCAATATTGTTGCCATTAAGTCCGATACGGAATTGGATTTGAAACAATTGAGTGCTCTGTTGAAAATCGTAGAAAAAACAATTCACCAAAGCAGTAACCGAACCAAGCAAACCATGAACGGATTTGTGATTTCTGTGGGGACCTATGTAAAAGACCTGAACGCTCTGGCCAAACAAACGGCGACCGCGGTGGGTAAGGTTACGGTAGATATGGGCGATACAGCATGCAAAGTGCCCGCGGCACTGGATTATATAGCAAAAGCTGAAACTAAAAACACTGTTGGCAAGAAGAAGAAATCGGCCAGGTGTTTGTAGGTCAGGTGCAACCGTCTATAATATTCGATTACATTTTCTTTATTGACTCCCGGTGGTATAGCCGAGTGTTTCGTACCAGGGGGTAAGCGGTCTGGCTGTCGGATACCCGTGCAGGGCTCTGAACTGTTTCCGCTCAGCTGTAAAATGCCACCATGATTTTTCAGCATCTCTCGTGTCGGCATAATAAACCACCAGTCTGAACTGGTCTTCTACGCACGGGTCAATCCAATACCCCTTCTTGCGCTCAAAGGCATCGGTCAGTTCGGCTCCGTTCTTCCCTTTTAATTCGTCAATCGAGTAGAAGCCCATGAAAACAAGGTCTTCAGCAAAACGTATACCTACCGATGGCACAGTTTGAAATTCTGCCAGAGCGCTTATAGTTCTGGCACGTGTTGGCGATGCGCCGAGCAGTACCTCCAGATCGGTGGCCGTATAGCGGTGAATGTCAGCAAGTTTCACTTTGTGTTTCCTTAGCTCAGATTTTTCGCCCACAGTTAGGGGTAGTTTGGTACTGGGCATACAAATGTGGATAGTTGCAAAAATAATATTATGATAGCCCTGGTAATGATCTGAAGGTAGGAATCAGACAATAAACAACAAAAATTGCAATAGGAAAATGAGGTAAATATTGATGCGCCGGCACAACAACACAATTATTGGTAGCGCAAGGAATGGCATACCCAGCAATATCCAATTGCCCTCGAAATGCCCCAACGAATAAAGCGCTAAAAAAAGCTCAAACAAAAAGGGGGTCAATAGGAAAACAGCGTTCGACACAATAAACTTTCGTTCCCCAAAAAGCATGATAAAAAACAGTACGGCTGATAAACCCCAGATAATAGGGTAAGAGTGAACCCATTTGTTTACCACGGTCCATTTGGAGTAGAAGAAACCACCCTGGATAGCATAAGGGAGGTCTACGAACATTTTTTTAAGGTCGGTGTTGATGACCATTCCGGGATATTTTTTTACGAACTCCAAATAGCCAAGGTCCAGATTTACGTTGGGATGGCTTTTTTCAAAACTGTCCACCTCCCCTGCCGATAGGGTAAAAATATTGGCATGCCGATTGGGTATTGTGAGATAGTAAACTTCAATCTCTCTACGGCCAGGTGTCATCTCTATCCGTTTTGGTCCGCTGTAATAATGGAATTTGTCTTCCAACATCAGTTTATGGTACATTTTGTATCCGGGCAAGTGATACAAAGCGAAAAAAAGCGAAAACGACAAGGCCAATACAGCAGCGTTTGGCAGACCAAACCAGCGCATGCGTTGCTGGTAGGCAAGGATTAACATCAATATACCGAATGCCGGGACAAAAAATACGGCAACAGGTTTGCAGCAAAACTCAAGAAAAAGCAAAGCGCCGGCCAGTGCGGCATTTCTAAGGTTGTTGGATTTCAGGACAAAGTAAAATGCAGCCAGAAAAAAAAACATGCCGGTAAAATCTGGCAAGCACCTGAAAATGAGATTTCTTGAAATGGTGCAGAAAAATACTATTGTCAATGCCTTGTGCCAGTTCTTTATTTCTTTCACAAATTGCAGGGGCAAATACACCAAAAAACAACAACCTAAAAACGATACCACCGACAAGATGCGGGCAGCCATGACAATGTTGCAGAAGAAAATTTTTGAAAACAAATATATGAGCAGCGTGTACAAAAAAGAGGTGCACTGACAAAGGCTCAAATAGAAACCATTTTTTGCCAGATAATAAGCTTCGCCCAAATAATACGGGTCGTCTCCTACACCATCAACAGGATCGTAGGGATTGTGGCGGTACCCAGTGTAAATAGCGGCTAGGACAAAAAGTATGGTAAGAATAAGCAGGATCTTGTCCCGACCAATAGTAAACTTCATGAAGTTATAACGTTAAAATAGGTGTGTAATTTTATATATAGTTACATTTTAGCAAAATGTATATTTGGCTTTTCAAAAATAGTAAAAATTGGTCAACATCTCACTCTCGTATAAAACACTTTTATTAAATATTGAAACTACTCAATAAACGCTTTGCACCATGTGCTGTCTGGAGTGCCGCTATGCATTCTTCCCGTATGGTCCAGATTTCTGCAGTAGTGTATTTATTGTTGTTTTCCCGTAGCCAACTTTCAAGTATGTTTTTGTGGTAGGCAACTTTAAAACCGGTGATCTGGCTGGGTTCAATTGTTATCTCAGAGATCAGGTCTGGCACAAAATTCCCTGCGCCCGAACCCAGCCCAGTGCAATCAACTAATTTGCCAGCCACTTCCAGATAGTTGTGCGCTTCGGGTATATGGTCCAGACCATATTTTTCCAGTGTGGCTGCTACAGCCGGAGTGTTTTTTTTATTCATTTTATATACCCCCAGTTTTAGCGTTACAAAGTCAGCATGGTTTTCTGCAGCCAGTTGTTTCAGTAAAGCATGCTTGGTACTGCACGTACCAAAACCATCTGCAAATACGGTTTTCAGGTCGTCTTTGTTTTTGTTCCTGCCATACGGCAAGGTGCGTACAAATGCCATAGCCTGGGAGAAAGTTTGTACACCGTGCGCTATAAAGGCGGAAGAGATATTGCCGTGGTTTGTGATGTCAAAGTCATCGGAGTTTGTTGATTTCATACGTCGGTGTTGTTCTTGGTTTTCACCCCTCACTACAAGCGGAGATCGGCGGGTCGCTCCATGCGATACCACGCGGTTTCAATGCCATTCCAGTAAAACACTTCCTGATACCGAAGTCCGGTATGCTCCAGTACTTTTCTGGATGCAATGTTTTGCACATCGGCCATACCAAACAGCTGACTAGCGTTCAGCACATTCCAGGCGTATGCCGCCGATGCTGTAGCAGATTCTTTTGCGTAGCCATTGCCCCAATAACGCCTGATGAATCTATAGCCCAGATCAAGAAAGTGGGTATGCCCATTGGTTGTTTCGGTCACCAGTTTCAGCCCAGCCCAGCCCATAAACCGGCCTGTACTTTTTTCAATTACAGCCCATCTGCCTATTCCGTTTGCCACATACTGGTCTCTTATGATGCTTATTACTTTTCTGCTCTGTTCGATGGTCTGCACGGGATTGTTTCCTAAATACAGGTGTACCTCGGGGTCGGAGTCGAGTGCAAACATACCCTCGTCGTCAGACTGAAGCAAGTCTCTGAGGATGAGCCGCTCAGTTTCGATATAAAATTGCATGTGCCAGATTTGAAATTCAAGTTACGGCATTAATGAACACCAGCAGTCAAAAGTTGCCATATGGATTTACACTTTGCAATTATTTTTTGGTGTGTGATTGATCGCCCTTTTGGGTTTCTAAAATTGTAAAAATGCCATTTACCAGTAGTTTTTTTGCCTGCATTGGCTGAACGGATCTGCGTTCACTTTTTTATTTTTTTTGTAGCAGCCACTTCCCGGTACAATAGTAATGCTTGAGTAAGTAACGCTTTCAAGTCTGGTGAGTTGATCTGATCTTGCGATTTTATATCCACGTACCGGGAGATTTTGCCTGTACCCTGTAGCAGGCCATTTGTATCGGACAGGCTGACACCCCTGTTAAATCCAAGCTTAAGTCCTTTTTTAGACGGAATGATCACACAGATCAGTTCTGAATATTTCTGTCCGTAGCAATAGCCGACCATTTTAGCTTTTAAGTCTAATTGTTCAATCACATCGGGAAGACTGGCAAAAATAATTTCCCGCAAACTTTGTGCGCGTGCAGCGACTTCATCAGCATATTGTGATAAGAAGGCTTTGGTTTGGTCGTCTTTTGACATAGCTGCGGTTTTTTGGCAATTTTTTTGCTTTTCAACTTTCTACTTCTGTAAAAATAGCTTCAATATTGCATTTGGGGACGTATCAAAACCCGATTGTCTTCAAAATAAATTGGTGAGTGATTGCTGAAACTCAATTTTGTAATAGCAATTGTTTTGTTTGTCAGCAGAGCTAATTGCTTTTCATAAAAATGCACATGAGACTATATATCGCACTCCTACTTACATTCCTTTCTTCGCTGAGCATGGCGCAGAACGCCTTCACAGTGAATGTCAGGGATATGAAGACAAAAGAACCCGTTATTGGATCTGTTGCAATTGTGGTAGGCACTTCCATTGGAAATGGGGCAGACACCAGCGGATTGATTACCCTTACCGGTATACCCAATGGCAGACAAGTGCTGCACTATAAAGCCCTGGGATATAGTGACAAGTACGATACACTTAGTTTTCCCTTGCCCTTTTCCAACACACCCGTCGTATATCTTGAAAACCAGGACGAGGAAATGGAGGAGGTTGTCGTTAGTTCCACACGCAGCAGTCGCACCATTCAGGATATTCCTACCCGCATAGAGTTAATTGGCGGTGACGAGTTGGGCGAGAAGAGCAATATGAAACCCGGAGATATCCGGATGGTACTGAGTGAGAGTACGGGCATACAGACACTGCAGACATCGGCGACGTCGGGCAATACGGGTATCAGGATACAGGGAATGGATGGCAGATATACACAGATACTGAAAGATGGTTTTCCGCTGTATGCCGGGTTTTCAAGTGGATTAGGCCTTTTGCAGACACCTCCGTTAGACCTGAAACGTGTGGAGATCATTAAAGGTGCTTCTTCTACTTTGTACGGTGGTGGGGCAATTGCGGGGCTGATAAACCTTATATCTAAAACGCCAACCACAAGCAGAGAACTGAACTTTCTTGTGAATGGCACCACAGCCGGCGGGCTTGATGTAAACGGATATTACGGACAACGATTCGGAAAGGTTGGCCTGACCGTATATGCGGCCTATGATGCCAATGCAGCCTATGCTCCCGACAATACAGTTTTTACTGCTATTCCTCGATATGACCGCTATACACTCAACCCTAAGTTGTTTTTGTATCTCAATGCCAACACCGACCTAAGTTTTGGTATCAATACTGCTTTTGAGACTAGACTGGGAGGAGACAAAAACTATATCAATGGGGAACGCAACAGCCTGCATACTTACTATGAAGATAACAGGACGCAGCGCATCAGCTCTCAGGTTGAATTCAAACATAGGTTTGCCACCGGTGAGCTGGACATAAAAAACAGTATTGACCATTTTAACCGCATCATCAACATGCCTGCTTATACCTTTGATGGCACGCAGATCAGCACGTTTTCTGAGATAAGTTACTCCACCCGCAGGAAACACCTGGAGTGGGTAATTGGTGGCAACTACTTTACAGATGCATTCAGCGAATTGAAATTTACCGCTACACCATTGCGTAACTACCAGATCAATACTGCCGGTGTATTCATTCAGAACACCTGGGATATTAGCAAGCGCGTGGTTATGGAAACAGGGCTACGGAGTGACTATGTGGCAAAGTATGGACTTGCCCTGCTGCCTCGTGCGTCTATCCTGTATAAGGTCAACAGTGCTTTGTCAACCCGCCTGGGTGGCGGACTTGGTTACAAATCTCCCTCCATTTTTACCGAAGAAAGCGAGCGGATCAGCTACCGAAATGTGCTGCCCGTATCAACAGACAGCAACAAGCTGGAACGTAGCTACGGGGGTAATTGGGATGTAAACTACAAAACATCAATTGCCGGTGAGAAAGTAAGGCTCAGTATAAACCAACTTTTTTTCTATACCCATCTTGATGATCCATTGATGCTTTTCCCCTATGCCGCCAATACATACCTGTTTGAGAATGTACGTGGACACATTGATGCATTGGGTACGGAAACAAATATTAAAATCAGGTACCGGGACTTTCAGTTGTTTCTAGGCTATACGTTCACCCATTCCCATTTGCACGAAGAGGGAGCAATTACTGAAACTCCACTCACGCCACGGCACCATACAAACTCAGTGCTGATGTATGAAGTGCAGGGCAAGTTTAAGGTAGGCCTGGAGGCGTATTACTATAGCCGCCAGCGACTGGGCGACGGTACCTACGGGCGCGATTACTGGCTTTGTGGTTTTATGGCAGAGAAGGCATGGAAAAAGATTTCGCTGTATATCAACTTCGAGAACATACTGGATAGCAGGCAAACCCGTTTTGGCTCTATCTATACCGGAAGCACGACCAGCCCTCAGTTTCAAGATATTTATGCCCCATTGGATGGATTTGTGATGAACGGAGGCGTGAAGTTAAAGTTATGAACAAGACAATAGGTGAATCTGCGCCATAGGTTGCGTTTTTTAGCCTCTGTTAGTCCAATCGGTATAGCTGAAAAATTATTTAAAATTATATTTTATTATGCTATAAAACCAAATGATAATTGTAACCTTATATTACATTTGTGTTTTTGATTTGAATGACTAATTTTACACGAATTTTATAAATACTTAGGTTAAACCAACGATAATGAAACAAATAAAGTTTTTACTCGCCTTTCTTCCTTTTGCCATGATGGCGTGCGGTTCAGGCCATGATGGCGCAAACAAGAGCGCCGCTACTACTGCCGCACCACAGGCATCTGCTGCGAAGGTTGGTACCCAGGAATGGCAGAGCAAAAATCTTGACGTAGTTACTTTCAGAAATGGAGATACTATTCAGGAAGTGAAAACAAATGAAGACTGGATAAAGGCCGGTGCTGATGGCAAACCAGCCTGGTGTTATTATAAAAACGATGCAGCATACGGACAGAAATACGGAAAGCTGTACAACTGGTTTGCTGTAAAAGACACTCGTGGTCTGGCTCCCGCCGGATGGCATGTGCCCACAGCCGATGAATGGAAAACCATGACGGAATTTCTGAGTACTACCAATGAAGCGGGGTACAAACTCAAGTCTAAAGAAGGCTGGAAGGATGATGGCAATGGCAATGATACTTGTGGTTTTTCAGCGCTACCCGGCGGCTGCCGTTACAACGACGCGGCATTTTACGATCAGGAACAGATCACAGACTGGTGGACTGCCTCTGAGGGCGATGTTGCCAATACCGCGGTTTACCGCGGCGTGGGTCAGGCCAAAAGGGTTGCACTTGCTACTGGCAGCAAGTCCTACGGTCTTTATGTGCGTTGTGTAAAAGACAAATAAGACCGATACATATTTTTGTGAAACTGCCGGATCATCCGGCAGTTTTGCTTTGGTGCCGGTTACGCTATTACAACGCAAACATCATTGCTTTTGCCCGGCCTGTTTGTTACTTTTGGGCGGTATAAAATATGCTGCTATGAAAGCCGGACTATTTGTGAAGCAGGTATTGGGAGCGCTCATTTTCTTTTCACTTATTTTCATCAGTGCCGGACGTCTGGACTACTGGCCCGGATGGTGGTACACCATTATAGGCGTGGCCATGCTGGTGGTGAGTATGACGATTTTGAAGCCCGACACAGACCTGCTGCTGGAGCGGTCTAAGCCCGGAGCCGGCGCTAAATCTTTCGACAAGGTCATTCTGGGTCTTTCATTTCTCGCTACGCTGGCTATGTTTATTGTGGCGGGTTTAGACACCGGCCGTTATTACTGGTCGCCTGCCGCCGGACCCTTGCTTTTTCCCATTGGCACCGTACTAACCGTGGCCGGGCAGATCCTCTTCCTTGTAGCGCAAAAACAAAACAGGTTTTTTTCCAGTGTTGTGCGAATTCAGACCGAAAGGGGACATCAGGTTTGCGATACAGGATTGTATAGTTTTGTAAGGCATCCGGCATACATGGGTACTTTTATTCAAAGCCTGGGTTTCCCATTAATGTTCGGGTCGCTTTGGGCATCAATACCTGTGCTGGCACAGATCGTGCTGCTGCTGGTGCGCACCAAACTGGAAGACAAAACACTTCAGGCAGAGTTGCCGGGATACCGGGAATATGCCAGCCGCACTTCTTACCGCCTGGTGCCCTATATCTGGTAATAAGCCGATCGTTAAGCCAGCTAAAGGGGATGACTTAGATTCACAGATGTCTGGTGTGAAAGATGCAATTCATTTCGAACATCGTACAATAGTTGCGGCAATCAGACCATCTACTTTTGTGCAGTGAAATCTAATGCACATACCGAAATGAAGATTATAAAACCAACACGAATTGTAAGTATTACCGCACTATTGATTTTTGGCCTGTTCACTTCCTGCAAGAAGAACTACACCTGCACTTGTACCACCGTTGTTGGTGCAGGATCGGTAGATATCAGGCACTCGATAGATAATGCCTACTACGGCGATGCAAAAAGCACCTGCAACAACTATCAGGATCAGGCAAACAGTTCGCTTCCGGGTGGAACTACCTGCCATCTGTAAGATAAGTCAAACATCGAATTCATAATTTAAACTGAAGAACAATGAGCAACCTGACAGAATTGAAAGGAAATTGGAACGAGACAAAAGGAAAGCTTAAACAACAATTTGCGTTGCTGACAGACGATGACCTGTTGTTGGTGGAAGGAAAACAGGATGAGCTTTTGGGTAGGCTCCAGACAAGACTTGGTAAAACCAAAGAAGAGGTGCGTAAGCTTATTGCCGATCTTTAATTAGGTTCGATATGTATAAGCACATGGCCCAATTCCGGGATTTCTTTCCGCAAAGTATCCTTAAGGTTGTGTGCAATTTCGTGCCCTAGCTTGACGGTAATATTTGCTTCGACTATTGCATGCAGATCCACATGGTATTGCATACCGGCTTTCCGGATAAAACACTTCTCCGTGTCTACAATTCCTTCAACTGTAACGGCAACCTTTTTGATTTCCACAATCAGGTCGTCATACACATGTTCATCCATTATTTCCCCTAATGCGGGTCTGAAGATCAGGTAGGCGTTGTACAGGATAAATCCAGCGGCGAACAATGCAGCCCAGTCATCGGCAGCTTCATATCCTTTGCCCAGAATTAAGGCCACGGAAATTCCAACAAATGCAGCAACAGAGGTTATAGCATCACTTCTATGGTGCCAGGCGTCTGCCCTAAGCGATGAGCTATTGGTCTCTTTACTTCTTTTCATCACCAGCTGAAAGGAATACTCCTTCCAGGCGATTATGGCTCCAAGGATAAAGAGCGTATAGCCTTTGGGCATCTCATGTGGAGTACGTATGTTCACGATACTTTCATGCGCAATGACAATTGCAGAAGCAATCAAAAAACCGACGACAAGAAACGTGATCAGCGGTTCTGCACGACCATGTCCATAAGGATGATTCTTATCGGCAGGCCTGTTCGTATACTTGAGCCCAAATAGCACCAACAGTGAGGAAAATATATCTGTGGTAGACTCTATTGCATCGGCGATCACGGCATAGGAGTTGCCAAAGTAACCGGTGAGCCCTTTTAATATTGCCATTGCTGCATTGCTGGCTATACTGAAATAGGTGGTCTTGATTGCAGTTTGCAGCTTGCTCATTGGGTGTGCTTTGACGCCAGGTATAAATGTCAACGAAGTTAGGCGTTTTCTTATGTACGACTCAGCAGCTTGTTACAGAAATTCCGCCATTCGGGATAAGAAGCTTTACTTTGCAGATCAACCAACAGAATAATATTTGGGAAGTAATGACATAGACAGGATCTCCTATTTTTCGGATAGTGTGATAAATGAGTTTGCTCCACCAGAGCGGTTTACTTTTCCTTTTTATTATGAGCCGCATCCGCTGACAAAAATTGCTGCTGCAGCACTGCAGCGTTTTCTGGAAACGCAAACCGACATCGACCATAATTTCGGACTTACAGCCGATATGGAGGGGTATATTGTTGGAAAAATGTTCGGCGTTCTGGTAGTGCGGGACCGGGAGGGAAAACTGGGTTATTTGTCGGCATTCTCCGGCAAGCTGGCTGGAACCAATGACCACCCCAATTTTGTGCCCCCTGTTTTTGATATGTTGGTTGAAAGCAGTTTTTTCCTTCAGGGTCAGGATATTATTGATACTATTAACGATGAGGTTGAAAATATTTTAGGCAACGAAAACTACAACCAACTAAAAACAGACCTGGCGCAACTTTCAACCCAGTCTGAGTTGGAATTGGCAGATTTCAAAAAACAGTTGAAGGTCAACAAAGAGACGCGGAAGCAAATTCGGGATGAACAGATGAACAGCCTGGATGTGGAGCAATACGCCGTGATAGAAGCAGACCTGGCCAAGCAGAGTCACTACGACCGGCACAGGCTCAGGGTACTTAAAGAAAAATGGAAACTGTGTCTGGATGATATTCGGTCAAAGTTAGCGCCACTGGAGGCCCGGATCGAGTTTTTGAAAAACGACCGAAAAGAAAGATCGGCAGCACTGCAGGTGCAGCTTTTTCAGCAATATGCTTTTCTCAACAAGGCCGGGAAAAGTAAAAGCTTGTACGATATTTTTTCGCCTACGGTTTTCGGTGTTCCCCCTGCCGGTGCGGGCGAATGCGCTACCCCCAAGTTGTTGCAATTTGCATTTGCCCATGGCTACGAACCTATAGCCATGGCAGAGTTCTGGTGGGGCGCGTCGCCAAAGTCGGACATACGGAAACACAAACAATTTTATCCGGCATGCACTGGCAAGTGCAAGCCTATTCTGGCCCACATGCTGGAAGGATTGCCTGTTGACGAAAATCCGATGTTGCTACCCGCAGGTGATAGTGTGAAGCTGGAAATTGTTTTTGAGGATGAACACTTGCTGGTAGTAAATAAGCCGGCGGGCCTGCGTTCTGTGCCGGGTGTGGATATACATGAATCTGTTTATTCCAGACTCGTAGCCTTGCTGGTGAATGTGGAGCCGCTTCTAGTACACAGGCTGGATATGGGCACTTCAGGACTTCTGGTAGTGGCCAAGAGTGCGGCGGTGCACAAGCACATACAAAGGCAGTTTCTGAACCATACCATTCGCAAACGGTATACGGCGTTGTTGTCCAAGATAATTGGTCCCGGAGAGGGAGAAATAGACCTTCCATTAACCGCAGACCTGTTTAACCGGCCACGCCAGTTGGTGTGCTTTACAACCGGTAAGAAAAGTGTGACACGGTATAAAGTAATTGAGCGCAAAGGAGGCGTAACGAAAGTGCATTTTTGGCCACTCACCGGGCGAACCCACCAGTTGCGGATGCACTCGGCACATGAGCTTGGGCTGAATGCGCCAATCGTTGGAGACGATCTTTACGGTACTGCGGCAGAGCGGATGTACCTCCACGCCGCCTATCTTGAATTTGTGCACCCCAAAACAAAGGAGCGATTATGTTTTGAGGTTAAGGAAGATTTCTAGGGGATACATTGAGAAGAACGGTACATTCCGGGAAATTTTGACATTCCGGGGACTCACCAGCCTCACAAACCCCGCTATTCTTTTGGCACACACCGACAGCGGCAAAAAGTAGCTCAGCTATTGTTCGCTGACCGGCTCATTTCCTAGGCAAGAGTGTTCGGCAGGGTCACTCGGGTCTGGGCAAATTAGCCAGTTTGCAACTGGAATTCAAAGATACAACGCCGGAAGTAGAACAGTAGCCAAAAAGAAAGACAGCGCTTGGTGGGTTATTCAGAAAAAATAATCGGGTGATTTTTGCAACTCCAATACCTTTTCAACTTGATTCAGAAAGGGCGAATGTGGTAGCGGGAGTGAAGAAAAAAGAGGCTGTAAAACAAACTGTGTCAAAGTCCACAAATAAGTGGAACTTTAAAAACGCAGTATATGAAAAAGACGACTAAGTCTTTTGAGTTTGACTATGAAGAGGTGAAGAACAAAGCCTTGGAGCAACTCAAAACGGGCC
>CAIYJV010000207.1 GCA_903926605.1 uncultured Bacteroidota bacterium
AAGATCCGGGCACGGCATATACAACACGCAAGGCTTTTCGGAGGCCCTGAAAAATTTATGTATAAAGTGGTGAAGCCTGATTCTGCTGATCGCAGGTACTTTTTGCTTTCACCCTACAGACTCTCTCGGTGGACAGATGGGCAACTGCTGGTGATGGATGAGGCCGGCAGAGTTTATTTTCAGAAAAATGTGTTGGGTTCTCCATTTTGTTTCAGGCAATGGAATATTGGAGGCAAAATATTCTATAGCTATCTTGTAAACGACCATAATGTATATCATATTCCTCGTATTTCGCTCGCTGCCGGTAAGGCTGTTGTATTAGACTCGGCATTCCGGGAAATACGCAGGCTGGGGCCATTGCCTTTTGAAGGTGTGAATGAGAAAGGCAATGAAGGGGTGGATCTGCACGATTTTCTGATGCTGGGTGAAGACCATTTTGTAACTATTTCGGTCATTGAGCGGGAAGTAAAAAACATACCAGATAGGTTTCATCCTGCACCAGGTGTAAAATTGGCTGTGCCAGTAATACAGGAAGTGGTAGCTGATAAGGTAGTGTGGCAATGGGTAGCCTCCGATCATCCTGAATTGTACGACGGTAGCGTGCGTGGCAACAGCTATGATAAGTTGGATGCGAAACATGATTATCTGCACATCAATTCGTTGTCAATTGATCCTGCCGACAGCAATTTTATTTGCTCGTTCCGGCATGCGGATCAGGTGATAAAAGTTGACCGTAAAACGGGTGCAGTGCTTTGGAAGTTGGGAGGATTAAATTCCGATTTTGTTCTGACGGCTGATCAGGTCTTTTACAAACAGCATACGGCTATAATGACCAACGATGGCTATCTGCTGATGTTTGACAATGGAGACCGGATATCCAGAAAGCAATCAAGGGTTATCTGGTTCCGACTGGACGAAAAAAACAAAAGAATAATCGATTTTCATGCGTACAATCCAGAGATACCATTCTCTATGTATATGGGTTCTGCTGAGCTCAGTGGAGACACCTTGTTCATAGCCGGTGGTACAGCCAATTATGTACTGGAAGTAAATGTGAAGACCGGTGAAAAAATGTTTGAGATGCACACCAACAAGACATTGTACCGGGCATACCGGACCGCAGATATTTCCGGGTTGCCGCATGTCATAGACCAACCCTGTATAGCCTCTGTAGAAGACACGCTGAATGCCTTTATCAATAAATAGAAGACGAGGTGTGAGTTTTTATTCCACACCTCGTTTTCGTTACTCATTTCCTTGTTAGGAGATTACAATGTCCTTGGGTTGTACGGACGATTTTTCCTTTTTGGGAATACTAATTGTCAGTACGCCGTCGGCATACCGGGCGGCAATATTGCTGGCATCGGTGTCGTCGCTAAGCGTAAAGCTCCTTTTAAAAGACTTGGCTTTGTATTCGGTTCTTATCCACTTGCCCGCCTGTTTGTTTTCGTTTTCGTCCTTGTGGTCATAAGACAGGCTCAGAATGCCCCTGTCTAAACTGATCCTGAAGTCTTCTTTGCGCAGACCAGGTGCCACGAGATGAAGGGTGTAGCCTGTTTCGTTTTCCTGAATGTTTACCGGGGCGTTCAGTGCAACGATTTCTTCGTTGAGTCTGTTCCATCCATTCTGGAATACATCATCCATCAATCCGCCGATGGTGCGTGGTGAAATTCCGTAGTTTCTTTTTGCTGTGTACATAAAATTTGTTTTATGCTGAGAGAATTGCAATCCTGATGCCGAATCAA
>CAIYJV010000208.1 GCA_903926605.1 uncultured Bacteroidota bacterium
CCCTCGGCCACAAATTCCTTTCTGGAATTTGTGGCGTCCTTAAATCCGGTACTTTTCGCCATAGACGAAGCTCATTGTATATCCCAATGGGGCCACGATTTTCGCCCGGAATACCTGCGTCTGTCCATACTGAAAGAAAATTTTCCCGGCATACCTGTTGTGGCGCTAACTGCCAGTGCAGACAAGGCAACTCAGGAAGATATTGTGCAGCGACTTATGTTGCACGACCCCAAAGTCTTTTTGTCCAGTTTCAACAGACCCAATATTCACTATTATGTAATACCCAAAAAAAATCCGGTTACTCAGGTGCTGGAGTATCTGGCACGCCATCCAGAAAATTCTGGTATCATTTATGCATTGTCGCGCGCATCTACCGAAGAAATATCCCAGTCGTTGAAGCGGGCAGGTATTTCGGCGGCTTTTTATCATGCCGGGCTTAGTCCGCAAGACAGGAGCAGGGTTCAGGAAGCATTTCAGCGCGATGAATACCGGGTGGTGGTGGCAACCATAGCCTTTGGTATGGGAATAGACAAGTCTAACGTACGCTTTGTGATACATTACGACTTGCCCAGAAATGTGGAGGGCTACTACCAGGAAACCGGTAGGGCAGGGCGTGATGGATTGAGGAGTGACGCCGTTTTGCTATATTCGCCGGGCGATGTGTTCAAGCTCAAGCGTTTCGCTGAGGTAGACGGAAATGCTGAACAGACCAGGCAAAACCTGGCACGCATGCGCAAAATGCAGGATTTTTGCGAGATGCAGGCCTGCAGGCGCCAATACCTGATGCAATATTTCGGAGAGCCTTTCCCTGGTTATTGTGGTAGTTGCGATTACTGCCTCAGCTCGCTCGAAGAAAAAGACATGACCCAGGAGGGACAGATGCTATTGTCGGCGGTAGTAAGGACCGGCGAACAATATGGCGCTGGTTACCTTATTGATTTCCTGCGTGGATCTGCATCAGCCCGTATACCGATGGCGCATCGCGTGCTGAAGACTTATGGAGTGGGCAAGGAGCTGAAAAAGGAAGAATGGCAGTGGATAGTGCAGCAAATGCTGAATTCGGGATTTGTATCCGCAGCAGGAGACCAATACCCGATCTTAAAAATGAATGCCAAGGGTATGGCATTGCTGCGCGGCGAGACGATGCTGAAACTGGTGTTGCGAAAGGAAGTAGTAAGTCAGGAAGAAGACCTGATGCCGGGTCTGGAGCAAGAACTACTACAACTGCTGAAGCGAAAATTAAAAGACATAGCAAGCTCGCAAAATGTCCCGTCCTACGTGATATTGCCCGAGAATACATTGGAAGAGATGGCCACCTATCTACCGCAAACGCTGGCCGATCTGAAATCTATAAGTGGCTTCGGAGACTACAAGATCAGCCGTTTTGGGGCTGTGTTCCTGGATATTGTAAAGCAATTTTCATCAGAGCGTGGGTTCGGTACGCGTATGCAACTCAATTCGGGTCGCAAAGCCAAAAAGGTGGCTCGAAGCACCACGAAGGAGAAAAAAGATGCAGACGACTCAGCTCTTAGCGATACGCAAAAGGTCACTTTACAGTTGCACCATGATGGAATGAGCGCACAGGATATTGCCAATGCCCGCAACCTGTCTCAAAACACAGTCGAAGGCCATTTGGCAGTTCTGGTAGGCGCTGGCGAAATACCATTGAATAAACTGGTATCTGCCCAAAGGGTGGATGAGATCATGCAGGCAATACGGGCTACCGGGGCCAGTGGTGCTTTAAAGCCCGTGAAAGATCTGCTGGGCGAAGATTATGGCTATGGTGAAATAAAATTGGTTTTCGAAGCATTAAGAAAAGGATTGGTATAGTAGTGCAAGACAAGCTGACCGGAGCCTGAATTCTAAAAGATTTCAAATTTTTTGTGCCACTTCTGGCATATACGTACTAAAAGTATTATTTTTACTGGATAACTGTTCCGAAATATCCTTTTGTGGGTGTAATAAATGCCGATAAATAGATATTTATAAATCAGTTTTTGTATTTCTGCCTGGTGGTC
>CAIYJV010000209.1 GCA_903926605.1 uncultured Bacteroidota bacterium
ACCGACCAACCGATTTATTTACCTATTTTTGCGAATAAAGTATAATTTTTTTTGCAAACAGAAATTATTAATTACCTTTGCAGTCCCAAAAAATAACATAACAATGGAAGCAGTAGCTTTTGTACACGAACAAATGACCGGGAAAAAAGAATTTCCTAAATTCAAAGCCGGTGACAACGTCACTGTCAACTATAAAATTGTAGAAGGTAACAAAGAACGTATCCAGTCTTTCAAGGGCGACGTTCTGAAACGTCAGGGTACCGGTTTTACCGCAACCTTTACCGTTCGTAAGATTTCTGACGGCGTTGGCGTAGAACGTTTGTTCCCGCTGTATTCTCCAAACATCGAGTCTATCGTACTTCACAAGTCTGGCCGTGTACGTCGTGCCAAGCTGTTTTACCTGCGCGAACGCCAGGGCAAATCTGCAAGGATCAAGGAAAAGAAGCAGATTCACCTTACTGCAAAAACAAAATAAGTTTTACCGCTTTTTATACGAAAAGGCCCCGATCCGGGGCCTTTTCTTTTTTCCACCCTTCGTTCACCGACCGTTTCCCTCGTTTCACCGACACTCCGTCCCCCACTGCCGACTAGCACTTCTCCACCCTCTTATGGCAGTGTACTTTTGATCCATAAACATAAAGATCATGAGAAACAGACAATTTTTCGGAGGCGATTACGAATCTTACGTCGCACACAAACAGCGCAACAGGCGCGTCTTCGGACTTCTCGTTGCCTTCTTTGGCATACTCTTCCTGCTCAAAACACTGGGCATACTTTCCTGGTATCACATTACACTGTCATGGCCTCTAGTCCTCATCGTACTTGGGGTGTTCATAGGCTTCAAACACAAATTCCGTAACCATTCCTGGTGGATCCTTATTTTCATAGGTGCGGTAAACCTCATTCCTGAGTTTACCATCATGGGGCATCCGTCCGACCATTTCATCTGGCCCCTCGCACTCATTATCGGCGGTATCATGATCGCGTTGCGCCCCCGCAAATTCGAACGCTGCCAACCACAATGGAATTATACCTCCACAGTTAATACAGAGGGATTACTGGACATAAACGTGGCCTTTGGCGGCAAAAAAGAACTGATCACTGCCAAAGACTTCAAGGGTGGAACGATAGACGTGAACTTCGCCGGTTGCGAGCTCAACCTGAATCAGGCAGATATGACCACTCCTTCGGTGGTACTCGATTTCAGGGTTTCTTTTGGCGGTGTGGAACTCGTTGTGCCTTCTCATTGGGACATTCAGAACGAGATAAGCCCCTCATTCGGCTCTGTGGAAGACGAACGGATATTACAAAGTAACACCGGGCTGGAGCCACGCAAAATACTCATCCTGCGCGGTAGTGTATCCTTTGGTAGTATAGAAATAAAATCTTACTGATCTTTCAAAACCCAAACCTTACTTTATGAACGCATATACAGCACAAATAATATATAGTATAGAATGCGACGGCCGCTTTACAGACCAGTACGAACAGCAATGGCGTCTGGTGTATGGCAGCGACGAAGCAGAAGCCCTGGCTGAAGCCCGCAGCGTAGGCAGCAACGAAGAATCTGTTTTCGAAGATCGCCATGGCCGAAACATACGCTGGCGGATGCTGGCGGTAAAAGATATACAACCTATAGAAATTCGGAACGGAGGGCTACTTTTCTCCATGCTCCACGAACCGACCCTCATACCTGCACCGCTCTGGGCTGTGTCCTGAAAAGTTATAACTTTAGACTAGTTCATACTCCGAAAAGTCTTCGGTTCCATACCATGACCGTAAAAGAATAAGCACACAGGCAAAACAAAGAATCCAACCCACAAAAAAACAGGTTTGCGCACGGTTAAAAAAAATAGTCAATGGATGGGCTTACTGCTGATACCGGTAGTATTGCTCACCCATTGGTATATTTTACACCACCAACTGCATATAGAAATGCAAGTGGCCGTGCAGG
>CAIYJV010000210.1 GCA_903926605.1 uncultured Bacteroidota bacterium
CACAACTACAATGTCAAAAATTCACAGTTAGACGTTTTGATACAGCAAGCTCAGAACGATCAGCTGGTTTCTGCCGCCTACCCGCGTGTAAATGGAAGCGCCGGTTTCAACGACTTCCTAAATCCTCCGGTGTCTTTCTTTCCAAACAGCCTCCTGCGCGGGTTTCCAGGATTTGGAAGTTTGCCGGCTGAGGGGTACACCTCCGTGCCGTTTACGCCGAAGTATTCGTCGTCCGCCACCATCAACGGGTCACAACCGTTGTTCGATCCCAATATCATGATCGCCCTGCAAGCTAGGAATACCGTATTGCAGTTGGCGCGTCAGGGTAGCGAGCTCACCGTCGAGAATGTTAAATACAGCATTTATAAAGCATACAATTCATTGGTAATTGCCTATCGCCAGTACGACATCATCAAGGCGTCGCTGGAGTATGCGCGCAGTATTGAACACGATATACGCGTGATACAAGAAAACGGCTTTGCTGAAAAAATAGATGTGGAACGCACCAGTGTCCAGATCAACAACCTGTCTACAGACAGTATCCGTGTTCAGAACCTTCTTACGTTTTCAGAACAGGTCCTGAAATACCAGATTGGCATGGATATAAATGCGCCCATCATCCTTACGGACACTTTGATCGAAGAACGTAAAAAAGAAGCCAATAATCTGCTGCTTGAAGAAAAAAATTATGAACACGTACCAGCCTATAACCTGCTTCAGACACAACTAACACTCAACGAGTTCAATCTCAGACGCTATAAACTTGCGGCTTATCCATCGCTGGCTGCAATTGGCAATCTTGGCTACAACTATTCTGCAAATAATTTCAGCGATATGACCAAAGGCAGCAATTATATTTTCAGCGCCATGATCGGCTTGCAATTGAATGTGCCGATTTTCAACGGGCATATTCGGTTACATCAGATCAACGAAGCCAGACTCAATATTGAAAAAGTTCATAACAGCATCGAAAGCGCCAAACAGGGAATCGATTTTCAGGTGGCATCTTCACGTACCACGTTGCAAAACGTGATACTCCAGATCAGAAGTCAAAGGGCCAATATGGAACTTGCAGATGATGTGCTTGATCTGGCCCGCAGGAAATACAAAGCAGGCGTAGGCAGTAACCTTGAGGTCACACAGGCACAAACAGATCAGTTGCGCGCCCAGACCAATTATTTCAGCTCATTGCTGGATCTTGTTAATGCCGAAGCAGATCTTAAAAAAGCACTCGGACAATTACGTTAGTTAAAAGAAAAAAACAGCCACATAAAAACAGTAACAATGAAAAAACTTATTTATCTCGTCATTCCGGTATTGCTGCTCGCCGCTTGCCAGGGACAGAAACAGGACAAAGCTGCCGAACTGGTAAAGCTGAAGAAACAACGTGCAGACCTGGATCTTAAGATTCAGGCACTCGAAGCTGGCGTTCACGATTCGACCAAGGCTATACCCGTGTCTGTGACCGTTTTGAGCCCGGTAGATTTTCGTGCCTACGTGGAAGTGCAGTCGCAAATATCAGGAGATGACAATATACTGGCCACCCCAAAGGCGCCGGGTACTGTAAAATCTGTGAATGTGGTTGTGGGTCAGCATGTGACCCAGGGTCAGGTTCTGGCAACATTGGATGCTTCTGCTGTAGAACAGCAGATAGAGGCTGTGTCGCCTCAGTTGAATCTCCAAAAGTCCATTTATGAGAAGCAACAGAACCTGTGGGCACAGAATATTGGTACGGAAGTTCAGCTGATGACTGCCAAGGCGCAGTATGAGGCGACGCAGAAACAGATCGCCGCCCTTCAGACACAGCGCGATATGTACCGCATAGTAGCGCCGATTTCGGGTAATGTAGATGCGGTATCATTGAAAGTGGGTGATTTTGCAGCACCCGGAATGTCGGGCATAAAGGTGGTAAGTGGAAGCAAATTGAAAGCCGAGGCAAACATCGGACAGAATTATTTGGGTAAGGTAAAAGAAGGCGACAAAGTGACGCTGATCTTTCCGGACATAAATGACACGCTTCAAGCCAGGCTCACCCATGTGTCGCAGGTAGTTGATGTTATTTCCAGAGCGTTCAGTGTGCAGGTATTGCTGGCACCAAGTTCGAAACTTCATCCCAATATGTCATGCATCATGAGGATTTCAAACTACGATAACCCGAAAGCTTTGGTTGTTCCTGTCTCTGTAATTCAGAAAACCTCAAACGGGGAAATGTTGTATGTGGCAGATGGTTCCACTGCGAAGTCTGTACTGGTTAAAACAGGTATGAACAGCAATGGTCGCGTGGAGATACTTTCTGGCCTGAAAGAGGGTGATAGAGTAATAACCACCGGGTTTGAGGAGATGGACAATGGTGAAAATATTAAGATACAGTAGTAATACTTGTTTTGGTTTGATACACAGAAACAGCGCGTTCATTTTTTAATATCAATACAATGAAGGATACTTTCAAAGAATTTAAGCCATCCAGTTGGGCAATAGACAACAGGACGGCTATATATATAATTACTATTCTAATTACACTGGCAGGGCTTATGACCTACTTGAACCTGCCAAAGGAACAATTTCCGGACATTAAGATCCCTCAGATCATTGTCCAGACCTTGTATCCGGGGACCTCTCCCGAAAACATGGAGAATCTGGTGACCAAGCCAATTGAAAAGCAGGTGAAAAACCTTACCGGCGTTAAAAAGGTGACCAGCAACTCTTTTCAGGACTACAGTGTGGTGATCGTGGAGTTTAATACGGATGTAAAAGTCGAAAAGGCGAAACAAGACGTTAAGGATGCCGTAGACAAGGCCAAGCAGGATCTCCCCAAGACTCTGCCTTACCAGCCGGAAGTAAAGGATATAGACCTTTCTGAAATCCCGATCCTGGCAATCAATATATCCGGCAATTACGACCTCAACAGGTTGAAAAAATATGCCGATAAGGTGAAGGACAATGTTGAATCTATGCGCGAAATAAAGCGCGTGGATCGCGTTGGCGCACCGGAGCGGGAGATTCAGGTGAATGTAGACATGTTCAGAATGCAGGGGTCTGGGTTCACTTTCGATGATATTGATCGTGCTATTGCCTCTGAAAATATTTCCACCACGGCGGGCGAAGTATCTATGGGTAACCAAAAAAGGATATTGAGCATTCGCAGTGAGTTTAAAACAGCTGCCCAGATCGGCAATCTTATCGTACGTAATCAGCAGGGTAAAAGCGCCTACCTCAAGGATATAGCACAGATCGTAGATAGTTTTGCAGAGCAAAAAAGTTATGCTCGCCTCGAAGGAAATAATGTGATCACACTGAATGTGATCAAGGCAAAGGGCGAAAATCTGATTGAGGCATCAGATAAGATACAGGAACTGATTGCAAAGTTGCAAAAAAACGATCTGCCCAAGGATCTTACTATCGTTACTACTGGCGATCAGTCGCAGTCTACCCGTAACACTGTTCATGATCTTATCAATACTATTATTATCGGGTTTCTATTGGTTACGATTATCCTGATGTTCTTCATGGGTGTGACTAACGCACTTTTTGTGGCCATGTCGGTACCGCTTTCTTGTGCAATAGCGTTTTTGGTTATGCCGTCTATTGGGTTTACGCTTAATATGATCGTGCTGTTTTCATTCCTGCTGGCGCTGGGTATTGTGGTAGATGATGCGATAGTAGTAATTGAAAATACGCACCGCATTTTCGACAATGGAAAGATGGACATAAAGAAAGCGGCCAAGCTTGCCACAGGGGAGGTTTTCCTGCCGGTGCTTTCAGGCACTGCCACCACGCTTATGCCATTTATTCCATTGGCATTCTGGAAGGGTGTAATTGGCGAGTTTATGTTCTTCCTCCCCATAACGCTCATTATTACGCTCCTGGCATCTCTGGTTGTGGCATACCTGATAAATCCGGTCTTTGCGGTGTCGTTTATGAAGCCGGAAGATACAGATCATAAAAAGATCAGGAAGTTCAATAAGAAAGATAAGATCATGGGCGTGGTCTTTGGTGCTGTTGCGCTGCTTTTTTACATGATGAAGGCAAGAGGCGTCGGCAACTTTTTAGTATTCTTATATCTGTTCATTCTGTTGGAAAAATTTGTGTTCGACAAGTGGATCAATATTTTCCAAACGCGCACATGGCCGGCAATCAGGGATTTTTATACCCGTTGGTTGAAGCGTGCATTACATCGTCCGGGTTTGGTAATGCTGATCACATTATTGTTACTCATCGCAGCTCCTTTCGGCTATGTGATGCGTCACCCTCCCTTTGTGTTCTTCCCAACTGCCGATCCAAATTTCGCCTATGTGTATCTCCATCTTCCAGTGGGTACAGACCAGGCATACACGAATGAGGTTCTGAAAAAACTGGAAACCAAGGTTAATAAAGTACTGGATATAGACGCTGCCACCGGGAAAAGAAATCCGGCCGTGAAGTCTATTATCTCGAACGTAACAGTTGGCGCCGTAGACCCCAACAGCGGTGAAATAGGAGATTTTCCAAACAAGGGAAAAATAACTGTAGCCTTTGTGGAGTTCGAAAAGAGAAAGGGGGCATCCACTTGGGAGTATCTTAAAAAAATCCGGGAGGCTGTGAAAGAATATCCCGGAGCCGAAGTGACAGTGGATAAAGAAGGGGGCGGTCCGCCGCTACAAAAACCCGTGGTAGTAGAGTTGACTGCTGATAATCTGGATACGCTGGTGAATTTTTCGGAGCGATTAAAACGCTTCCTCGATTCAAAACAAATCCCCGGACTTGAAGGCCTTCGAACCGATTTTCAGGCTAATAAACCCGAAATCGTATTCGATCTGGATCGCGAGCGTATGAACAACGAAGGAATATCCACGTGGACGGTAGCTTCCAACTTGCGAACGGCCATTTTTGGCAAGGAAGTGTCCCGTTTTCGCGATGCTAACGACGACTATCCTATTACCCTGCGGCTGATGTCTGCGCAAAGGTTGGATATCGACGCGGTTAGAAATTTGCCTATGGTTTACCGCGACATGGGCATGATGGGTGCTCCGATTCGTCAGGTGCCGGTCAGTGCATTCTCCGATATTCGTTATGCCACTACTTATGGAGGCATAAAACGCAAAAATCAGAAGCGCATCATATCGCTATCTTCCAATGTCATCGCCGGCTTTAGTGACAATGACGTGGTTGAGGCTGTAAAACGCGAAATAAGTAATTTTCAGACTCCGGCCGGGCTTACAATGAAAATGAGCGGACAGCAAGAGGACCAGGCAGAAACGGGTTCGTTCCTGGGTCGTGCCATGCTGATCTCTGTGGCGCTGATCTTTATTATCCTGATTCTTCAGTTCAATTCACTGATGCGAACGCTCATTATTATGAGCGAAGTATTGTTCAGTGTCATTGGTGTGTTCCTGGGTTATGCCATCTTTGGCAATACCTTCTCAATGGTGATGAGTGGTATCGGAATAATAGCACTCTGCGGTGTGGTTGTCCGAAATGGAATATTATTGGTAGAGTTCATGGACCTGATGCTACATGAAGGCATGAAACCCTATGATGCGATCGTAGAAGCGGGTCGAACCCGTATGACACCGGTGTTGCTCACCGCTACAGCGGCCTGTCTGGGCCTGGTGCCACTTGCGGTTGGGATGAATATTGACTTTGCCACTTTGTTTACCGACCTCAACCCGCACATATTCTTTGGCGGAGACAGCGCCGCATTCTGGTCATCGCTGGCATGGACCATGATTTATGGGCTCACCTTCGCTACCTTCCTTACGCTGATCGTAGTGCCGGTCATGTGCCTGCTCAGCTTTAGGTTCAAAGCCCGCATAAGAAGGATAACCGGATGGGAATTAAAAGATTGATCTTGATTGAAAGTTAGGAATAGGAAAAGGGGCCGTCCGTTTTTATGGATGGCCCCTCTCTTTATAGTTGGTGCGTAATTTACTTTCCGTATACATAATACACAGTCATTCTCCATACAACGTCGGTGCCTTTAATGCCCGTTATGCCTGGATTCATCAACGCATCCGCTTTTGTAAGTCCTATCGTGGATGTATAGGTGTTGAGCATAAAATTGGGCATGAGGTGTATGTTTTTTGCTGGTAAGAAATCAATACCGGCTATCATGTGTTGTTCTTTGGTCGTAGGGTCGTAATTGCTTGTAGCATTGGTGAACGATCTGGTGTTTGGGTCGGCAACCACACTTGCGATATTTCCTGACGGGTCGTAGTTGTCGTACCGGAAAAAGAATCCCAGTTTGGTCTTGCCCAGTTTGTTTTTCAGAATGCGGCCCCAGATAAAGAAAGACATATCTATGGCTTTCGAAGTACGATAGTAAATATTGTTGTCCAGTCCTGAGACTTTGATGTCACCCATTATCGTATTACGGAAACCTTCGAAACCTATGGTGAGTTGTTCAGTATTCCAGCCCACAAACAGTTTGGTCATATTCCGGTCATGATACCAATTTCCGTTCGGACCCTTTGTATACACGCCCCAATTCAGTTTTTCGTAGTCCTGGTAAATGTCAATTATGAGTCGTTTATTAAAAAATTTGGCGTAGACATCCGCGTACATCCACTTGAATCCATCATTTTCAGGGCGGGCAGCCTGTCCGTTACCGATCATGAAATCGTAACCAAAGTTGCCGGTTTCGTCCAGCCATCCTTGTAAAGACGCGCCCATGTCATAAACCGGAGTGCCGCGTACATCAGCCATCGTTTTTTCCAGCGACCTGTAGGCCCACACTTCTTCGGATGTCTGTGCGTTTCTGCCGTTAATACCAATAGCAGGTGTATTTACCTGGCCCAGTACAAGGTCAGTGCCCTTCCAAATGTTTTTCCATCGCAGATTGGCCCATTTCACAAATGGGGCGAATTTATTGTTCATCAATAGATCGCCATTTGTATTGCTGAGTGTGCCATTCGAATAGTCGTTTTCGGCAGATAACAGGAAGTCTGCGGTAAAGTGCTCGCTGATCTCGTATTTGTAACCAAGATAAATGCGCCGCCATTGGAACAGGTTGGCGTTCAGTCCGGTACCGGAATATTGATTGGCTCCGCGGTTCAGCTGGTCGGCACCGGCCTTCCAGGCGTAATCGCCAAATGCCGCACCCCACAAGGTGCCCTTTGGCTTAAAGGCAGTTAATGAGTCACTCTGGGAATTTTGTGCAAACAGCTGGCAACTCAGGGCTGCCGCCATTGCAATCGTCAATGTAAGGCTCGCTAATTTCATTTTTTTGGTGTTTGTTTTTTTGTGCGTTCTGTTGATTTGTATAAGTTAAGACACGTTGCAACAGTTAAAAAATCGGTTTTTCATTTCTTTTGCAGCTCCTGTAATGGTTCCGGTTTTTTTGATGTGTTACAGCAGGCGCACGCGACCCGAGCCCGGAAAATGTGCTCCGGCTTCATTGATCCATACCCTGAATCCAATTTTGTATTTGTGTTTTGTGGGCATATTCTAATTTTAAGCCGATTTTATCAAAACAATCCGCCATGTCAGGCATTAGGTCGGGTGCTGAATTTGGGTTTTTTACCTTCCTATGCGGATGATCATAGGGTTAAACGCCTTGGATGAAACCAGTACTTTGTCGCCCACAAGCAGATCAGTGACATCCGCTCTGGATACCACTACAAGTACGATCTGGTTGAAGGCTTGTACTGTAACAACGTAAACAATGTCTTCCTGTTCTATTTTCAGTACTTGTCCTGTAACTTGAAACTTGCCGCTGATCCGCCGGTCTGTAAATACTTTGTCGGGACTGCCATCCAATGTTATTTTCCCGGCTTCCATCACCAACACGCGACTTGCCAACGTATATATTTCGGCCACATCGTGACTCACCATAAGCGTGGTCAATCCGTACTCTGTGTGTGCGGTACGCAGTAAGTTCTGAATCTTGTGCCGCATGGCGGGGTCGAGTGCCGCGAGCGGTTCGTCCAGCATCAAAAGCTTTGGTCTGCGTACCAGCGCCCGGGCCAGCGCCACTCGCTGCTTTTGGCCGCCGGATAACCTTTCGGGATGGCTATTGCGCAACTCACCCAGCTCCATCATTTCGATCAATTCCGGAACAATGCGGTCGTCCTGGCCTTTCGCCAACGCAAAACGCAGATTGCCCTCTACGCTCATATTCGGGAACAAGGCATGGTCCTGAAATACGAATCCGATATCTCGTTTCCGGGCATCGATGTTTATTTTTTTATCCTTATTGAACCATGTGTCACCTTCTACGCAAATATTGCCACCGTCCGGATTCATGAAGCCCGCTGTCATGCGTAGCAAGCTGGTTTTTCCAGCACCCGACGGTCCGTTTACTGCGATAAACTCGCCCTGTTGCAGTGATACAGCAAGGTCCAGCGCCATTGTGCCTTGCGCTGAATCCAGGGTTTTTTGAAGTTTTATCGTGATCATGAATATCGCTTCACAAAGTAATGCCTGTTGACAAAATATACCACGAGAAGTATGAGGAACGTAACGGCAAAAAGAACACCGGCATAGATATTGGCAGCGGCGTAATTCATGGATTCCACCTCCTCATAAATTGCAATGGATACTACCTTGGTTTCGCCGGGTATGTTGCCGCCTATCATAAGCACCACGCCAAATTCGCCGATAGTGTGTGCGAAACTAAGAACGATACCTGTGAGCAGTGATGGTTTTATATTGGGAAGTGTCACATGCAGGAAGGTCTGCAGCTTCGTTTTGCCCAGCGACCCAGATGCCTCCGCGAGATTTGCAGGCAGCGATGCCATACCCGCCTGCACAGGTTGTACCATAAAGGGCAAGCTATAGATCGTGGAAGCGATGACCAGGCCTGGGAACGAAAATACCAACCGCATATCGAAGTAATGTTCTATAAACCGGCCCAAGCCATGCGATGGTCCGAATAAAATCAGAAAGTAGAATCCCAATACGGTCGGGGGTAGTACCAACGGCAGGCTGATAATGGCTTCCGTTACAGGTTTCCACCTGCTTTTGCTTGCCGTTAATGCTGCGGCAAGGGGTACGCCCAAAACCAACAACATGGCGGTCGTGGTAAGTGCGAGTTTCAGGGTGAGCCAGAAAGGTTGCAAGTCGATCATAAGGGCGATAAGCTTATTTCATTCGTTTTTACCATTGCGGTCACAGTGTCGCCAGGGCGGAGATTCATGTCGGTGGCAGCTCTGTTGGTTATAATAGAAGTAATAGAATTATTGCCACATTTCAGTGTCACGCTTGCCAGTAGTTTACCCAGTTCAATTTCGGTGATTGTTCCAGTCCACTGGTTTTGAAAACTGATTTGACCAGAGAAGTTGCGGGCTAAGACAACCTCCAGTTCTTTGAAATGTACATTTATGTCATTGCCCGGTATCAGAAACGGTGCGCTGACCACAGTGTCGACCACAATGGCGGTCACTTGCAGATTGTCTGCCTGCACCCTCACCACGCTGAGGTTTCCTTCTGTGTCTACGCTTTCGATGATGCCCTTGAATATGTTCATACCTGCCAGATACACAAATGTACCATATTGGTGCAAATGCGGAAGCGATAGGGTAGGGCGTTACCGAACGATAAAACCGTAGCGCGCCAGTATCTGTTTCGCATTTGTAGAAAAAAGGTAGTCGTAAAACCTGGTTGCCGCTGATTTGCCGGCCTCGGTGCCGTGTTTCAGCAGTAGTGCGCCCTGCACTATAGGATTGTATGATTTTGGGTCTATATCTACCCATCTCCCTTTTTCATTCAGGTCGTCACCCAGCACCAGAGACTTGGCCACAAACCCAATATCTGCGGCTCCGGTAGCCACAAATTGCTGGGCCTGACCTATGTTTTCGCCAAATACCAGTTTGGGTTTTACCCTGTCATATAGGTTGTAAAACTTCAGTGCCTCTTCTGCAGCAAGCCCGTAGGGAGCGGTTTTGGGGTTGGCGACGGCAATTTTCCTGATCCCCGGTTTCAGCAATAGGGATAACGAGGTTTCGGGTATAAGATCTGTTTTTGTAGTCCATAAGACCAGCATTCCCGTGCCATAGGTTTTAGGTTCCTGGGCTCCGTAGCCGGACTTAAATAAGTCTTGCGGGAAAATCAGGTCAGCCGACACAAATACGTCAAATGGAGCGCCCTCTTTTATCTGGGCTGCGAGTTTTCCGGATGCGCCTGGAATTACTTCGACTCCTATCCCGGTTTCTTTTTCAAAATCCGTTTTTATTTTCCGGACCACGAATTGCATGTTGGCGGCGACAGCCACCCGCACTGTTTCCCGTCCTTGCAGGAATAAGGGGTATGCTATCAGGGCCAGTATAGCCAGAAGTATTTTGTTTTTCATGGTGCAGTGCGTGCGCAAAAATACTATTCAATATGGCATACTTCAATAGAATTCAGCCAGTACACATTCCGCGGTGGGGAACTAAAGTTCTTTACGTAACCTGGCGACTGGAATATTGAGGAATTCCCGGTATTTAGCCACGGTACGCCGGGCGATATTGTATCCCTTTTGTTGCAGCATTTCTGTTATTTCGTCGTCCGAAAGGGGTTTGTGTTTGTCTTCGGCCGACACGATCTCAGAGAGGAACATTTTTACTTCTCGGGTAGAAACTTCTTCGCCACTCTCTGTCTGCAGCGATTCAGAAAAGAAATATTTCAGTTTATAGGTGCCGAATTCTGTCTGAACAAATTTGGAATTGGCTACTCGTGATACCGTAGACACGTCTAGTCCAGTGGTTTTGGCTATGTCTTTCAGGATCATCGGCCTTAGGCTGGATTCGTCACCGGTAAGAAAAAACTCGTGTTGAAAGTTAAGGATAGACTGCATGGTCTGTGACAATGTATGCTGCCGTTGTTTGATCGCATCAATGAACCACTTTGCTGAGTCTAGTTTTTGTTTAATAAAAAGGACGGCCTCTTTTTGCTGCTTGTTTTTCTTTTCGCTACGGTCGTATGCCCTCAGCATTTCGCGGTACCCGTCAGAAACGCGCAATTCAGGTGCATTCTTGGAGTTTAGCGACAATTCCAAAACGCCATTGTTATTGTACACGAAGAAATCGGGTATCACATAACTTTCTGCCTTGTTCAACACAGAGAATGAAGATCCGGGTTTCGGGTTGAGTTTGATGATGATCCCAATTACTTTCTTAAAATCACTGTCATCAATGTTCAGATGTTTCTGAATTTTGTCGTAGTGTTTTTTAATAAAGTCATTGTAATATTTATCCATCACAGTGATGGCGTGGCGTACGGATAATGAATCCGGCAGCCGTCTTAATTGCAGCAGTATACACTCTTGCAGGGTCCAGGCACAGATGCCGGGAGGGTCGAAAGTCTGAATACGCTCTATGAGTTGTTGAATTTCTTTTGCGTCTGTTTCTATATTTCTGCCAAAGGCGAGATCATCTACCATAGAGTTCACCTCACGGCGCAAATATCCATCTTCGTCCAGACTACCAATGATCTGTTCGGCAATAATAGTGGAGCGTTCGTCCAGATCCAGCATTCCGAGCTGGTCGAGCAGGTAGTCGTAAAAGCTGGTTTCCACGCTTGCAGGCGTCACACCCCGGTCGTGGTCTCCCTTGCCGAAATAGTCATCTCCCGAATCGTAGCCGCCACTATCGTCGTCTTCGTGTTTCAGAAAGTCGTCCAGGTCTACCTTGTCTGCGGTGTCGTCGCTCAGTTCCACGTCGTCGGCGGTGCTGTCTTCCTGGGCATCGTCGTTTTTCGGTGCGTCCAGTTCGTAGTTGTCGGTGTCGTGGTTACTGTCAATTTCATATTCCAGCGCAGGATTGTCTTCAAGTTCCTCCTTAATACGTTCTTCCAGGTTGGCAGTAGGGATCTGAAACAGTTTCATTAACTGAATCTGTTGTGGAGACAACTTCTGAAGTAGTTTTTGTTGCTGGCTTTGTCTGAGCATTGTACAGGCTTACACCTGCAAAAATAAAGGTTAACAGGGTAAATCTTTTCAGAACGGCAAAATCATTTTGAATATTCCTCTTTGCGATATTTTTGGTAAATTGCTGCTGATTTTCATCTCATAAGTGCCGAGTCATGTTTAACGAGCCAGGTGCCGAAATGCATAAAAAGCCACATATTTCGCCTGCATTTTCATTTATTACCCAGGAGGAGACTCTGGAGATACCCCACAAAAGGAAAAAATTGTTTATCGGTATCCCTAAAGAGAATTCTTTCCAGGAGAACAGGATAGCGCTGACACCAGAAGCGGTTTCCGTATTGGTGAACAACGGCCATGAGGTGGCGGTGGAGCATTGTGCGGGAGAAGGCGCTTATTATTTCGACAACGATTTTAGTGAAGCCGGCGCGCGCATCGTGTACGATAAGTCGGAAGTGTACAAGGCTACCACCATCATTAAGTCAGCCCCGATTTCAGACGAGGAAGCCGGTTTACTACAGCCCAATCAGGTTGTTTTTTCGCCCATACATCTGCCGGTTTTTAAGCAGTCTATTCTGGAGCAATTGCTGGCCAAAAAAGTAATTGCAATAGCGTTCGAGTCGTTGCGCGACGATGTGGGTACCTTGCCTATTGTTCGTTCTATGAGCGAGATCGCAGGGTCATATTCCATCCTTGCTGCAGCACGCTACCTTGCTGCCACAGACAATGGTAAAGGGGTGTTGCTGGGCGGCATTTCCGGAGTTCCTCCCGCCGAAGTTCTTATTTTGGGTGCTGGCGTGGTGGGCGAGTCGGCGGCACGTGTGGCATTTGGTTTGGGTGCTAACGTAAAGATATTTGACAACTCTATTTACAGGCTCATGCGGTTGCAGAACAACATTGGCCGCAGATGTTTTACATCGGTGCTAGAGCCATATACGCTTTCAGAAGAACTGAAGACGGCAGATGTGGCCGTTGGCGCATTAAAGCCTATCAATGGCATTACGCCTATGGTGGTTACGGAGCAAATGGTGAGCCACATGAAGGCGGGCTCTGTAATTATTGATATCAGTATAGACCGCGGCGGTTGTTTTGAAACATCGCGGGTAACAACGCACGAGCGCCCGATATTTAAAAAGTACGACGTAATACACTACTGTGTTCCCAATATTGCCTCTGCGGTATCCCGTACTGCTTCGCGGGCGATCAGCAATGTGCTTATGCCCATTTTGCAACAATGCGACGATATGGGTGGGGTAGAGCAGATCATAATGGAGAAGAGCGGGATTCGGCGCGGTGTGTATGTGTATAAGGGTTGCGTGACGCACGCACCAATTGCCAAGAGATTTAATTTTAAATACACCGACCTGGACTTGCTCATGGCCACCCATGGCTAGCAACCATGGCAATCCAAGCCTGACAGTTCTGAAAATAGTTCGATAAACTTAAATAGCATTCATGAAAGTACTTCCCGGAGAGATCAAGACATCCCAGTTGCACGCTTATTTGTTGGGCTCTATAGCGCCAAGACCAATTTGTTTTGCCAGCACTATGGACAATGCAGGCAATAGCAATCTTTCTCCCTTTAGTTTTTTCAATGTGTTCGGCAGTAAGCCGCCCATTCTCATTTTTTCACCTGCCCGCAGGGTTCGCGACAATACCATAAAGCACACACTGGAAAACGTGTATGAAACAGGAGAAGTGGTGATAAACGTGGTGAACTACGCTATGGTACAGCAGATGAGCCTGTCCAGTTGCGAATACCCCAAGGGTACAGACGAGTTCATCAAAGCCGGATTCACAAAGGCCAAGTCTGATATCGTGAAGCCTTTCAGGGTGAACGAGGCGCCCGTGCAGCTGGAGTGCCGCGTGATAAAGGTAATGGAGATGGGCAAAGAGGGCGGCGCCGCCAACCTCATTATTTGTGAAGTGGTGTGTATGCACATCAATGACGCAGTACTGAACGAGCATTTGCAGATAGACCCACAGAAAATAGACCTGGTGGCCCGTATGGGAGGCGACTATTATTGCAGGGCGTCGGGAAATGCTGTGTTTGAGGTGCCAAAGCCCAACCTCTCATTGGGTATAGGCATTGACGGGTTGCCGCATAAGATTAGCCACAGTTCTGTGCTGACCGGAAACGACCTTGGCCTGCTTGGCAACTGCACGTCCATACCACTGCGGGACGAACGTTTTGTAGATACCAGACTTGCAGCCATCATCAGAGAATATGTGATTCATCCCGAAACGGCAGGCCTGGAGCTGCACCGTTATGCAAAAGAACTGCTTGAGGCAGGTGACGTGGATAAAGCATGGCAGGTACTTCTGGCAAAAGCCTGATTTTTTGAAACCGACAAACAAGTTTTTATGATTCATCCATATACATTTGATTTTCTTTCCGGCCTTGCGGCCAACAACAATAAGCCCTGGTTTGAGGCCCACAAAGACGAATTTGAAGCTGCAAAAGAAGATTTTGCCACGTTTGTTTCGGGCATACTGGAAGGGCTGGGAGAAGCTGAACCCGGTTTTAAAGAGCAAAAAGCGTCTTCTTGTATTTTCAGGATATACAGGGATGTAAGATTTTCTAAAGACAAGACGCCGTACAAAGCCAACTTTGGCGCCTATTTCAGCAAAGGAGGCAAAAAATTTACAGGCGCAGGTTATTATTTGCACCTTGAACCCGGCAAGTCATTTGCGGGCGGAGGACTTTGGATGCCCGAGGCGCCACTACTCAAAGCCGTGCGTCAGGAGATAGACTATAACTTTTCGGAGTTTCAGAGTATTGTTGCTGACAAGAAATTCAAAAAATTTTACACAAAAGTTGAAGGCGAATCGCTGAAAAAAATTCCACAGGGTTATGAAGCAGACAATCCTGCCGGCGACTACCTGAAGCTGAAAAGTTTTGTGGGTAGCCATAAAATGGATGAA
>CAIYJV010000211.1 GCA_903926605.1 uncultured Bacteroidota bacterium
AATTACTAACGCATAAGACCCAGCATTTTCGAGTTGATTGATCGCAGTTTGATCCATCACTTGAATAGCTCCTGCCACTGCTTTCATTTTTGCGCCAAGACGTGCGCCCAGCGCCTTGAAATTTGCCTTTATTTTTTTCTTAATAAATCCCTGTGTGTCTGTCAGGTATTCAATGCTCTTAATGTTTACTTCGCTTTTTATCAGCTCTTCCACGCGGGTCAACTGATTTTTCATGGCTTCGCCGGAAACAGGAATCAGTATTTTTTGCAATGGCTGGCGAACTTTGATATTTACTTTTTTGCGTATAGAAAGAACCAATGAGGAAATTTCCTGGGCCATCTGCATACGTTCTTCGAGCTGAGTATCCACATATTCTCGTTTAGAGACCGGATAATCAGCCAGATGCACCGATGTCGCATTTTTTCGGCCTGTGACTTCATTCAGGTTCCGGAACAGCCAATCTGCAAAGAAAGGTGCAATGGGTGCCATGAGCAGGCTCATGGTTTCAAGGCATTCATAAAGTGTCTGATAGGCGCATATCTTGTCGTGTTCGTATTCGCCTTTCCAGAACCGGCGACGGCAAAGGCGTACATACCAGTTGCTCAGTTGTTCGTCCAGGAAATACTCCAGCGCTCTGCCTGCCTGGGTAGGTTCGTAGTCGTCGAGGCAAGATTGTACCTTGCCGACCAGGGAATGAAGACTGGAAAGAATCCAGCGGTCTATTTCGGGTCTGTCGTCAACCGCGATCGTATGTTCTTTGTAAGCAAAACCATCCAGATTGGCATAAAGCGCAAAAAACTGGTAGGTGTTGTACAGAGTTCCAAAGTACTTCCTCTGAACCTCCTTAATGCCTTCAATATCAAATCGTAAGCTATCCCATGGGGCGGCATTGGTGATCAGGTACCAACGGGTTGCGTCTGCGCTGTATTTTTCTATGGTTTCAAAAGGATCTATTACATTTCCAACCCTTTTGCTCATTTTGTTGCCATCCTTGTCCAATACCAGTCCGTTGCTCACTACATTTTTATAAGCGACACTGTCGAACAGCATCACGCTCAGTGCATGCAGCGTATAAAACCAGCCCCTGGTCTGATCTACCCCTTCGGCTATGAAGTCGGCTGGGAAGTTTTCGTTGAGGACACTAAGCGGGTGTTTTTCAAACGGATAGTGCAGTTGCGCGTAGGGCATGGCACCGCTGTCGAACCAAACGTCTATCAGGTCTGGTTCCCGCTCCATTGGGCGGCCAGCATCCGACACCAGAATAATGCGGTCTACAAAAGGTTTGTGGAGATCCAGGTTTTCCCGGTCCACAACCTGATTCAGACCCAGTTTTTTGTTGGCTTTTTGAACCTCTGCTATCAGTTCGTCAATACTGCCTATGCATTTGGTTTCGTGGCCGTCGTCGCTGATCCAGACGGGAAGAGGAGTACCCCAAAAGCGGCTGCGGCTCAGATTCCAGTCAACCATGTTTTCCAGCCAGTTGCCAAAACGACCTTCGCCGGTGGCCCTTGGTTTCCAGTTTATGGTCTTGTTCAATTCCACCATACGTTCACGCATGGCGGTAGTCCGAATAAACCAGGCATCGAGGGGGTAGTAAATTATGGGCTTGTCCGTGCGCCAGCAGTGAGGGTAGCTGTGTTCGTACTTTTCAATTTTGAAGGATCAAAGATTCATGCGGGTGTAAAAGGCACTCTTGAGAGTCTTATCGGGAAAAAGAGTATTGTGGAACTC
>CAIYJV010000212.1 GCA_903926605.1 uncultured Bacteroidota bacterium
ACATATTTCTCCCGACTCGGTGATCAATACCATCAGCCCCGACAAGGACGTAGATGGTTTCCACCCTATCTCGCAGGGCAAAATGCTGCTTGGTCAGCCTTCGTTCCTGCCGGCAACGCCCTATGGTATTCTGCTGATGCTGGACTATTACAACCTCGACGTAGCAGGCAAACATTGCGTGGTGATAGGCCGCAGCAATATCGTGGGTACACCCATGACGGTATTGCTGAGCCGCAATGCCAAACCCGGCAACGCCACTGTGACGCTTACTCATTCGCGTACCACCAATCTGAAAGAAATTGTGCTGCAGGCAGACGTGATCGTGGCAGCAATAGGCAAACCGTTTTTCGTGACCGCCGACATGGTGAAACCCGGCGCTATCGTGATAGACGTAGGTATAAACCGCATAGACGATGCTACCAAAAAAAGCGGTTCGCGCCTGGTGGGCGATGTGGACTTCGACAACGTGGCTCCGCTGTGCAGCTACATCACACCGGTTCCCAAAGGCGTTGGTCCGATGACGATTGTAGGCCTGATGAAAAATACAATTGATTCGGTACGGAATAAGATGAAAAAATAGTTATTCAAGTTTGTGTTTTTTTTGGTTCAAATGGTTGGTCTCCTTTATGGGGACCAACTCTTTTTAACCTATTCCCTGTTTGTAAACCGAATATTCGGATATTTGCCCGAAACAAGCAGTATTTCAGTTTTTTTCACCACATGACACAGCAAATACAGGCATACAGTTATCCTGTAATGGAGCATTTTTATACACTGCAGGGCGAAGGCGCCCATGCAGGCAGGGCTGCCTACTTTGTGCGCCTGGGCGGATGCGACGTAGGCTGTGTGTGGTGCGACGTAAAGGAGAGTTGGGATGCCGCTGCACACCCGCTGGCAACCACCACCGAAATAGAGGGATGGATACGGCATACGAACGCCCCCCTAGCCGTAATAACCGGCGGCGAACCGGCCATGCACGACCTGCGCCCGCTATGCGCAACGCTCGCAAAGGCCGGAATAGCCCGGCATATAGAGACTTCGGGCGCTCACGAGTTAAGAGGTGAATTTGATTGGATCACCGTTTCTCCTAAAAAATTCAAGGCCCCGCTCCCTGCCTCCATTGCTCAGGCCGACGAACTGAAAGTAGTGGTTTTCAACCAGTCGGACTTCGCCTGGGCAGAAATGCACGCAACAGGTGTAAAACCCGGCTGTAAACTGTATCTGCAACCCGAATGGAGCAAAAAAGATAAAATAACACCGTTTATTGTAGATTACATTAAGCAAAATCCACAATGGCAATTATCTTTGCAAACACATAAATACATAAATATTTTATAAACTATGACTTGGTTTCAAACAATTTTGTTGGGGATAGTAGAAGGGATTACTGAGTTTCTACCCATTTCGTCTACCGGGCACATGATCATCGCCAGCTCGCTGATGGGCATTAGCGATGAATCTTTTACCAAGTTGTTTGAGGTCTGTATTCAGTTTGGCGCCATTCTTTCGGTGGTGGTCCTCTATTGGCGAAAATTCTTTGACTTTACCAAGCTGCAATTCTATGTAAAGCTGGCTGTGGCCTTTATACCGGCGGCTATTTTCGGTGCGCTTCTTTCTAAAAAAATAGATACCCTGCTCGAGAGTCCGCTCACCGTGGGCATCAGCTTTCTGGTAGGTGGTATTGTACTGCTGTTCATAGACAAGTTGTTTGAATACACCGAAATCGAAGACATTAAAGACGTGAGCTACGGCAAAGCCCTTATTATTGGTTGTTTTCAGGTCATCGCCATGATACCCGGTGTATCGCGCAGCGCCGCCACCATCGTGGGTGGTCTGCAGCAAAACCTTACCCGCAAGCACGCAGCCGAATTTTCTTTCTTCCTGGCCGTTCCTACAATGGCTGCGGCCACGCTTAAGAAACTCTGGGACTATAACAAAGAAGGCTTTACGCTGAGCGACACCCAGGTACCCATGTTGCTTGCAGGAAATGTAATCGCATTTATCGTGGCGCTCATCGCGATACGCACATTTCTCACGTATGTGCAGAAACACTCATTCAGGGCTTTTGGCGCGTATCGCATTGTAGCCGGCATTGCTGTTATAGCACTGATCCAGATAGGGGTGATCAAAAAATCAGAACATCCGGTGGAGCAGACAAAACCTGCACCCACTATTTCTATCATGAAATAATTTTAATGCACTTCCCTATCTCCGGGCTGCTACCCGAAGATGGAATTTTCTTGTAAACCTCACCGCTCACGGAAGGGTTTTTTTACGGGCTGTCGTTTATTCCCTAAATTGCTTAAAAAATCCCTTCGGCTGCCCATGCGAACTGTATCAACAATACTGCTGTTTCTGCTTTATAGTGGCGGCAGCGTGTTGACAGCCCAAACCGCCGACACTGCTGACAAAAAAAACATTTCAACAGCGCATCCCGCAACAACGACTGCTGCCGCACCCGATTCTATCCCTGCCATTCCCCAAAAAACCCTGACAGGCTACCACATTCATGGCAAAATATTTGATGCCGCAACAAGCGAGGGACTGCCTTTCGCCACCGTCTTGTTTCTGCACTCAGCAAAGGGTACCACTACCGATCTGGACGGAAATTTTTCTTACCAGCCAGACGCTTTGCCTGGAGATACGCTCAAAATTCAGGCATTGGGGTACGAACCTGTATTCCGCTTGCTGAACAGGTCTCAGCACGACTTCAACCTCCATATCGAAATGAAACGGGCCGCCGCAAGTCTGTCTGAATTCACCATACACGCCAAAGGCGTAGACCCAGCGTTGCTGCTGTTGAAACGAATTATCGAACACAAACCACAAAACAACCCCGATCGCACCCACAACTACACCTACCAAGCCTATAACAGGCTGGAGGTTGACATGAAAAACGTAGCGGTTCACCATGCTAAAAAAACCCCGATACTGAAAAACTACCAGTTCGCTTTCAACAACATGGACTCTACGTCTGAAGAAGCCCCCTTCCTGCCGCTATACCTTACAGAGAGCATTTCTGACTATTACTTCAGGCGCTCACCCCGAAAAGAGCGGGAGGTAATTAAGGCCAGCCTTTCCAAGGGGGTGAACAACAAGGAAGTTTCCCGGTACCTGGGTACTGCCTATCTGAACGTAAACATCTACAACAACGGCATTCCTGTACTGGACAAGAAGTTCGTGAGCCCGATCAGCAATGAGGGACCACTTTTTTACAAGTATGCTATAAAGGATACCGAACAGGCGTTCGGACACAACATCATTTTGGTGCAATTCAAACCGAAAAGAGACGGCGAATTGTGCTTCACCGGAGATTTTTGGGTGGTAGACAGTGTCTATGCCATAGAGCGTATCTCGATGGAAGTACCCAAGACGGTGAACCTGAACTGGACCGACAAGGTGAGTCTGTATCAGGAATTCGCTCCTGTAGATTCTTTCTGGTTTTGTGTGAAAGACAAATTTGTGGCGGCTGTCTCCCCCTACGGATCAAAAAAAATACCGGGATTCATAGCCCGTAAAACCGCTACCTACCACCACATTAATATTGACGAACCGTCGACCGACAGCATATTGGAAAATCCCGACTGGAAAGAGTCGGTCATTATTCCCGATTCCGCAGCTTTCAAGACTGAATCCTGGTGGACTGTAAACAGGCCTGACACCCTGACCACTACGGAGAAAGCCATACACAAAATGGTAGACACCGTACTGGCCATGCCGCTTACGCAGCACTACATAAGTCTGTTCACGTTCCTGGCGTCGGGTGTGAAGGATTTCGGACCCATAGAACTGGGCCCTTACTGGTATGTGTACAGTAACAACCCGGTGGAGGGCAACCGCTTCAGGTTCTCCTGTGCCACACCGCGAACACTAAAAGACTTGCATCTTGCTGGTTTTGTAGCTTATGGGCTCAGAGACAAAGAATTGAAATGGGGCTTTGAGGAAAAATGGATCATTGCCCGCAATCCCTGGATGTACCTGTACAGCTACTTCAGCCACGACGTAGGTCAGGGAATAGACAACTTCGACCATGTAAGAACCGACAACATCCTGAGTAGCATCATACGCAAGCCGGGCATACAATGGAAACAGGCATTTGTGGACAACCGCAGGGTAGAGTTTTACAAAATGTTTTTCAACGGTATCAGCAGCGCGATCATACTACAGAACAGGGTATTTACGCCATACTATCCCCTACCATACAATATGTTCGTAGACGAACGCGGCAACCCTTCCAGCCAGGTGACCAACAGCCAGGTAGGGCTGGAATTCCGCTATGCATACAAAGAGAAATACCTGAATGGTAAATATAAGCGAGTGAATGCAGGCACTAAATACCCGGTTTTTGATTTTATTTATTCCGCGGGCTTTAAGAATGTTCTGAATGGTGCATACCAATACCACAAACTGAATTTTTCTGTAAAGGAAAGCATCAACGTGCCTCCCTTCGGGCATATCAGCTACAACCTCTATGGCGGTGTCTATTCCGGCAAACTGCCCTATCCGCTACTGGAAGTGCATCCCGGAAATGAGTTTTTGTACTACGACCGCAATGCGTTTGAAATGATGAATTCCTATGAATTTCTGAGCGACCGATTTCTTGCCCTCAACTTCGAGCACGAACTTGGAGGTGGCGTGTTCAACCATATTCCAATGCTGAAGAAGTTGAAATTGCGCCAGTTCTGGACCGTGAAGGGAATTGTAGGGGCTCTTTCGGAAGAAAACAAATCGCTGAATCTCAATTCCGGATTCCCATTCCGGAATCTGGAAGGAAACCCCTATCTGGAAATCGGCACCGGCGTATCCAATATCCTCCAGATTTTTCGCCTGGACTTTGTTTGGCGCGTGGCCCCAAAACCGCTGGATGGTGAGTCTATCGAGAAACACTTCGGTATTTTCGGGAGCGCGCAGTTCGAGTTTTAGTAACCTTCCGGAGATTGGTCCAAAGCAATCGGGAGCGTCTGACGGCCAAAACCACCTTGCGTAAGACATGGCCGTGTTGCGGACAATTCAGGAGCGCGCATTGATAGAATCGATCCTATAAATTTGTTTTCGGGCTTGTGGGGTCAGAAATAAAACATTTTTTGTTTGATTTGCCCATTTTTTGTGTTTTCATATACGTAAGTGATTGATGGCGTGTTATATGATTTAAATTTCTAGGTAACAAAGTGGGCTTCTAGGTTACATTTACAGGAAAATTAAATTTATATATTATTGATTGTCAATTGAGGTTGGGTAACAAATGTTACATCAAACGGAAAAAAGCCTGGGCGAAATGTTGTGATAATTCGATCGGGAGCCTAGCAAAAAACAGGGTCCTGTTGCAAAATCGCAGAAAAAGAGGGCCGGTATTATTTCAAGGTGCCTGATTTTCCTAAATCAAAGAAGTTCCTGGTGACCGGGACGGAAGCCCGGCATTTTCTGGCGTATGTTTTTTTCATGATCCAGGAAATTTTCTATGTATTTGTCGGCGAGTTTTGAGAGCAAATCACCGGCGTGTCTGTCTACAGTGTCGAGGTAGAAAAGAAATGCTGCCAATACATCGACGGTGGGGCCAGCAGAAATCCGTGAACGTAACTCATTGATGCTCTTTATGACCATGTTCCTGACACGGGCCTCCTCATAGGAAGGATAGCGCTCTCCTTCAGGCCGGGCAGCAATACGTTCTGTAATGGCAGACAACTCGTCTTCGAAACTGACGAGTAACCCCATCGGGGTCTGGTTGTAGCGTAGCCTTATTTGTTCCCATTCGCCGGATTTCACCCACTCCGACACAGTTTTGCGCGAAACACCGACCAACCGGGAAACGCCAGCCTGCGAAAGACCCGCAGTGACATAGAGTTCGTGGGCTTTGTCTTTTTTAGTATCTACTATCATACCTGAAAATTCAGCCAATTGCGGGCCGAACGGGTGTAAAGTTCGGACGGGATATGGGGGTGAGAAAAAAGCTATTTCGCCGTTATGCAGCGCGTGATAAATGACTATACGCATTTTGCAACTTGACGAAAAAAGAGACAAAAAGGCGGGATGGGAGAAAGAGAGCGTCTTTCGGCCCCTCCCTGGCAGGATATGGCGGTTGAAATTCGCACTCTATGCCCTCCTCCCGGTTGGCAAGGGGTGAATTCCCATCGGGGTTAGACTTCATACACAAATTTGCGCTAAGGAAAAATTTTATAGATGTCCTTACGATTAGCGATCGTAATAAAAACCAAGGTATCTCCAATCAACTCCAGTCCGATTCGGTAATCGCCGATCCGGAGTCGATAAAATGTTTTAAATCCTTCAAGTTTTTTTAGATGAGGAATGTGATGAATATCGTTAACATCTTCAACAAGCATAATAGCCTGCCGTACTTTTTCTAGCACATTTCTGTCCTTTATTTTTATCAGCCGTTTATGAAAACTGCTGTCAAATGACACATTCATCAGGAATCCAGATGTTTGAAAATTGCGGTACGGCTCACCGTTTTTCCGGTTTTTTCTTTTTTCATCAACAATCCCAGATGCAGGTCTTCTACCTGTTCAGTCGAGAGTTTGCTAACTTCTTCTCCTAACTGTTCTGCAAGCAATGTAAGCAACCTAAGATTTTTTGAGTTGCTGCTTTTTATGACAATCGCACCCATAAAAACGTTTTACCAAAGTTAACGAAAAAGCCATCAGACTTTATCAAGCCGATCGCACTTTCCTTGAGAAAAGTGGCCGTATCTGTGTGGGCTTTGGAGGGCAAAAGAGAAAGAGACAATGTCTTGGTTTTAGGGGCAATGGTAGTGAATAGTCTCCCGGGTCCGGGTTTAGCCAAAAATCGCATACCGATATTCAGTATCGGCAAAAGCCTCATATTTTATTCATTTCTACCACGCCCTGAGGGCCGTGGCTAATGACGAATCAGGCTTTTTTTGCAGGACTCTACTTAAACAACTCTTCTTTTGTCTTTGGCCTCGAATCTATTTGCCAACTGAAGCGGCCGAGTCTTGCTTCGGGGAGATTGGCCTTCTCGAGTGGGGTCATGATCTGGGTGATGTCTTTCTCAAACAGGATGCGCTGGATCTGTTGTTTTTCGAAATAGATCTTCATGCGCTCGCTTTTGGCTTCGCTTTCGCCCACGTAGGCACCCCTGGAGTCCTTGGTATAGTATATAGCCTGCGCATCGGGCACCACCACCAGCTTATTGATGGTGTTATTCTCAAAATAGGCTGTGAGTGTCTGACCCTGAACCTGGTCGAATAGTCCGGCCTTTTCCGGGCCCGACTGCGAGACCACGAATGAGTTGTTGGGTACGAACAAACTCTTCATTTTGCCACTGTCGTCCATACGCAACAAAATGGTATCGCCGGTTATCTGGCTCAGGTGCGACCATGCAATGGGCTTGTAGATCATGCGGATGGTAGAGTCTGCCTGCGAATAGCTCACGCTGTCACATTTGCCTTGCATGGAGTCTGAGAAAATAAGCACATGGTGGTAGCCCACAAACATCATAGGCGCAGTGGTATCTGCCGCCGTAGTATCTTTTTTTATGGCAGTACCCCCCACTACTTTCCCTTTAACCGGTTTTCCTGACTTGGATTTTGCGGGTTTCTCCGGCGTCGCCTTTGGTACCTGCTGTTTTGCAGCCACTGGCTGGCTGTTCGTTAGCGTATTGATCTGAAGCTTTTTATCGTCGCTAGGTGCAGCCTCCTTGTTGTTTTGCTTTTTCACCGGTTTGTCGGCCATTACCCTGAAATCGTTTACCGCAAACTGGAAACCCAGAAACCAGGGCAGACCACGGGTTATGTCGTGCTCTTTGCCCGTATCAATGGTTGATACAAGGAAACACACCAGATAGGGATCGGTAGATTCGTTGTCTTTTTTCACCTTCACCGTATCTGTTCTCACCGCCGGGAATGAGTAAAATGTATCGGCGCGTATGTACAAGGTATCCTTGCCGTTTACCTGTTTCAGCACAGGCTTTCCTGTTGCCCAGCTTACACGTTTGAACCTGAAATACTCCAGATGCTCACAGAACATGGTGGAGTGCTTTGTGGTGTCTATGGATATCACATGCCCGTTGGCATATCCATACCCGGTGGGCTTGTTGTAGTAAATGGTGTCTCCCTCCAGATAATACTCACCATCCATTACCGAGGAATGCCCTGTAAAATGCGCCGTTCCGGTCACGCTTTCATAAGTACCATTGCTCGTTTTCAGTTTCTGGCGGCCACTGTCGCTGGTCACGACCGAGGGTGCATAAAAGGTAACCAAACGCGTATCGGTATTATATCCCAGATCATCGGATACTATCTCGTAACGCACATCCACCACATGCACCTTCTTCTTAAACCTGGCCTCCTTTGCGCTTACCACATATTCCCCCTCCATGCTGGTAACAGTGGAAGAATCGGTATGCAAAACACCACCGGTGGTATAGTCTCCTGTTTTTGTACCCAGATTGTAGGTTAGGTCCTGGCATTTCAGATTATTGGGCGCGTCAATCAGTACCACGTTACCGTGCATATAGGCCAGTTTGCCAGACGATGTGTATCGCAAATAGTCGCATACCGCATTTGTACCATCGGCCTGGCGCACCCTTACGTTGCTATAGGCTTCTACTATGTTGGTGGTGTTGTTTCGGTACAGGCTGTCGCAGTACAGGGTATCTGTACCCTGAATGAATACGGCATTGCCGATAAACCGATTGTATGCGCCCGAATCTGTTTTTACATAATACACATCCAGTGCGCTGATCTGTACCGGAACGTTTTTTGAAGTGTCGGACTTTTGAGCAAAAACCGCGAAAGTGTGGCCAACCAGAAACATCGCAACCGTGAATACGGCCAGCACCCGATACCTTTTGGAAAACAAATTTTTCTCCGGGTTTAGCCAGCCTTTTAACGATTTAAGCACTTCTGTTAACTGGTTTGTTTGTATATAAAATAAAATAATGCCGCGGCTGTTATTAAGCCTCTCAAAAAACTGCCTGCGGAAACGACTGCCGCAAAAATAATAAAAGGCCCGGATCGAATTGTTAATTTGTAACTTTGTGGTATGCTTCCAGTATGGCAAACCGGAATAATCCGTGAAATAACCCAAGTCACTCCGAATACAAGGCGTTTTTTAATTGAAATACCCGGTGTGGAAAATTTTGAATTCCAGCCCGGTCAGTTCGTGACCCTGGACCTTCCGATCAGCGAACAGCGTAGTAAAAGGTGGCGGAGTTATAGTATCGCGTCAGCGCCCAACGGCACCAATATGTTAGAGCTGGTAATCGTGTATATGCCCGGCGGGGCGGGAACCAATTTCCTGTTTCACAGCCTGAACGTGGGCGACAAACTCACCTTGCGCGGCCCCATGGGAACATTGACGCTCCCGAAAACGCTCGACAAAGACCTTTACTTTATTTGTACCGGCACCGGGATAGCTCCGTTTCACAGCATGTTACAATACATTTTCGCACATAATATCCCGCACCAGAAAATATTCATGATTTTTGGCACACGTAAGCGCGAAGACCTTTTGTACCCGGATGAGCTAAAAGCTTTGGAAGAAAAAATGCCTGGCTTCACATACATACCTGTGCTTTCGCGGGAAGACTGGGATGGCCGCAAAGGATATGTGCATGCCGTGTATGAAGAATTGTGCGCCGGCCTGCCACCCGCTATTTTCATGCTATGTGGCTGGAACAAAATGGTAGATGAAGGCGTGGAACGCCTGAAAGCCATGGGATACCACAAAAATGATATTATCGCTGAGCTTTACGGCTGATTTTTATCTTCGTCGTTGAGGGGGAATTCAAGGTAGAATGTAGTGCCTTCTCCCTCCTTGCTTTCAAACCAAACATTTCCACCATGCGCTTTGGCTATCTGTAGGGTTATGCTCAGACCCAGACCATGTGCACCTTCGCCTGCGGTTCCTTGTGTTTTAGCCTCTGTAAACATATCGAATACCAATGGCTTATCCTTCTCACGAATCCCTATCCCATAGTCCTTTATGCGGATGCGCACCATGTCACTTCCGTCAAACCGGGCCTTGCCCGATTGCATTCCGCCAATGTTACCAAAAGGGTCCAGCTGAGTCACGTTCACTTCTATAATACCTTTTTCGTTGCTGAATTTTATTGCATTGCCCAGGAGATTGTTTACAGCACGCCATATTTTTTCCTTGTTCACAAAGGCGCGTACCGGATCCTCGGGCATGGTGACTATTATTTTTTGCTTCTTGGCGCTGGCCTTATAGTTCAGTAGTTCCACACTAGACCGCACCAGGTCGTTTATGCTCACCCATTCCTTTTTCAGGCTGTCGGGGTCTATCATCTGCGATGCTTCCAGTATGTCCTTGCTCAGTGCTATGGAGTTCTGGCAGGATTCTTTTATCAGGTCCAGCACCTCTTTCTGGTCAGCCTGACTTTCGTTTTTGTCGTGGTACAAAAGGTCTGTCAGCGCCATAACGGCAGATATCGGATTCATTACGTCATGCGCCACTGCCCGTAGAATACGGGTTTTGTCGCGGTCTTGTTGTTCCAGTTCAGCCAGCGCTTTTTCCAGCTTAACTTTCTGCTCATTCACTTTGTTGTTCAGCGTGGTCAGCACGATCAGATTTTTCCGGGTGCGACGTGCGTTGTGCAGGATGATGAAAATAATGATCACGGCCAGACATGCCGCAATGGATACGACAAACAAATACACTTTCTGACTGTGCGCCTGCGCGTGTAGGAGTGACAATTGGTATTGCCGTTCCTGGTTTTTTATCCTGCCTTCGATGTCGGATGACATCAGCAGCATATTCTGCCGGTTCAGAGAGTCGTCTATACGCACATATTCCCGGATGTATGCGAACGCTTCAGCCGGTTTACCGCGTCTTTCGTTCAGTTGCCACATCAGGTGGTTCCAATTCAACTCCACGCTTTTTTCCGGCAGCGAATCCAGTTCCGCCCTTATGTCTGCCAGCGTTTGTTCCAGTTCGGGTATCCTGTCCAGGCTAAAATACAAATTTGCCAGTTTCACCTGATCTAATTCGGCATCCGTATTGCTACATCCTCTTGCCAGGTTTACACCTATGCTTTTGCGCAACATGGCAATAGCCGTGTCTTTGTTGCCCCGGGCAGAGTATATGTCGGCAAGGTTTCCGTACACCACCGCTTTTGCAGTTACGAAAGCAGTTCTGCTTTTTGTAGGAAATTTATCTGCATTGGCGTCAATATATTCCAGAGCCTTGTTGTAGTAGTCTACCGCCGAATCATATTTTTCCAGGTGGTAATAGCACAATCCCAGATTGTCCAGCAACTCCTGCTTTTTGTAAAACACACCAAAGTCTTCCGTGCAATGCATTACCTCTGTAAAAGACTCCCTGAAGTAGTCGGCGGCTTCGGCAAACTTTTGCTGCTTAAAAAGCACCATGCTCAGGCTGTAACTGTATTTTGCAAGCGCACAGGAGTCCTCACCAGCTTGAGCAAGTGTTTTTGCCTGATAGTAACAATCATAAGCGCCCATAAAGTCGCCCAGCGACATCAGGGCGTCGCCCTTGTTATTATATGCAATAATGTACTTGTACTGAATATTTTTGTTGGTTCGGTCCAGCTCGCAGATCCTGATCATGCTGTCGGCCGCGACAATACAATGGGCATAGTCTTTAAAGTCCTTGCGATAAATGTTATCACAAAAACAGAAATAGTCCAATTCATCCATTTTCGAAAGCCCGCCCCTTGCATGAGCATCCAGAACAATGTGGATAGCCCCTGCCTTATCTCCTGCCTCATACAACCGCTCTGCCCTGGTGATCACAGAATCAAACCATGGGCTTGGCTTTCCGATGCTGTCGCCATACCTGTCGCAGGAGGAAAAACAAATTAAAATACAGATAAAAACAATATGACCGAGCTTTACAAACCGCACGTCTTTGATCTTAAAAAGAATGATTGCGTAAAATACGATTAAATTCCCATCTCAACCAAAAACATCATTTTTTATTGCTCATAATTTATTCTCTATTGTTTATCGTGTCTTATTCGAAGATATTCCCATCACAATTGCTAACATACCCGCAGACACATCGCTCCCTGTGGTCATACTGTTTGGTTTTGTTTGCGCGGGTCCAGTATGTGATTCATGGTACGCACTATATTGTCCAACTTCAGTAATGCTTCCTTGGTTCCGGACAGAAAAGTGGCTACCTCTTCCTGGTCCAGCTTTACATTGTCGATCATATCGGTTACGCCCATCAGGGTAGCCAACGGGCCGCGCAGATCATGCGACACCATTTGCGAAAACTGTTCCAGTTCTTTGTTTCGTTTGGTCAGTTTCTCTGTCAATGACAAAAGATCGTTTTCGTAGTTTTTCCGGATCGTGATGTCTTCTGCTATGCCCAGCACCGCTTTCTGGGTGAAACCCTCCGGCGTAAATGGAACTTTGATGATACGCCAGGTGGTTAATTCTCCCTCACTGTTTTTCTGGCTAAACTCAGATACAAACAGCTTCTCGTCACTGTTCAGGACTTCCGCATCCTGCCTGCTCAGTTCTATGAACTCCTCCTCTGTCCGCACCAGATCCCGCATGTTTTTACCGTGCAGCATGTCAGCTGTCAGCCCATAGTGGTTCAGAAACACCTGATTGCCCCACAGATAGTTGCCCGCTGCGTCCCTTGCGTATATAGACAAGGGTATCAGGTCCATGATCAGGCTTATGTTTTCTTCCGTGCGAGACAAACTGCGCTTTATTTGTATCATCTCGGTCACATCGTGTACAATACAGCTAAGTCCCATTGTGCGGCGTTCACTGTCCAGATGGCATTTGATCTCTGCAAATAATTCGCGCACCTCACCATCCCGCCGTACGATCCGGTGCGAAAGACTAAAATCCGTAAGACTGTTCCGCGAATCGTGAATCCTGCTTCTTACAATTGCCAGATCGTCGGGATGCACGAACGACTCCCATTCCTGGTAAGTAGATTCGGTCTGACCAGAAGGTAGTGCATAAATACGGCGGGCCTCCTCAGACCATGTCATAACCCCTGTGTGCAGATCAAGAACCCAATTACCTATTTTGGCTATGGGCTGGGCGTGTTTCAGGCGCTCAATAGTCTCTTTGAGCTGGTGTTGTAATTTCATGAGTTATAGTTTTAAGGCAAAAGGCAAATCAAATTTAATCAATACCGAATGAAATTTCATTACAATATTAAAATATAACTATTTCACATTAAAACAAATTAGACGTTTTTGTTTTATTGTTATAATTTACTAATACTTATAAAACATATTAAATTGTCTATAGTCGATAACAAGCAGCTGTATGGTGACCAGCCCGATCACAAATACATTTTTGCCTGCTGCTGAAAATTTGTCTGCCATAGCTTTTCCTGAGTGGCAAATCCGATATTTGCTTATGGACAAGTACAGGGAAACATTTGAAACGTGGAACAAACTGGCGGGCATCTATCAGGAAAAATTTATGGATCTTCCCCTATATAATCACACCTATGATGCTCTGTGTCAAATGTTGGAAAAACGCCATCCTTCTGTGCTGGAAATAGGGTGCGGGCCTGGCAACATCACAAAATACCTGCTGGCCAAACGCCCTGATTTTAAGATACTGGCCACCGATATTGCCCCCGCAATGGTGGAAGCGGCACAAAAAAACAATTTGCAGGCCAGGGTTGAATTGATGGACTGTCGCGAAGTACACCGGATTGCGGAAAAATTTGACGCTATAGTCTGCGGATTTTGCGTTCCCTACCTTTCGGCGCAGGACATTGAAAAACTGATTGCCGACTGCAACCACCTGCTTAATGCAGGAGGTTTCATTTACCTGAGCTTTGTAGAAGGCGACCCAGGCGATTCAGGTTTCAAATCAGACGGGCAGGGTTCCAGGGTCTATTTTTATTTCCACGAAGCCAGCGACATTTTCAATGTGATGAACAGCCACAATTTCGAACTGTGCCAGTCTTTCTACGTACCCTATCCCAACAAAAATGGCACACAGGATACCCATACCATTTTGTTAGCCCGCAAAACAAACACAGGAAAATGAATCAAAAACTACTTCAAGTCGCCATTGTCGTAAACGATTATAACGAAGCCATAGATTTCTATACCCGCAAGCTTGGGTTTGCAGTCATAGAGGACACCGTCCTGTCGGCTTCTAAACGTTGGGTGGTTTTGACGCCACCCGGCTCCGGAGAAACCAGAATACTACTGGCAAAGGCTGCTACACCGGAACAAAGCAGCAGAGTGGGCAATCAAACCGGTGGCCGGGTATTTCTCTTTCTGAGTACAGACGATTTTGACCGGGACTACGCCAGATTACTCGCCCACAATGTCTCGATCGTGCGCCAGCCTGTGGTGGAACAATGGGGCAAAGTGGCGGTATTTGCGGACTTGTACGGCAATCTCTGGGACCTGATAGGTCCGGTCCCTACGACATAAATGTCTAAAGCATTATTTTCTGTGCCGAGACACCTTCGGGCATGATGCACAACAAAACGTACAAACCATGACCCAGACCAGCTGCAGACAGCACTGCTTCTCCGGTACCAGCCGGGACAGTCTCCTGCCGCACCAGTCTGCCAGTGGCATCGACTAGCCTCAATACTGCGTCAGATCGCAGGGGTGTGTTCCAGGCAATATCCAGATCGCCCCCGCTCGCCCAAGCTTTAAATCCGGGCACACCTGCGTTAAGGCCCAGTACACCCAGCATGCTGCAGTCGCCTGTTCCCCAAATACAATCTGCATATTCCGGATGGTCAATAAACGGGTTTCTATTGCCCTGTAGCGCATATACCGCATTGTTACGATCTATTTCTTTTTTGCTGACCGGGTCGTTATGGTGCCAGTCCAGCAGCATTTGTGCGGTCCAGCCTTTCAGGTTTACCTGTGTCGCCATTTCCCAGGTCACAAAAACCGAACTGTCATTACGGTAACAAGTAGAAACGTAGAAATAATTTCGTGCCAGATCGCCCTTAAAAGAGTCAATAGGCTCATAACAACTTCCAGATGGGGCTCCGGGGTAGATGTTGCTGCCGATTTTACTGCCATTGGTAAATGTCTGGCTTACGCTCCCCACTTTACCGTACGGAAGGTCTCCCCTGTTGCTGTTCACATAGTAATCGGTGGGATAAACGATAAACAGATCGGTCTGCATAGGGGCGGTGCTGCCAAACTTGCTCTGGGGCCAGGTGTGCTCACGGTTGTAGCATCCACCTTCGGCCGATGGGCTGCTACCACTGCACTGATTGGTGCCAATTGTGTACTCATAAGCAGGTGTGGCACCCGGCTTGTCCGAGTACACATCCCATAGTTTCCCGTCAGGACGCACGTCGGTAGTATGATAGGCATTCCAAAGCCCTGGCGTATAGGTTAGCGCTGTGTGCGACCTTATGATCTGCATCAGTGCTATGCGTAAAGGCTGACCGTTCAAAAAAGAAGCGGGTGCATAGTACCCCGCCGGCTGTGCACATACCGCACCACCAAGCATACTTAATAAGATCGTAAATATCTTCCTCATAAGGCAAAGGTAGGCTACCCCCGGTAAAACTGGCAAAGTGTGTCCGAATTATGTACCTGACGGTATTTTACAAAAAACCCGGGCAAGAATCTGGTATGGATTTTGGCAATCCTGATCCAAAATTTAGTTTGTCTAATTTTTTATTGTTTTTATTAAACATAACTTTGCAGGCTAAAACCGGCGCCCTGCAAACGCCATATCCGGTACCATTTCGTATGAAAGTATCAATATTCAAATTTTTACAACTCAGAAACCACAAAGCGCAAAACTCTTTGCATCGTGCCGGTTTCCCAATTTTTTTGTGGATGCTGTGTTTCACCCTTGCGTCAAATGCACAAACAGGAACGCTAAGGGGTATAGTACGCGACAAGAAGACAGAAGCACCACTGCCGGGTGCGGTAGTCACTCTGGAAAAAACGGATTTTGGGACAGTATCGGATTCCGATGGTGGTTATGTGTTCCGGCAGGTGCCGGCGGGATCCTACAATATCAAAGTTCAGGCTGTGTTTTACGAAACCGGCACTGTATTCAATGCCGTAGTAACCTCCGGCAACCAGCAGGTAATGGATATTGCCCTTGAACCCAGCGGGAAGACGGTGGCCCTCAATGAAGTCACAATCCGCAACAATCCCTACCGGCATACCGCAGAAACACCAATGTCTGTGCAGACACTGAGCGCACAGGAAATAAAAAGCAATCCCGGTGGCAATTTCGACGTATCCCGCGTCATTCAGGGATTCCCCGGCGTAGGTGGCACTTCCGGATCGGTGGGCGGATACCGCAACGACATCATCATACGTGGTGGAGCTCCCAACGAAAATGTGTACTATCTGGATGGCATAGAAGTGCCGGTGATCAACCATTTTGCCACGCAGGGCTCGGCGGGTGGTCCGACCGGGATCATCGATATCTCGTTTGTAAGCAACGTAGATCTTTACACTTCAGCCTTCCCTGCCCGTTACGACAACCCCTTGAGCGGCGTACTGCAGCTGAAACAAAAAGACGCAAATCCCGACAAGATAGAAAACAACATCAGACTGAGTGCCACAGAATTGGCATACTCCGCAGACGGACCTATAACAGACAAACTCTCATTCCAGTTTTCTGCCCGCAAAAGCTACCTGCAATTCCTGTTTCAGGCACTTAAAATACCTATACAGCCAGCCTACTGGGACTTTCAATACAAAGTAAGTTACAAGATCAATAAACAACTCACTTTCTACACACTGGCCATAGGTGCCATAGACGACTTTTCATTTCTCACGCCCGACAATCTTACTCCCGAAAACGTATATATTTTGCACAGCAATCCGCTCATAAAACAGCGGAGCTATACCAACGGATACGGGCTTAAAAAACTTGTGAACAAGGGGTATTGGAACCTGACCTTCAGCCGCAATATGCTGGACAACAAACTGGACAAGTACCTGGACAACCAAAACCCCAACGAGGGCGACAGAACGCTGAAATTGCACAGTACCGAAGCAGAAAACAAACTCAGATTCGATATTGATAAATTCTACGACCGTTATAGCTTCAGTGCCGGGGCCGTGGCACAATATGACACCTATACGAATGATTTTTACGACGTGCTGAGCACAGCAGTTACCGACACACTCGGGAACCTGATAAGCCCGGCGGTGACACTACGCAGCAACGCCTCGCTCGGATTCGTAAAATATGGCATTTTCCTACAAGGGGCGACCAACTTCTTCGACAAAAAATTAACGCTTTCCCTTGGCATACGCGCCGACGGGAATTCTCTGACCAAGGACGGTGCAAACCCAGCGAAACAATTTTCTCCCCGGCTGGCAGCCTCCTATAAGATCACACCCAAACTGATACTCAATGCATCGGCGGGCAAGTATTACAAAATGCCTACTTACACGGTGCTGGGCTACAAAGACACGACTGGAAACTATGTGAACCGAAATACGCCCTACACCGGCTGCACCCACCTCGTGGCCGGACTGGAATACCTACCGAAATGGCAGGGAAGCCGCATCACGATCGAAGGTTTCGATAAAAAATACGACCATTATCCGGTATCCATGCTCGACGGCATATCACTAGCCAATAAAGGTGGCGACTTCAACGTACTGGGCAATGAGCCTGTGACCGGTAGCGGGTCGGGCCACAGCTATGGTCTGGAACTTCAGGTGCAACAAAAACTACTGTCCAACTTTTTCGTCATTTTCTCTTATACCCTTTATAAAAGCACATTCACCAACACAAACGGACAGTCTACCCCCGCTTCGTGGGACAATGGCAACCTGCTCTCGCTGATAGGAGGCTACAAATTTGCCCGGAACATTGAGATAGGCGTAAAATTCAGGTATCAGGGCGGCGCACCCTATACACCGTTTAATATGGCAGCTTCGCAGGCAAACTATGTCACGCTGGGCACTGGGGTACCAGATTATACTCGCTACAATACCCAGCGCCTTGCGGCTTTCAACTCTATGGATCTGAGAATTGACAAAAAATGGAACCGTAAAAAGAGGAGCGTAGATCTGTTTTTTGACATCACAAACGCATACGGCAGCCTGCAGCCTTCTGCACCAACCTTTACATTTGAACGCACAGCCGACAATAAATCATTCCTTACTACCGATGGTAAATCGTTGCGGCCCGATGGCAGCAACGGCATTCCACTTATTCTGGATAACTCCAGCAGAGTGGTAATTCCATCGGTGGGCTTCATTGTTGAGTTTTAACACAAAATGATTAACTTACTAAATTAAAATAAGAGACCGTGGAAGCATATTCAATAAACGACGTCGAAAAACTGACCGGTATCAAGGCGCATACGTTGCGTATTTGGGAAAAACGGTACAATGGTCTTTTGCCGCACCGCACAGCTACCCAGATCAGGTATTATGACGACGACCAGTTGCGCAGACTGCTCAATGTGACCACGCTGCTCGACCTGGGTCATAAGATCTCCAAGATCATGGAGTATAACGAAGAATATGTGCATGAACTGATACTCGACGCAGGGCAACAACCGGCCACCGAACCGGTGTATACCGTGTACATTAACCAACTCACACAGGCCATGATCGCTTTTGACGAAGCCGCAATGGAGAAAACCGTAAATGCAGTTTTCATCCGGTTCGGCATCCAGATCGCTGTAATAAAAGTTTTGTACCCTTTCCTGAGGCGCACAGGTGTACTGTGGAGTACTGCCAACATCGCCCCGGCGCAAGAGCACTTCGCCAGCAACTTTATTCGCCGGAAGTTTGCTGCCATTGTGGACGGCCTGCTCCCGGTACCCAGCCGTGGCAAAATAGCCATCCTGTTTCTACCACCCGACGAATGGCATGAAATAGGCCTGCTGTTTGCAGAATACCTGATGCGGCAGTCGGGTATACATACTATATGTCTGGGGCAAAATGTACCTTATAAAAGTGTAGAAGCAACAATTGAAAAGATTAAACCAAAATATTTGGTCACCTTCATGGTTGCCGGCCAGAATGAATTTACACCACTTACGCCTCTGGTGGGTATTGCCAACGCCAATCCCGATGTAAAAATCCTGTATTCAGCGATTGCCAAGTCTACATCCACCACTTTGCCACCCAATATCATTTACCTGAATAACCCGATAAGCATATTCGATCACCTTTAAAATCGAAAACTCATTTTGTTTAATTAATTTACACTCAAATTAAACAGAATTGAGTCGAATAAATATCATCGGTTCGGGTATATCCGGGCTGTCAGCCGCTTGTTTTGCTGCGAAAAAAGGACATGAAGTTCATGTCTTCGAAAAAAACGCGACCATAGGTGGACGCACGCGGCAATACACGGAACAAGGGTTTATGTTCGATATGGGACCCAGCTGGTACTGGATGCCCGACATATTCGAGCGTTTTTACCAAAACTTCGGCCATACAACATCCGATTTTTACAACCTCGTGAAACTGGATCCCGGCTTCCGCATCTACTTTGGTGCCGGGGACCTTATAGATGTACCGGCAGACCCCGCACAACTGGAGCAAGTCTTCGAACAAACCGAACCTGGTAGCGCGGTTAAGCTGCGCAAATTCCTTTCAGACGCAGAATTCAAGTACCGGGAGGGCATGCTGAATCTCGCCTTCAAACCGGGAAATTCCTGGATGGAGTTTGCAACACCTACGATTTTGAAAGCTGCCCTTAAGATGAACCTGTTCACCCCTATGAGCCGGCATGTACGTCAGTATTTTAAAAATCCGCGGCTCATCACCCTTATGGAGTTTCCGGTTATTTTTCTGGGTGCTATGCCAGACCGGATACCCGCGCTATATAGCATGATGAACCATGCGGCACTGACTCAGGGCACGTTTTACCCCATGGGCGGCATGTTCGGAATCATAGACTCCATGCACAAGATCGCTGTAGAAAATGGCGTCGAATTCCATACCAGTTCCGAGGTGCGCCAGATTTGCACCACCGGAGGCAAAGCCAGAGGCGTGGACACCGACCGAGGAATGTATTTATCAGACACCGTGATCGCTTCGGGTGACTACCACCATACCGAATCTAAACTGCTCGTACCCGAACATCGAAATTACACGGTACAGTCGTGGGACAAAAGGGTCTTTGCGCCAGGCTGCCTTATTTTTTATGTGGGTATCAACAAGCTGCTACCCGAATTGCAACACCACAACCTGTTCTTCGACACCGATTTCGACCGGCATTCACGGGAGATCTACGAACGGCCCGCATGGCCGGGAGCGCCGCTGTTTTATGTGTGCTGCCCGTCTCGTACAGATACTTCGGTTGCACCGGAAGGTCATGAAAATCTGTTCGTCCTCATGCCCATCGCTACAGGCCTGCCCGACGACCCCGACACCATTGCGTTCTACTACGACTTGCTTATAAGCCGCATAGAGCGCGTGGCAGGCGTGACGATCAGGGATCATGTGGTGTATAAAAAGTCCTATTGCACACGCGATTTCATAAACGACTACCACGCGTTCCGGGGCAATGCTTATGGTCTGGCCAATACCCTGATGCAAACGGCAGTTCTGAAGCCGTCGATGACGAACAAAAAAATACCCAATCTGTTTTATGCCGGACAGCTCACCGTGCCCGGCCCAGGTTTACCACCTGGACTTATTTCCGGTGAAATAGCAGCCGCTTTGGCCGAAAAACAACTAAACTGAAATTAGTTATGAAAAGTACCTTTGACCTGGTTTCTGAAGAAACAAGCAAAATGACCACCAGGGCATACAGCACCAGTTTTTCACTGGGTATTTTCTGCCTTGGGCGCCGCTTCCACCGGCACATCTATAACATCTATGGCTTCGTTAGGCTTGCAGATGAAATTGTGGATTCCTTCCATGATTACAATAAAGAAGTCTTACTCGAAGAATTCAGAAAAGACACCTGGAATGCCATTGGCAGAAGATTAAGCCTCAATCCGGTGCTCAATGCGTTTCAGCACACCTACCACAAATTTGGCATAGCGCCCGACCTTGTGGACAGTTTCCTGAAAAGTATGGAGTTCGACCTGCACAAAAACCGGTATGATGCCGATGGCTACAACGAGTATATCTATGGTTCAGCCGAAGTAGTGGGGCTTATGTGCCTCCGGGTGTTCACAGAGGGCGATGAAAAACTATATAACAAACTGCGACCTTTTGCCCGGAAACTGGGAGCTGCTTTTCAGAAAGTAAATTTCCTGCGCGACGTAAAAGACGATCAGGAAAACCTGGGACGCATCTACTTCCCCGGTGTCAATCTGTCGCAAATGTCGCCCTGCGAAAAACAACGCATCGAAATGGATATCGAAGAAGATTTCAGACAATCGCTGGAGGGCATCAGAATGCTGCCCGCCGATACCCGCTTCGGGGTCTATGTAGCCTATATGTACTACCGCAGCTTGTTTGCCAAGATCAAATCACTGCCGTCAGCGCGCATCATGATGGAGCGTATCCGGATCAATAATTATTACAAAATGTGGCTGTTGTGTTATTCTTACTGTCGCCACAGTCTGCGAATGTTATGAGAACTCTGGTCCTGCTCTCTTTCCTTGTCTGTATATTTCACGCCGTGAGTCATGGCCAGGCTCGCTCGCTTATGGTCGCCGCTGCCTCTGACCCGGATGCGGCGAAGCAATTCTATGAATTGTATCAGGCAGGAGATCATCTCACATCGCTGCAGGAAGGATATAAAGGCTTGTCTGAAATAATGTTGTGCAATTTTGGTTTCAACCCTTTTACGAAATTCTCCCGGTTCCTTTCGGGCAAGGCTACTCTGGAACACGCGATCTCCCGACAGCCGGAAAATACTGAACTTCATTTCTTACGATTCATGGTGCAAGTAAAATGCCCGCCCATATTGCAATATCGCGCAAATATGGCCGGGGACAAAGCCATATTGAAAGCATACCTCAACAAACCACCCTCTGTGGAAAAGGACGAAGAACTGACAGCACTTATTATTTCCTTCCTTCAAAAAACCCACACGAATTTATAACCCTTCGCAAAACCAATTTCAGTAACCTGCAATCAGAACAATACATGATACTCATCGGAATAATAACAGCCGCAGCGACCTTTGTAGCAATGGAAGGCGTGGCCTGGCTGGCTCACCGCTACATTATGCACGGTTTTCTATGGTCACTACACGAAGACCACCATCGCAAAGACCCATCGTCGTTCCTGGAAAAAAACGACTATTTCTTTGTCATTTTTGCGGTACCTGCCATCCTTGCTTTTGCGGTGGGCACCTATATACCCGCAGCACGTTTATTGTTGTTCGTGGCCAGCGGCATTACGGTATACGGCATAGCCTACTTTTTCGTACACGATGTGTTCATTCACCAACGGCTCAGGTTCCTGCGACAGTCCGACAACTTCTACCTCCGGGCTATTCGCAAAGCCCACAAAATGCACCACAAACATCTGGGCAAAGAAGATGGCGAGTGTTTCGGAATGTTACTGGTGCCGTTTCGCTATTTCAGGGAAACTTTAAAAGCTAAAACCAAGTGAATCCGCACTACCTGTATGCGGCAATAGACGCCGGCTGTCTGGTCGTGCCGCTACTGGCGTCTTTTCATCCTGCTATCCGGTTTTACAGAGAATGGCGGTATTTCTTGCCCGCAGCCATCGTGGTGGCAGCGCTTTTTATTATTTGGGACATAATTTTTACGGTGTCGGGAATTTGGAGCTTTAATCCCCGATACATTTCGGGAATATACTTTTTTTCGTTGCCGGCCGAAGAAATAGCCTTTTTCGTCTGCATACCCTATGCCTGCCAGTTTACGTACTATTGTTTCCAAAAATTTTTATCCACTCCATTTTCAGATATTGCCGCTACCCGCATAGCACTCGCGCTGTCAGCGGCACTGGCATTTGTAGGTTTATACCATATCACACACGTTTACACGTCGGTTACGTTTCTGCTTCTGTCAGTTTTGCTGTTTGTTACGGCACGCAGGGGTGCCGAGCTCAAGTATTTTTTTATGGCATTCGTCGCAAACCTGTTGCCTTTTTTTGTCTCAAATGGTTTGCTCACCGGCTCCTGGATCGCAGAACCCATTGTATATTATAATAATTCTTTTAATCTTGGCCTTCGGGTCGGCACCATTCCGGTTGAAGACTTTTTCTACGGTATGCTCTTCCAGTGGGCTAACGTACTTGGGTACAATTACCTCAAAACCCGAAAATCAATGCACCCCAAAAATGTGCAGAATGTGTGGGTAAAATAAGCCCGGGCTTTCTGTCAGCGGGAGGAAGTTATATTTACACCATTGCAAACCGTTTAAATCCGTCAGTGCGCAAACAGATTGATATTTTAGTTGATACGGAACCAAAATTTTTTATTTGACGGAATTTGTTTTACATTTATCGCTGATTTTGATATTAAAATTATAGCATATAATTTGACAGGGTTTTTTACCGCAAAAAATCGGCCATAAACTCTGTAGATTATATCAGATAATCTGTCTGGATACTTTTATGAGAAAATTATATTTGTTGATTAGTTTGCTTACTCTTTTGGCCGCCGGTCATGGAGCAAGCTATGCGCAGACCAACTATTTTCCGGGAAATGTAACTATTTCCGCACCCGCCAATTATTGCGTGGGTACGGCTGCCGCGCCCCTGACTGGTACTGTTGCTATGGGTTCATGTACGGGAGTGTTCACATCTATGTCGCTCACGTGCAAGTGGTATTACAACATCACCAACACTACACTGATCACATCAGCCACATTGGTTTCTGTGGCACCGGCTTTTGCATCTACTACAGCTGCGGGCACGTCGGTTATTGTTCCACCGTACACTCCATCTACTACAACCGCAGGCGTTTATTACTATTTCTGTGTTATCGAATACCCACCTTCTGTTTGTAATATTGATTCTGTGTTCCTGGCCTCCAATACCAATGCTATCAATGTAGGAGCTCCTGGCTTTACTCTGGCTACACTTACCCCAAACCCGATTTGTTCAGGCGACTTCGTTTCGTTTAATGCGAGTGCAGAGGGAGCGACATCCTACCAATGGTTCGGCCCCGGCACGTCCGGTTTCGCTACCGGAGCAGCCCCTCCACCTTTTTCTGTAAACGTTGCTGACGCTGGGGTATACACTATCACCGCCACAAATGCATGCGGCACTTCTTCTGCAAACGTGACACTTACAGTTAACACGCCTATTACGGCTGCCACAGCCTCGGCTACCAGCCCGCTCACATTCTGCGCTGGCGGCTCACTTACGCTTACGGCAACAGTTACAGGTGGCACCGGCGTTACGTATGGCTGGACCGGACCAAACGCCTTTTCATCTGCATTGCTCAACCCAGCTCCTTTTACCGCTACGGGACTCGCTTCCGGTATTTATACTTTTACCGCTACTCCGGACGGCTGTCCTGCCGTAGTGATCACTACTCCCTATATCGAGGTTGACGAACCTATAGTTCTTTCTACCATAAACGCAGACCCTAACCCCGTTTGCGCCACGCACCTGATCAACCTTTCAGTCGTGGAACTGTATGGTACTCAGTTTTTATGGGTTGGACCCAATGGTTACACATCCACACAGCAGACACCAACACCTTTCCCTGCTACGCCTTTGGCTACAGGTGTGTATACGCTTACTATATCAAATACCTGCAACACCATCACTGGCGTATCCGACACTCTGGTTGTGGTTCAGATGCCAGAGCTGATCACCGGTTCCGATACCAATGTATGCGCCCAACCGGGTGTGATAGCACAGTTTGCAGACCTCACGATTGGTGGTATCTGGTACTCCAGCGACACATTAGTCGCCAAAGTAAATACCGTGGGCGGTGTTTCCGGAGTTGGCAGTGGTACCGCTGTTATCTATTACGCTCTTGCAACCGGCTGTTTCGACAGCGTCACCGTGCATGTGGGCCGCCCACCGGCACCGATCATTGGCAAGGCTACAATTTGCAAGGGAGACTCTGTTCAATTCACTGACCCCATTTCCGGCGGAATTTGGACTACAAGCAATGGAAATGCGTCCATAAATCATAATGACGGATATGTCACTGGTATGAATTCAGGTGCTACACTCGTCATGTATACTACACCGGGCTGTCCTCCCGACACGTTCCACGTATATGTGTCGCCCGCACCACTGCCTATCGTTGGGCAACTTAAAATTTGCCTTGGCGCTACCTCTTCTATTACCGACAACTCCGGAAATGGAACCTGGTCTGTCTCCAACCCCGCTATTTCACCACTCAGTGCAACTACAGCAACCAGCGCTGTCCTTACCGGACTTTCTCTGGGTGTAGATACCGTATATTATAGGCTGGACAGCAGTGGCTGCCGGGTATACGCTGCAGTTACAGTTGAAGATCTGCCAGCGATCACTGTTTCCGGACCCAACCAGATCTGCTTTGGCGAATGTGCCACACTTACAGTAACCAAAGTTACCGCAGGTACTTACCGTTGGGACAATGGTACTGGTATTTCCTGCACCAATTGCGATTCGGTATTGGCCTGCCCTCTGGAAACACAGATATATACCGTGACCGTAACCAACGATGCTCATTGCGTATCTACCACTACGCATCTGTTGCAGGTAAACCCGCTGCCACACGTAAAATATACACCCGACCCATTCTATATGTGTCTGGGTACGCCTAAGCAAATCACCGCGTTCGACACCATTGCCGCAAACGCACCCGACACCTACTTTTGGCGCCCCAATGTGTATATAGACAACATCAACATTCCCAATCCTACTTTCTCAGACCCAATAGATCTGGTGTACACCGTTGTTGCGACATCCCAGTTTGGATGTAAAGATTCAGTTCGGGTGCCAGTCTCCGTGCTGGACCCTGCTGTAACATCGATTTCTCCTGACACTATTATTTGTATTGGTGACACGCACCACATGATTGCAACTTGTACAGATCCTACTGCAGAGTTTCATTGGTATATTTTCAATGGCTCAGGTCTGGTTCCGGCCACAAGTCTGGACAACGATAGTACTGCGGCCGTAAACGCGACCCCCACAGCTACGACTACTTATGCCTGTGTAATAACCGAAAATGCCTGTTTCACAGACACCAAGTACGTGACCGTATTCGTAGATCCGCTACCGGCGCTGGCCATAGCCCAACCCAAAACAATTATCGCAGGGTCGAGTATCACCCTGTCCGTACAGATCACCAACGGCGATACCGGACTGGTGTACGAATGGACCCCGGCGGAAACCGTTACCTGCCCAAGCTGCCCCAGTACCAGCGTAACGCCCGACTCTAACACCGAATATCATGTCTGCGTGACCACAAACCGTGGTTGTGTAAGCTGCGACTCCGTAAAAGTGAATATGTTCTGCGACAAGGCCCAGATATTCATCCCCAACACATTTACTCCCAATGGCGATGGCTTTAACGATCGTTTTATGGTGAGCGGCCAGGGCCTGGGGCTCATTTCCCACATGTCAGTGTACAACAGATGGGGAGAAGTGGTTTATGATCAAAGTTATGTGCCCGCGAACGACGCAACTTACGGATGGGATGGTACCTATAAGGGACAGGTACTGGAGCCTGATGTGTTTATGTATGTAGTAGAAATTAAGTGCGAAACGCAGGGCGTTTCATTTAAGTTACATGGTGATATTTCTTTGGTAAGGTAAAGTATTCGAAATATTATGAAAAAATTTATTGTTGGCATTTATTCGGGACTATTGCTGGGTATCGGCAGCCAGGCTTTGGCGCAGGACATCCATTTTTCGCAATTCCCGGAAATTTCCACATTGCGTAATCCTGCGCTCACAGGCATTTTTAGCGGAGAGTACAAATATGGTCTGGATTACCGCTCGCAGTGGTCATCTGTGGGCACTCCTTACAATACTACTGCCTTTGCAGGGGAAACCCGCATTCTGGTAGACCGTAACGTGGGCGACTACCTTAGCTTTGGCCTGAATGTGACTTATGACAAGGCAGGTAGCATCAACTTCGTGAGTACGGAGATATATCCTGCTATTTGCTACAACAAGTGCATGGAAGATGACCACAACACTTATTTGTCTGTAGGTATGACGGGTGGCTATTTTTCCCGTTCGGTGGATATGAGCAAAATGACCTTCACCAGCCAGTACGTGAACCGTTCTTATGACCCTAACAACCCGAATTTCGAAAATACGGCCTTCAACAGTTTGCACAACTACGATATCGGCGCAGGTGTAAGCCTCAATTCATCCTTCGATCTCGAGGGAATTTCGAACTATTATATTGGTGCAGCTTTGTACCACATCAACCACCCTACTGAAATTTTTTATGGTCCTCAAGTACTGGTAAAGCTACCCATGAAGTGGGTGTTCAACACCGGCTTCCATGTAAATATGGGCCAGCAGTTCGGCCTTACCGTACATGCCAATTATACGTTGATGGACCCCTATAGCGAGTTCCTTATAGGTGGCATGCTATCCTGGCACAAGAGCCCCATTGCCGCACCGAGCAACTTTACCTTCAGCCTGGGTGGTTACCTTAGGTACAACGATGCCTTTATTCCTGTCGTAAAGCTGGACTTCAGTAATGTGGCAGTAGGTGTGTCTTACGATGTTACAAATTCTACACTGGCCACAGCCGTACCCGGTACCGGCGCCACTGAGATCACCCTGTTTGTAAAAGGTAAATACAACCACAAAAAAGACGCCCGCGACAACGTGATGTGTCCAAAATTTGACGAACAGGTTTATAACAGCTTCCGCTAAACAAACGCATAACAACCTTTATTAGGCGCCCAACAGGCGCCTAATTTTTTTGCAGGAAAGTACCCTCCTGACACTCCCCGATGACGGTACAAAATGAGATACCCTGCGCCTGAATTTTTTTTGGGAAAGCCCCACTATCTCTTGGTTGCTACAAAAAGCACGTAGTTAAAAATATTGTTCCGCTTCAACACTATGGTTGTCAGTACACTGCAACCTTCATTTTCTATCATATCCCGGTAATCGGCCACATCGTACTGATGCGGATGCAGAATGTCGAAATGTAAGGATCGGAATAACCATTTCAGAAAGCTGTGATTATGGGCATCAATACCCACAACCAGCTTTGCGCCGGGAGCTGCCAGCCGTGCCAGGACAGAAAAGCCGGCCCTGATATCGCTGACATGGTTTATGGCATTCATGCAAAACACATAATCGTAGGTGCTATCAGTTACCAGTTCTTCCACAGTTGAAGTAATAAACCTGACATTGCTGTGATCACAAAAACTGAATATTGGCAACTCCGCCGCATAACGATCCAGAAGCGGATCTACAGCTGTGACCTTATTTTCCGGAAACACCATGTATACGCCTGAGGGACCACAACCTACATCAATAAGCGTATCACCCTTGCCAATGGTGAAAAACTCTGCACATTGATCCAAAACGCGCTGCCAGTAAACTTTTTTCTTACACAGATATTCATCCTTATCCATGCCACTGGTATAGCGTCGCCACCAACGGATCTCAAAATACTGCGCAACCTTCCACCTCAACCTCATTGTACTACCCAATTTACTATTGGCTAAAGCATAAAGCTAAGGAAACGGCGACATTATTTTCCGTCGTGCACCATGATGGCTGCCATATCTTGCGCCAGCTTGCGTGAAAACAGTTTGGCTCCCCTGCCGTTGAGGTGGCGATGGTCGTAGAAATAGCTTGCATTTCCGTTCATTGAATCGGCAGAATAATCTAAAAAATATACGTCTTTGCTAACCAAACTCCGCAATTTACGCTTCAGCATATCAGGGTTCAGGGTTTGTTGGTAGAGATCTGCACTGACGGGGTTGAAAACCATAAACACTTTAATATCCCGCCGAGTCAACAACGCCAGACATTTTTTTGTCCTTCCATAGACTTTTGGATCAAAAGGGATATAGTCCGGACGAATCGATCCGGGCACTGGACGTGCGTTTGATTTTGGCACGAACCCCCTTTTGAAATCCAGTTTGCCCGAAAGGATTGCGCTGTAAAACTCCTTGTTCAGCATCGCCAATTTGTAACCGGGAACATACTTCTCCAACAGAACAGTACTTGGATCAATGCTATACAGCGCGGCGTACACATGGTCATTATTTTGGAGATACGAATAAAACAAGTGCGGCCATGCCACACTAGGATAGGCGCAAAAACTACCATAATCAAAACACATTACTATATACCTGCACTTCTTTTTGTTTTCGGCAAACTCCAGGATCAGCGACTCATACTGTGCAAAATTCATGCCGGGCGCACCCATATTGAAACACCCGTGCCTGGTAATATGCGCCAACGTATCGGGATTCACATCGGTATAGGCTACCGAACTACCAAAGACCATAATGTCAGAATCTATACGATGCTGAAATAAAGCATTGATCTTGTTGTCCACGTGCGAAACATAGAAACGATCCAGCCCGTACTGCAATATCGCTACCGTAGCCATTACAGCCAGTAGAAACAAAGTGAGATATGTAGTCTTTCGGGTCAAGAAAATCAAAAATTTAAATAGATGAACTCCGGCACTTCATACACGCCTGCTATCATTATCAGCACCAGCGCCAGATAAAATTTGAACCAGTGTTCCCGGCTAACTTCTTCGTATCCGGATACACTTTTCCCCGGTAACCTGCTTTGTTTGTAAAGCACAAGCGTAATCAAAAGAAAACCTACAACCAGATTATACACCCCATATATCCAATTTTCGTACCCAACGTTATGCATCATGGCTCTCAAATAAAGTGGGGCCACAAGTCTGCCCCAGCCATGGAAAAGGTGCGAAAATATATACCAGGCACTACCCAGATCCGTAGCCCGGAACAGTACCCAGGTAAGGCAGAGGAAAACAAAGGTATATAGCCTGCCCAGACTATCCATCATCCTTGCTGGAACATTCCTGAACCAAACCGCCCTGTGATCCTGTGTCAGAAACTCGGCCACAATGACCAAACCATGCAACAACCCCCAGACCAAAAACGTGCCCAGGGGACCATGCCAGAGCCCGCTCACACAAAACGTAATAATAACAGCCATCGCAATGCCAACCCTACCCTGATTTCTGAGCCGAAGCGATAACGGTACAAACAAATAGTCCCGTAACCACGACGAAAATGAGATGTGCCAGCGCCTCCAGAATTCAGATACACTCCTGCTTTTGAACGGTTGGTCGAAGTTGGGTGATAACCTTATGCCCAATACCCGCGCAGCGCCAATAGCAATATCTGTATAACCTGAAAAATCGCAGTAGATCTGGAACGCGTAGAATACCACCGCCACCCAAAGCACCGTACCATTATAGTTTTGTGGAGACTCGTACACCCGGTTCACGGTAAGAGCCAACCGATCTGCAATCACTACTTTTTTAAACAACCCCCAGGCCATTAGCTTTAAGCCCAGCAACACATCGTCGAAACAAAAGTCATGGCGCTGGCGCAACTGGGGTAGAAGGTTCATGGGCCGCTCTATCGGGCCCATGGCCAACTTGGGGAAAAACATCACATACAATGCATAGATACCCAGATGCCGTTCCGCCTTTTGGTTGCCCCTGTAAACCTCTATGGCGTAACTCATGGCCTGAAGTGTATGAAACGACAAGCCCAATGGCAATAACACCTGTGTGAAAAAATAACTGTGCGTGTCGCATCCATGAAAAAAAAGCTGGTTGAGATGCACAACGGAAAGATTGTAGCACTTGAAAAACACCAGTGTTCCGCCATTGAAGCCCAGACTCAGGGCAAGCCAAAACTTCCGGTACCGGCCGGTGTGCGCCTCCATACACATCCCGCATATATAGTCGAGCAGTATATTTAGCGCGAGTATCCCGGCATACATGGGCACCGACCAGAGATAAAACACAACACTTGCCAGCAACAGTATCAGCCATCTGTATCTGTGTGGAACCAAATAGTTCAAGGCCACCACGCATATAAAGAAAACCAGAAAGGCCAAAGAATTGAACAGCATATAATAGCACACATAGCTGCATATGGCCGGGAGGTTTTGTTTCCGACCCGGATCATCGCAACACCAAACAAATTTAATGTTTTGATTTCGTTCAGACCCAGAAGTGCGGGAAAAATAAGAATCGTTGTGTTTTTACGATGCTGACCATATAGCAACCACCCAAAACGAACCAAAATATCTTACTCCCTGCAAACCAGATCGGATTACAGTAACTTATTATTCACTATATAGCGTTCGGCGTGGCGCCTTTCACCCAAAACAAAAGACTGGCACAGGTTTCCGCATGTGCTATCCCTGGCACACTTATTAATAATTTTTTTACTTTTATCATACAAATTTCACAAAAAACGCATTGCATCGTATTTTTTTGTAACTTTGCACGCTTTTACCAATCAGATCTTCTGCCATTATGAAGTTGTCCCAATTTAAGTTCGATCTCCCTCTGAACCTCATCGCCCAGCATCCGGCAAAAAAACGCGAAGAAAGCCGGCTCATGATCGTTCACCGCGATACCGGAAAAATTGAACACAAGATGTTTAAGGACGTCCTCACTTATTTTCATGATAAGGACGTAATGATCGTAAACAACACCAAGGTGTTCCCCGCCCGTTTGTATGGACGCAAGGAGAAGACCGGTGCCAAGATCGAAGTGTTCCTGCTCCGTGAGCTCAACAAGCCCAACCATTTGTGGGATGTGATCGTTGATCCTGCCCGTAAGATAAGGGTAGGCAACAAGCTCTATTTTGGCGATAACGACGAACTTGTTGCCGAAGTGATAGACAATACCACATCGCGCGGCCGCACCATACGTTTTCTGTACGACGGTGGCGAAGAAGGCTTCCGCAATATGCTGGACCTCCTGGGCGAAACACCGCTGCCAAAATACATAAAACGCAAACCCGAAGACGACGACAAAGAGCGTTACCAGACAGTATATGCCAAATACGAAGGCGCTGTAGCAGCTCCTACTGCTGGTATGCACTTCAGTCGCGAGCTCATCAAAAGGCTCGAGATCATAGGGGTTAAGTTTGCAGAAGTAACGTTGCACACGGGGCTGGGTACATTCCGCCCCATTGAAGTAGAAGACCTCTCCAAACACAAAATGGATGCCGAATACTTCCGTGTAGACGACTATGCAGCAAACCTTGTGAATCGCGCCAAGGTAGACAACAGGCACATCTGTTCTGTAGGAACCACCACGATGCGTGCACTGGAAAGCGCCGTGACCGCGCAGGGCTATCTGAAACCCGAAGAAGGATGGACCAATCTGTTCGTACATCCTCCCTATGAGTTTTCAATTGCCGACTCACTGATCACCAACTTCCATCTGCCCAAGACCAGCCTCATGATCATGGCCTGTGCATTTGCCGGTTTCGATCTTATGATCGAAGCTTATGAAACAGCGATCAAGGAAAAATATCGTTTCTTCAGTTATGGAGATGCGATGCTGGTACTATAAGATACAGTCAACCATATTTCACTATAAGAAATAGCCACCCGATGGGTGGCTATTTTGGTTTGAATTAATTTCTTCGGCTATTATTTGCTACCAACTATCCGGATATGGAATCGTGTATTCAAACTCCCTGTTGAAAGAGTTTTTACTGATGTGACAAATACCTAAAGATTATTAGCAAAATCTTTATGCAACAACATTTATGGCGTCAACTAGTTCATTTAATTCACCTCAGCATACTGTCTTCGGATTCTCAAAATTATCCTTCTCGCTGTCGGAACCTTCTTTGCCAAGGCACTTAAAGTCTTTTTCTACAACAAGGTGTAGCATCCGGCCATAACCGTCTACATCGTGGTCGTGCGCTATGCCCACCTGGTCGGTGTCGGTCCATTGTTTGGCTATGGTTTCGGGAATGTGTATCACCATCAGCCCGTTGTCAAACTCAGCGAATATCTCTCCGTCCCGCAGCCTGTTCAGCGCATAGGTGAACGTGCGAGAACCAAAGTCGGTCACCTCCTCCAGATAGCCTGCCGTCCTGAACGTTTCCAAATCGGTTTTCGAGAGCCTGTACCTGATCGCATTTCCCTGTATTCTGAGTTTCATAAAGCTAATTTACAATTCTTTCGGCACCTGAATATATATTGAATCTTGCTCCACGAAGGAAACCGATCAGGGTTATGTCCATTTCCTCGGCGAGTTCGACCGCCAGACTGCTGGGTGCACCCACTGCGGCTACGATCCTTATGCCCGCCATGGATGCTTTTTGCACCAGCTCGAAACTGGCCCTGCCACTCAGCAGCAACACCAGGTCTGCTGCCGGCAGCTTGCCGTCCTGAAACATCCGGCCTATCAGCTTGTCCAGTGCATTGTGGCGGCCCACGTCTTCGCGCATGGCAATGAGGTTGCCCTTTATATCGAATAAAGCGCAGCCGTGCAGACCACCCGTTTGTTCGAATATAGCCTGAGCCTCCCTTAGTGTGCCTGGCAGGCTTACCACCACCTGTTTGGAAACCTTTAATGAGTCTATAGTGGGCTTAAACGGACACACAGTTTGTATGGAGGCAATGGACGCCTTTCCGCATACGCCGCAACTGGATGTAGTGTAAAAATTGCGCTCGGCCTGGTGCAATCGGGGAACGTTGTTTTCGTCCAGAACTACTTTTACAAATTGCTCCAGCGCTCTTTCGGGCCTTTGAAATTCCCTGATCGCAGCCGGATCTTCGATCACACCTTCGGTAAACAAAAATCCCGCTGCCAGCTCCTCGTCATGGCCGGGAGTACGCATGGTAACAGAAACAGTTCTGGTTAACCGGTCTTCACCCGGTCCGTACTCCAAACGTATCTCCAGTGGATCTTCCGTAGCCAGTACATCCCTCGACTCCGTGCGGCTTTCACCATCCACCCTTATTACACGGGTACCAGAAGTTGATCTGCTGTTCATAAGTTCTTTTGACTTTCCAGATGGTTACCGCTTTATGAATTTCACGCAGCCCAGCTGTGCGCCTTCGGGAGCGGTCAGGGCCACTATATAGGACCCGGTCACCAGAGTGCCCAGTTCTATTCGCACCTGCCCGTTGGTTACAGCGCAATATTGGCGTAACACCAAACGACCACTTTCATCCACAATACTTACTACGATCTTCCCCGTGAATACAATACCCGTTATCGCCACTTCATTTGTCGCCGGATTGGGATAAACGCCGGGTAGCGGAGCTGGCATCACATCCTGTGCTTTTGTCACGTCTTGGTACAACTTGTAGTAATACACGGTGGTATAATCAGGCTGTACCGGGAACGACGTAAAATTGTAATCGTACTCATAAAGTGTATCCGGATTGCCCGCCGTATCGTAACGGGCTATTTGCATCATCAGAGGTACCCAGGCGTTCATGGCACTGTCAAAGCCGTTGGTAAGTATCGTATCAGGCAGTCCGGCGCTAAGCGTTTTGGTCATTCTGAACTGAGGAGCCCAATAATGGTTTATGTTATCGTACTGATACGATCTCCACGACGTATGAAAAGCAGTAGATCCGCTGTAGGCAAAAGTATCCCTCCCGGATGCGGCAAGTGATGTATTGTCGAACTCCCATGTGGCCACCGATGTGAGCCGGTGACTTGCATCGTAGGTGTTCACATACTTTAGTTGCTCTGCCAGTACGGAGTCGTAGGTAGTATCCGTCTGCGCATAACCGTCTATTTGTATCAGGTTGTTTGCCGCGTCATAGGAATAAAATGTTCTGGCCACCTGATGCCATGTACCCAGATGCATTTCGTACAGGCTGTCTTTTAAGAGATTCCCGGACACATCATACGAAAAATACTGCCTGAAGGCACTGTCCATTACTCCCCCGACCGACCCGAACCAGGTACCGCTCAAAATATTTCCCGAACTCGAAAAGCTGTTCACATAGGCTGTATTCCGGGTCGTGACGGAATCGGTATAGTTGTGCCTGAAACTCACCAGATTTTTGTCTGAGTCAAAGTTGGCGAATGTAAATTCATAAAGGCCGTATGCCAGCGTGAAAGGGTTCAGCGTCCAATGTTTATAGGTGTCGGCCATTACCTGCGGACGAGTGAACACACCCTTTAAGTTGAACATCGGGGTGGTGCTATAAGGATAGTTATAGGGATAGATCATGGTGTTGTAGTCGTAAGCAGCACCCAAGGCAGCGGAGTAACCCAGATAAACAGAATCGCTCAATGGCCCGGAAACGGTGTCACGCGTGCTTTGAGCAACCACCCGTTCCCTTGTTACGCCCGACGTAGTACGCAGAGCGCTATACCCGGAACTTTGCTGCCGCAGCATCTGGCTGATAAAAATATTGCGGTTTGGCGCTACTGGTTTTTTCACCCTCGCCCCCAAACCAGAAATTACACACACGCACAGCATCAGCAAACCAAACCTTTTCATACAACCCTGCTTTAAAAATAGTGAATCACTTAAGTACCATCTAAGGTAGTGACAAATAAATAAATTTGTTTGGCTTTCCCGCTTTATATTCTAAAAATAATTTTTCATTTATGAAAATATACCTAAATTGTGTCACGGGTGATAGTTTGTTCGTCCGTATTTTCCATCTAAATCGCCGGGTTATGCACACCACTTTTTCTCCTTACCGCCGGGGGCTTTCATTAGCCTGCACCGCCTTTGTTCTGGTTCTGGCACTAGCAGGAATGAGCGCCTGCAGAAAGGGCGCAAAGCCTGTAGCAACAGATATTGGCAATCCTGTTCAGACCAGCAACTCAGCCCCGGAAAATACGCTTACTGATGTGGTGGGTGTGATCAATATTCAGAAATCAGCCGACGGCACATCGGCCAGCGTTGCCTGTTCCCGGCATGAAATGCTGTTTACCGCACTGGGTGCAGATCTGATCTCAGGACTGGAGCACGCGCAGCAGCAAAATGTACCTGTACGCATTACGTTCGACCTGAACAGAAGCCTTCTGCTTCGTGCCGACCCCGTTACCACCAACGAAGAACACCAGTTCAAAGCTCGAATTGTGAAGACTATTGGTTCTGCCACAGACATGGAATCCCTGCGCGGCAACGAACAGGCAATAAACCATTTTGCAGATATGGGCGTGATAAATACTACTGAACCCGGCCTGACACCTGTAGTTCCGGATATGGCCACTGCGCAGCAAATGTTCAACTATTTCTCTACTCAATGCTGCCAGAATCCCGGACCCTATGACATAGACCATTGTATCACCTTCCAGTATTGCGCCGATGGCTGCTACGCGCGGGCACACAAAATGTGTTACCTCATCAACAATAAGTACCATTACGCCACGCAAAAGATATTCAGTTTCGCCACCGGAAGTTATTCACTCAGCGTGAAAGCCGGTAAATGGTGCGATCAGTGCATCAACTGGTGGTATCATGTGGCACCACTGGTTACCATTCAGACCACCAAGGGCCCGAAAGCCTACGTATTCGATCCCTCTATGTTCGACGAACCCGTGTTGCTGGCCACGTGGCTGCACGCACAGGAAAACCCCGCCTGCTCGTCCACTCCCCGGGTGACTGCAATAAATATTCAGCCGACATCTTCTTACAGCCCGCTGGCATACGGCATCACGACTATTTTTGATACCGACCCACTTTACTCAGACACCAACTCTACCCTCGTCAGCTACCATTATCTGCACACCTGTCCGTAATGCGCCGCCAAAATCTGGTGAACCTGTTTTTCCTTTGCATCTTAGCCGGTGCCCTGTGTACGTTGCCTGCAAGTTTGTTGGGGCAGGTAAGGAATAACTGGACGGTACAAAGCATTCGCGACACTGCCGGCCATGGCAATACCATTGTTACCTTCAGTCGGTCGCAAAGATTCTACCGGCTTCCCGATACCTGCCATGACTACCGTAAATACATGAAACTGCTACAGTGGTCTTTGGCACACCAAAAACCATTGACTGTGTTAAGAGCAAACGAGACTACCAATGTGCTATCTGGTGTCAGGTCTGTTCGCTGCAAAAAATAAGAATTATGCTCTACTCCACTGTCACCGACTTCGCCAGATTCCTGGGTTGATCCACATTGCAACCGCGCATGATGGCAATATGGTATGCCAGCAACTGCAATGGAACAATGGTAATGAGCGGAGAAAGTATTTCGGCTGTTTCCGGAACCTCGATAATATGGTCTGCCAGTTGGCGGATATGGGTATCGCCCTTATTTACCACGGCTATTATCTTTCCCTTCCTGGCCCTTACTTCCTGCACATTAGAGACAATTTTTTCGTAGGCACTCATATTGGTGGCGAGGAATACCACAGGCATGTTCTCGTCTATCAGCGCTATGGGACCATGCTTCATTTCGGCGGCCGGATATCCTTCCGCGTGTATGTAGCTAATCTCTTTCAGTTTCAGCGCACCTTCCAGAGCAACCGGGAAATTATAACCCCTTCCCAAATAAAGAAAGTTTGTGGCGTCTTTGTATTTGGATGCGATTTCTTTGATCACCGGGTCCAGCGCCAAAGTTTCTTCAATCTTGGCCGGTATGTTCTCCAGCTCTACCAGTAGTTCCCTTATCTTGGATGTAGGCATGGTGCCCTTAACCTGGGCAAGCTGTAGAGCCATGAGGGTAAGCATGGAAACCTGGGTAGAAAATGCCTTGGTAGATGCCACCCCTATTTCGGGACCTGCATGCGTATAGCTTCCGGTATGCGATGCACGGGGTATGGAAGAACCGATCACATTGCACACACCATAAATAAGGGCCTGCCTTTCTTTTGCTATTTCAATAGCAGCAAGCGTATCTGCAGTCTCACCAGATTGGGATATGGCTATCACCACATCTCCTTCTTTCAATATGGGATTGCGATACCTGAATTCAGACGCATATTCTACTTCCACGGGTACACGCGCCAGGTCTTCGATCAGGTATTCACCGATCAGACCAGAATGCCATGACGTACCGCATGCAGTGATGATAAAGCGATCGGCATTTTCTATGCGATTGATATACTCATCCATGCCCCCCAGCTTTATCCAGCCCTGAGCGGCGTTCATCCTGCCGCGCAAAGAGTCTTCTATTGCTTTGGGTTGCTCGTATATTTCCTTGAGCATAAAGTGCTCAAACCCGCCTTTTTCAATTGTTTCTAACGAGAATTCCAATTTCTGGATCTCATGCGATTTTTCGATGTTGCCCAGATCGCGGAAGTAGTACTGGCCATCGCGGTTCAGCACCACTACTTCCTGATCGTCCAGGTACACTACGTGCTTGGTATATTCAATTATAGGTGTGGCGTCCGATGCAATAAAGAATTCGTTCTCCCCAATACCAATTACCAACGGACTGCCTTTTCGCGCAGCTACCAGCTGATTGGGGTTATCCAGATTCAGGATCACAATAGCATACGCACCTACCACTTCGTTCAGCGCAATACGCACCGCATTGTCCAGTGAAGTATGTTCAGTTTTCTGCACTTCCTCAATCAGATTCACCAACACTTCCGTATCGGTGTCTGAATGAAAAGTATAGCCTCGTTTTTGCAACTCGGCCTTAATAGAAGCGTAGTTTTCTATAATTCCATTGTGGATGATAGCAAGTTTGCCCGACTGCGATTTGTGCGGATGCGCATTTCGGTCATTGGGTTCGCCATGGGTAGCCCATCGGGTATGGCCTATGCCTATTGTTGCCCCAGTCTTGCCGGCGTCAACGATCTTTTCCAGATCGGCAACTTTGCCTGCCTTTTTATATATGGTGAGTTCGTCAGACAACAATGCCACCCCAGCACTGTCATAACCACGATACTCTAGTCTTTTCAGTCCTTTAATTAGGATTGGGTATACCTCACGGTACCCTATATAGCCAACGATTCCACACATAGCAGAAACTAGTTTTTTTATTGAAGTTGTGAATATACAACTTTTAATTTTGCCCGGTAGTTACTGTCGGCATAATTTCCGCCGGCGGCCACCATGTGGTATGCCCCGTAGAAATCCTGAGTACCGTTAATACGCAAGTGGATCGTATCGCTTTTCTGTGCAATGGCCTGCATCAATTCCCTTGGAATATCTATGGTATAGGTAGTTAGCCCGCCGGGTACAACACCGGTGTGCGGATATCCGTCCAGTACGTTAAAGGGCGAAAGGCTGTATATGGGGTAACGATCTGCCAGATTGTATTTTTCGCCGGCTACAAGTCCTTGTCCTGTAGGATAGGTAGCCGATGCTATACCGGTTGCAAATACCTTTTGTGGTCCGAAATATGCCACATTATTATAGTTCGGCAACAACGTAAGCTGCACTTCTGCTTTTGCGATCACACCTGCCGGAAGCGATCTGATACCGCCTATCTTCAGGTCTATCCCTGCGCCGGGCTGGTTTTGCAGTGCAACCACATCATCATTTGCCTTGGTAGACTGGTACAAACCGTTCACGCTGGCATGCCCATAAGAATTAACGATACCATTGTAATGGGTACAATAACTATTATCGTACAGGAACTGTGCGTAGGTGGTGTCGCCTACAGCCTGATGATAATACACCAAAATGCCGGCCTCGGAATACGGATCAGATCCATCCAGCTGAAAATAGGGCATTGAAGTGGTAGTCTGCCTGGTATCGGCCGCACGCACACAAATACCATTGAAGTAGGTAATAAACAATTGTTCGGTAGGCACGCCCCCGGCATTGTAATTGGTAAGTGCCGGCGTAAGTTTGTTCATCAGGTTCGTAAGATTCAGCTTAACCCTGAGGCCGGCATGGTCCTTACCACTTATCAGGAACGAATCGAGCAAGTGGTACACATTGAATGTGAATGGCGCACTAAGTGGGTTTTTTGTGTCAATCACTTTCTGAGTGGAGGGGTAGTAGCTGGCCGTACTGATGTCGCCCATACTATCCGACATATAGAAAACCTGATAGGTCTGTGTAAGACTCTCGTTGGTAGAATCGCCCCAGGTAAATCCGCTGTAGGGAAGTACCATTACGGCTGAGTCTACCGTATCTGCGCTGGTAAAATAAAATCCGTTTACAGATGGTATCACCTGAAAATAGGCGGAGGCATTAAAACTGCCAAAAAACGGATCGGTAAATACGCCGACACCTACATAAACCGGTACACCCGGAAAGGTAGCGCTGGTGGATATGGAATCATCGAAATAGGTATGGGTGACACAGGGCAAATTCCTGGAGTATACACCTATGCTGTCATTTGCCGGAGATATCTTAGAATTGATCAGAGTACTTTCCTTGCAACCCGTATATGCGACTGCCGCCAAAATCAGGACAAAAATATATTTCCTGAATTGATTAATTGAACTCAAAACTTAAAAATTTGAACTAAAGGTGGCTAATTAATATCTAAAGCTCTGTTAAGCTTTTATACAGGTCCAAAAGTGGTGTAATATCCTCTTTCCATTCAGGCTCATACTTCAGTACTTTTTTGTACCTGCTGGGCTTGAATTCATCGGTCACTTTCTTGTCCATGTTCTCTGAACCAAAAACCACCACATCGGCAAAT
>CAIYJV010000213.1 GCA_903926605.1 uncultured Bacteroidota bacterium
ATAACTGCTATATGCTGTAACCTTTTGTCCGTCCGATGTAACATTTGTTACCCTACCCAAATTGAAAATCAATTTTTTACGCAGAAAAATATCCTGAACATGTAACCTAAAACACGAGTTTGTTACCTAGAAATAAAAATCATATAACTCAAAGTCAATTACTTACGATTAAAAAACCACAGAAAATCCCCAATTTTTAAAAATTTTTGCAAAACTGCTCACCTGCACGGTACAGCGAGCCCAAAACAATGCCGTCAACAACAATAAATTAATTTTATTAAAATATACACTTGGACAAACCTCTCCCGACTTCCCCTGTATGGTTTCCATGTAACTCGAGATCGCCCGTTTTAAATTCTAAACACTATTATGGCAATTTGGGGACTAAGTATATCTATTTACTAACCCATTAATAGAAAAAACAGTGTACCACGTATTTTGCTTTACTATTTTATGTAATTTAGATAACCAATAGTGTCCGATGAAACAGAAATTGACACAAGTTGCTGTTTTCTTGCTTTTTTTCACCCCGTGTTTGCGGGCCCAGACTACTTTTAGTGTACAACACGACACTGTTTCGTCCGCACCGCTTTTAGGCGTCAGTACAACTATAGACGATGGTATAAACGCCACTACCGGCACAACCGTAATTTCCTGGAAGGTAGTAGCCTCAGATTTTCCTGCAGACTGGATAGCCGCCTACTCTATATGCGATAACTACGGCTGTTACCCCGCTACTAGCCTATGGTCACAGACGTCCGGTACGCTTGCCGCCGAAACATCACATCCCTACGGCATTAGCCCCGTGGGCAGTTTTCATTTGCTTGTTGAGTTTAATAGTCTTAACAGCACCGGTTGCCACTTTGTTACAGTCCGGATGAATAACCAGTCCATTCCTGTTGATGTGGGATACGAAACCTATTTGATCTGCAACAATGGTACTTCCGGCATTTCCGGCAGTATTAAGTCACCGGGCGAGGTAATGTTATACCCAAATCCGGCGCACGACGATATCAGTATCGTATACGACCCCGGATACGATGTCAGAAACGTGATCGTATACAATATCATTGGCAAAGTAATGGCTGCATACAAAGTTTCAAACAGCAGTGCCAGTCTCAACCTGGAACACATACCTCCCGGTCTGTACTTCGTCCGACTTTTAAATTCAAACGGAACAGTTGTAGCCACAAAGAAATTTACAAAACAGTAGCATAGAAAAATGTCGATCAGCAACCCTGAAAAATACGACCGGCGTGGCTATGTCATGACTGCAGTTTACCGGGTGTCAGCGCACAAAGGCTTTATGGTCCGTGAGCCCTTTTGTATGGCCTGCATGTATTAATAAAAGTAGTGAACCCAACCAAACCTATTTTCCCAATGTCTTTATTTCTGGCACTTAATAAAAAGACAATTTCTAAAAACCTAAAACAAATAGAATGCGATTTTTCCTTTTTCTTTTTATAGCATTACTTTTCGGTTCTTCCTTTCAGGGAACATCACAGACCATACTGTTTGAAGACTTCACTTCTGTAACACCTCCGGCATTGCCCACCGGATGGACCAACTCTTTTACTGCGGCTCCCGGCACCACTCCGCAAGGATGGGTCACAATAACACAGGCTGCAGACTATTTCTTTAATTATTCCACACCGCCGCATCCACAATATGTTGAATGTACCGAATACTATCACATAGGTAACGACCCTGCCAATCTCACATCCCCCTCATTCAGCCTGGCAGGAACTACGGCACCCTATTTAAGCTTTAATTACCTTTTTAATGGCTCCCATTATTATTACCTTGGCGTAGGTTATTTTGAAGAAATGTATATTCAGCTATCCACCGACGGCGGCTCTACCTGGATCAATCTGGACACATTGCCGGTAGGGGGATATTGGGATATTCGGTTCATTGACCTTGCCGCTTACGCTGGCAATCCGGACTGCAGGCTCAATTTCAGGTACACAGATAGCTCGGGCTCTCTTCTTGGCGCTCTATTGACCAATGTGCGGGTATTTAATTTATTGCCGAATGACATAGCACTTACGGCAATTTCTCCTGTTGCCGGTGTAGGAAATTTTGTGACCACCACATCCGGAATTTCTTTTGGAGGCCTGATGACGAATACGAGCCCCGATACGATATCGTCTTTCTCTGCCACATATCAGGTAGGAGCCGGCACACCGGTTACTACTTTTTTCTCAGGTCTCAGCGTTGCACCGTTAACGAGCTATTCTTTTACATGTACACCACCCTATACCCCCACAATACTGGATTCCATGCCGGTTACCATGTGGGTAACCGAATCAGGAGACCCTGTAAGCTCGAACGATACTATGACCACCAGTGTGGTCGGCATCACCCATTTCCCGGTAAAAAAGCCTGTCGCAGAAGAAGCAACCGCAACTTGGTGTGATGCTTGCCCCTATGGCATAATAGCTATGGATTCTTGCGAAAACCTGGTTCATGAGAATATGAGTTTTATTGCGGTTCATTGCAGTATATCCACCTCCGATCCGATGACCAACCCCATTTATGGGATGTGGATCCAGGGGCAGATACCACAGTACCCATATTTATTATTTGATAGAAAGATCAAGACTACGCCCGATCAACTGCAACAACTGTACAATGCCCATCACAATGATTTTGGATATGCTGACGTGTCCATAAGTGCCACTGTCACCGGCGACTCGGTTACAGTGCCGGTTTCAATTATTCCGGCCACAAATCTGCACAGCCATTACAGGGTAGCCCTTGTGCTGACCGAAGATTTCGTACACAGCGACGTTACCCCAAGCGACTGGGATCAGGCCAACTTATATACCGGAGGCGGCAGCGGTGCAATGGCTGATGCCGAATATGATTTTGCTGCTTTGCCCAACCCGGTTCCGGCAACTACAATGTACTATGACCATGTGGCACGAAGCATTGTCCCTTCTGTTGCCGGTGGCACCTATCTGCCTGCCACACTCACAGGCGGCAGCACATACTCCTGTACTTTTACAGTACCGTTTTATACCTGGTCTATACACCATATGCATGCTATTGTGATGTTGATCGATAGTGCCACTGGCTATATCGTGAACAGCAACAATATCTGGATTGACCCCATCCCGCTTCAAACGGCTGGTATTACTACCGGGCCGGAACATCTGGCTATTTACCCAAACCCTGCAACCACATTACTGACCGTATCCGCAGATGAAAATATCAGCACAGTCACCATCAGCAACGTTCTGGGACAGGTCATTTATGCTGGCACCTACAATGCTTTATCGGCACAGATAGATGTGGCAGATTTGCAGGCAGGAATATATCTGGTCAAGGTAAACGGATCCACATTCAGGAAGTTTACAAAGTTGTAATCGCTCACTCGTCCTCCTTTACAACGAGCACGCCGTCCGCGCAGAGCTAGCTCCGGCGCATGCGGAGCAATTGCGAAGGGGTGTCCTTTTATTTAGTTCGTTTTGAAACACCAGGACTAAAATCGTTTGTTAGTGATCTGCAATATAGACTCCCGGTACTGTTCGCTCAACGGAAACTCCAGATGCCCAAGAAATAGACAGGTTTTCCGAATCGCAGTAATAAAATTCAGATTGACGATGTAGCTCTTATGAATTC
>CAIYJV010000214.1 GCA_903926605.1 uncultured Bacteroidota bacterium
GGAAAGCGTTGTTCAAAACCCTAATTATATAAAATATTTACTAACTTTATGATACACAGTAATTTTTTCTACAAATTAAACTTGCTTTAAACCCAATTGCATATATACAACACATCTGTTCACTTACATCCGCAAATAAGACCGAAATCTTAATACGGTTAATCTTCACTGCAAACAGCCCACTTTTTTTCTAATTTTAGGACCTAAAGAAAAAAATGAGATTCTTATTCATCACTATTTTGGCATTGGTGTCCGTACTCAGACCGCACGAAGCAAGTGCCCAAACGGACTATAAAAAATTATCTTCCGACGTGCTGGCGCTCGTGAACGAACACAGGTTGCATAATAAACTGCCGCCGCTGGCCATGAGCGACATTATCGTTTCCATAGCCGCCACACACAGCCGCAACATGGCCAACGGGTCTGTAGACTTTGGGCATGACGGATTTGACGACCGGGTAAGTATGTTGACCCGAAAGATAAAACATGCCTACGCCTGGGGCGAAAACGTGGCCTACGGTGCCAGAACAGCGAAAGAGGTGGTAAATATGTGGCTGAACAGCCCCGACCACCGGGAAAACATAGAAGGCAATTTCAATCTCACCGGAATCTCAATTGCACGTGGGAAAGACGGCTATCTATATTTTACCCAGATATTTTGTAAGGCCAAGCCCTGAAACGAGCAGACAAAAAAACAATCTGGCAATCGCAGATAGCAACAACTTTATATTCTGCAAACAGAGAATTCGCGATTTTCCTCGCCACCTTATTATAAAACATACCACTTCCGGCAAATTTCTTTCGGCTGGAGATGCACCGTGGCCATGGTATCTAACCAGAAAAGTCTGTTTTTATAATGTTGTTTATTCAGATACTTTGTTATTTTTGCCAATATTCAAATAGTTACCCTATTTACAGCAGTGGCGTCTCATAAGACATGCCCTTGTTTTAATTTTGATATACGATACTAATATGGATAAACGCAAGCAACAAATAGTATTTCTGATAGATGACGACAAACTTTGCAATCTGGTAAACGAACATGTGATATCCAGCGTGTACGACAAAAGCCTGCTGCAAACCTATTCTGACCCGATCCTGGCATTCGAAAAACTGCTGGATCTGTTGCAAAAAGAACCCGGCGCCAGAATCCTGATTTTACTGGACATCAACATGCCTATTGTAGATGGCTGGGGCTTTCTCGATATTCTGAGCAAAGAGAATTTGCCCAATCTGGGTGAACGCCTAAAAATTTATATGCTCTCCTCGTCTGTAGACACCGCAGACAAAATAAAGGCTTATCATAACGAACTGGTATCCGGCTATCTGGAAAAACCATTAACAGCACGCGATTTCGAAGACCTGTTCTTCAAAAGGAATTACGCCTGACAAAGTATAAGCTGAAAGAAAGCGTCGCCTGAAGCTAAATCACCAAAATGAAAGTAGTGTATCCACCTCAGTAGTGGTGACACCCGGCTCGTAGGTAGTGGTGACAGTTGCGATTACAAAACTGTCGTTTGCAGGATAGTAAAACAAGTCTGCAGAATTACCATTGGTAAAATTGGTGTTGGAATAATGTAATACGGATGCACTTGTGGAAATAAGCGTATAGGCATAGCTGGCATAAGAAACAGTCTTATCCGGCGCCACGCTTACGGTAAAATTCACACCCGATGTGTTGGTATTGGTGTTGGTCACTATTGCACCTGAGTCTACCACCTTGTGCCAGTGATGCTGGTATGCAGGGCGCGTACCCGCCATGTTGCAGACAGAATCTGTTACGGTCTTGTGCGCGTTCACGCACGAAGTTGGCTTTGCGGTGCCCACAGCCGTGGTCTTACCACAGCTATAAAGTACAACCATTGCCGCAACCAGGGAAAATGTCGCGACCAACCCGCCACGTAATGTTGCAAAAGACTTTATTTTATTCATGACAAACGAATTCTTTTGGTATTGGTTTATTCTTATTTCCCTACACTCAGCATGTTCATCAGCAGGCGTATTGCACCGACATTGCCCGAAGGCAGTTGCCGGAAAAAGGATAAAGAAGTGTAAATATAATTGCCCTTGCCCACTTTTGCAAATAGGGTGCAACCCGTAAGTGGCTGTTCGCCAAGGTCGTTCATGGTAAACAAGGTTGCATAGCGGTCATCCCATTTGGACGGGAAGTAGAGTCCGCGCTCCTGTACCCAACCCTTAAAATCATCAGAAGTAATCCTATTGGGCGCGTTCAGAACCTTTGCTGAGGGATCATTAAAAATTACATCAGCGTTTTCCTCTGTCACTCTTTTACCTGAAAGCGTAATGGGATAAGGCCCTATTTTGCTGGTTACCGGATCCTGCAGTGTGTTGTACTGCATTACCAGTGTCCCTCCATTTTCCGCATATTGCAGCAACACCGGCATCCAGGCTGCCATACGTTTCTCCACATTCACAGACCGGATACCGGTCACAATGGCATCATACTTTTTAAGTCGTGAGGCGTTTACCATATCCTTTTCCTTTAGAATGTCCACTTCCAGTCCCGCCAGCGTGAGCAGTGTGGGCATAAAATCGCCGGCACCCTCTATATAGCCGATCTTACGGGCGGTACACTTCCATTCCGGCCTGATCACTTTCAACTCTGCCCTCGTAAAATACTGCAAGGCAGGCAGGTGGCTGTACTGTATGACGTGCTGCGTGCGGTCCAGCCTGTTGCCTTTGTGCATCAAAGCTGCAGTGATCACCGGGTTTCCCTGTCCTTTTATGCGGGCAGTTATGGTGGTGTCGGCACCTGCGCCAATTGTTACCGCACAACTGAACACCACTACCCCTTTGTCGTCGGTCAGCATCAGGGTATCTTTTAGTGGAGCAAAAGTATGTATCTGCACTTCTGCCTCTCCCACCCCATCCGGGTTGGTGATCAACAAGGGCGATGCAAAACCTACCGATGCCTCCGGCACTATGCGCAGTGCCTCTACCACATCACCCCGCAGGGGGTCCAGTTTTTTGTAAGACAGGGGCACACTTATTTTTTGCACCACTCCGCCTATCTCCACCGCAAGTGTAGCCACCAGGTCATCCGGTGTCTCCGGCATACCGAGGTACTGGCGATCGGTGACGGTAAACAGGCTGCCGTTGCTCTTGTCCTTGAGCCAATAGGGTTGTGTAACCGGCGCACCGGCGGATATTCGGATCTTGTGGCTGATGGTGTAGAGTGAGTCGCCTGACAGCAATAAAGACAGGTTTGTATCATTTCCACTTTCCCAAACCACGCTTTTCACATTGACTGTGCTTCCTGCCCGCGCTACCAGATGCAGGGTGAACGCCAACTCTGAGCCCGGAGTCGCCACTGCCTGTCCGCAGTACAGCTCCGCCATAAAACCGGAGCAATCTAAAATGGCCTGGTCTATTTCAGCCAGCTTGCGATCCCGCCAGTAGGCATCGGCGACAGAGGTGACCGATTGGCGCAGCGCAACAAGCGCCGGAATACTTTTTGCCGGATTCAGAAAATCGAACGACTGGAGGATTTTTTCTATTGCGCCAGTGATCTCGGGTTTTCCTACCCTGCCCCAGGTAATATCTATGCCATCGAAAATACTGTTTGTAAAAGGTGCGCCATCTACCAACCGGAAATATTCGTTCTGGAGACCGGGAATACCGGGCGTGCCAGCACCCTGACTTTTATGTACGGTGCGGCTTATGCCCGCCAGCTCGCCCGTGCTGCAACCCAGCAGGGGTTCGTACTGACCCACCTGTAGTTTGTACATATCTTCTGTCGTGGTGTTGAACGAACCAAACCGGAATGCGTTGAACAGAATGCGCCGGGGTTGCCATACCGCACACTCAGAAAGTTGCTCCCGGTATTGACTGGCATCGCCGGCGGCCTTAAATGCGGCAGCGCCTATTATTGCCGACGATGCATGATGACCATGGCCTGCCATGGTATCGGGAGGAAAGCGACAAATCACCACATCGGGCCGGAACTGGCGGATGACCCGTACTGCATCGCCGGTCAGGGTGTCTTTGTCCCAGTGTTTAAAAGTCTCCTGATAGTTTTTAGAAAAACCGAAGTCTATGGCACGGGTGAAAAACTGCTCGGCACCATCTATTTTGCGGGCTTCCAGTAGCTCATGGGTGCGAATCAGGCCCAGCGCATCGCCCTGCTCGGGACCCAGTATGTTCTGGCCACCATCGCCACGGGTTAGCGAAAGGTAGGCTGTGCGTATGTGCTGATCGTTCACCAGCCATGCCAGCAGCCGGGTGTTCTCGTCATCGGGATGGGCGGCTACGTAGAGTACGTTGACCAGGTTTTTAAGCCCAGCTATTTCGTGGTAGATCTTTGCAGACCCTGCCGGTCGCAGTTGTTGCCCCATAGCGGGCAGCGCAAACAAACAACCCGCAAGCAGGCATTTAATAGTATGTAGGGACACTTTCATTATGGTGCCGGAATTTTTGTGTAAAAAAAAACAAAGATAGCCTTTAGCAGATTGCGGGTTGCAATACGCGTATTGGTTTGGGTGATGGAGGTGCTTTTGGTTTGAATGGTGATTATGGTGACGAGTGTTTTTTTGTATTTCAGCATATCCCTATTGTGGGCTTGATTTGGCTTTTGATAAAAGTTGACATACACCTATTATCGGACTAGACAATATCTCAATTGTCGGTTCAATCGGACTTTTGTGCATCCCTGGTCTTTGTTCATTTCTTTTGCTTGCCCAAAAGAAACGAACCAAAGAAAAGGGCACCCCGGCGCAATTGCTCCGCGTGCGCAGGGGATAGCTCTGCGCGTACAACGTACGGAGATATTGAGCGCTGTGGCGACGGGTATTTCCGCCGCTTCTGATTAACGATTGGTCTGCTCGGTGTGGGCTTAACTAATAACTGCACGCATCTTCGGGAAGAGTCTTCTTTGGCGAAAACACATGCGCCATCACAGGCTCATCAACTGTGCTGCTATCGGCTAAAAATGGTTAAAATGTCGTTCCGTACCCGGGTAGTCCCCTACGGGAGACTACCCGGGTATGATTATGCCTGAAAAATGATTCTGATGATCAGTGGGATTTTTTGAGAATTAATTCGGCATATTCCTGTTGTGAGCTCGATCGGGCTTTTCCGCATCAGTTTTGCAAGACACCGACCACCCCCGATGGAACAAAGGCTGCGCCCTTTGTTCCATCGGCCCCTCCTTGGCAGGCGGGGAGTTTGCCGGTGGTTCCGTGCCCGGGTAGTCTCCCGTAGGGGACTACCCGGTATGATTATGAATTTGCCTGAATAATGATTCTGATGATCGGTTGGATTTTTGAGACAAATTTCAGCATATTCCTATTGTGGGCTTGATTTGGCTTTTATGCATCGGTTTGAACGACAGCGACCACCCCCGATGGCACAAAGGCTGCGCGCTTTGTTCCATCGGCCCCTCCTTGACAGGCGGGGAGTTTGCCGGTGGTATATTGGAATTCAAACCTAAATCGAAACTGAGTCACAAAACAGGCAATTCCCCCTTCGAAGGGGGCAAGGGGGATGTTTTCCAACCAACTGAATTTTTTATTGAGATTTTTGAAAAAAACTGACTGCTTTAGGGTTTTTCAAATTAGCTACTCCTTTAAAAACTTCACCACCTCGCCGCTGTCTGTCTTTAAGAAATACATGCCCGTTGGCAGTGCTGCCACATCGGCCTGAGCCAGCAGGGGATTATAGGTATAATCGTACATCTGCTGGCCAATGGTGTTGGTTATGGAGATGCGTGTAATGGGCTGGTCGTGGGTGAGCTGAAGGTATTGGTGCGTAGGGTTGGGCTCAATGGCTATTCTATTTTGTTTGGGATCAATTATATCGGTATGCCAACCGAATTTCGTTACCCAATAGTTATAAATGCCATGGTTGCCCGATACATCACCATCATTTGACGCTGTATAACCCGCGGCAATCCCAGCCCCATCACTTACCGGCAACACGGAATAAAATGTTTCGCCTTGAGACCCGCCATAAGTGTTAACCCAATCTAAACTACCGTCACCCGAAAGCCTGCCGAAAAGCGCCGTTCCATCGCCAATTGCGTATGCGCAGGTTTGTCCCCCAATCAGGTATTTTCCATTTGCATCTTGCGAAATTGAATAAATGGTTTCATGACCGCACACGAAAATACACTTGTTCCATTGCAGCGCACCAGTTTTGGACAATTTCACTACCCAACCGTTTTGTTCAGTGGGCCCCCAACCCGAGTGTCCGGTAACATCGCCATCGTCTGAATCTGCCCAGCCCGCCATTACATAGCCACTGTCAGCGGTCACACAGGCAGAAATTGCAGCTTCATCATTGCTTCCTCCAAGTGACTTTTCCCATTCTATTGCACCTGCACTTGATAATTTTAAAAGCCAAAAATCCCGATTGCCTGTACTTCCATGATGCCCGGTGATATCGCCATTCGCTGAATAGCTTGCTGCGGCAACAAAAAAACCGCCGTCAAAGGTTTGTTTTACCGCATTTGCACCCTCTTCAAAATTACCTCCGTAGCACTTGGACCAAATAATACTGCCGGTATCCGAAAGCCTTACTACCCATACATCATAATAGCCATGATTTCCGGAGACATCCCCGTCATTTGAATTTGTATAGCCCGCAAGAACATAACCGCCATCATTGGTCTGCCCAACTGATTGAGCATA
>CAIYJV010000215.1 GCA_903926605.1 uncultured Bacteroidota bacterium
AATAATAATGTGATCTTTTTCATTTTCCGGGGTGTTTAAGGTGCAAAAATACGAATTGTTTTAAAAGAAAACTCTAATATAATGTTATAATTAGATACTTCAATCAGGCTTTGTTTTTGCGGCGCTCGTCCAGCTCTTCCTTAAAATTGTCTACCACGTCGGTAGCCAGAATGGTCACTCCACCCTTTACCTTATCGCCAATTTTTACATTGGGCACAGTACCAAGCGGAAGAAACACATCTACCCTTGAGCCAAAACGAATAAAACCAAACTCGTCGTTCTGGCGCAGTTTGTCTCCTTTGCGCACATAGCAACAAATACGCTGCGCCAGCGCGCCTGCTATCTGGCGCACCATGATATCGTACTTGTCATGCCCGAATACCAGCGTGGTACGCTCGTTTTCGGTAGACGACTTAGGGTTCCATGCAGCCAGGTATTTGCCGGGGTGGTAGCGCAGAAATTTTACATCGCCCGGAATGGGGCAGCGATTAATGTGCACGTCCAGTGGCGACATGAAAATGGAAACCTGCAGGCGGCGGTCTTCGAAATATTCTTTTACGTCCACTTCTTCAATCACCACTACCTTCCCGTCGGCGGGCGCTACCACATATTTTTTACTCATGGTAAGCGGGCGTTCGGGCAGGCGGAAAAACCATACGATCCAGAACCACAATGGCGCAATGATGGCATTGAGCACTATGGCCAAAACCAAATTGATCTCGAACAAGAACTTGATACTGAGGAATAGGACGACTATCCAGAACAGGGAAGCGTAAATTATATATTTGACTCCTTCGCGATGAATCTTCATTTTTTGGTATACCGCTTTTTGGGCATCAAAAATAAGTCAGTTTAATTTATCATTTCAAAGATTTTTATGGCTAATAAATTTAATGCTTATTTGTTAACTAATGCCCAATCATGCATTTGCCTGTTCCGTCAATAGTCTAAAGCGGCGTATCTTGCAGGCCGTATTCGGCTATCTATGAAAAAAAATGTTCCGTTTATCGGGTTTATTTTCGGCTTGTTGTTTCCGCTGCTCGGGTTTTTTGTGATGTCTAAGATTTGGGGTGTGGGTATGCGTTTCGGATATTTTCTGGAAAGGGTGCGCTCCGACCACAAGGTATTCGCGAGGGTGCTGACCATGAGTTTGCTGGCCAACCTGATACCTTTCCTGTATTATAAGACCAAGCGTCTGGACTTTGCCATGAATGGCGTAGTGGTGGCTACCATGCTATACGCGGTCTATATTGTACTTGTCATGTTTGTCTGGTAATCTGATGCGCTACTATATTATTTCCGGCGAGGCCAGCGGCGATCTGCACGGGGGCAATCTCATTACCGCCATCCGAGCAAAAGACCCTGCTGCAGACATAAGGTGCTGGGGTGGCGACCGGATGCAGGCTGCAGGAGCTACGCTGGTGAAACACTACCGCGATCTTGCCTTTATGGGGTTTGTTGAAGTAATCACCCATCTGCGCACCATATTCTCCAATATTGCTTTCTGCAAACAGGATATTCTTTCCTACAAACCCGATGTACTTGTGCTGATAGACTATCCCGGCTTCAACATGCGGATCGCAGAATGGGCGAAAACACAGGGTGTACGCGTTGTTTATTACATATCGCCCCAGGTCTGGGCATGGAAGGAAAACAGAGTCAAGGCTATTAAGAGAGACGTAGATGAAATGGTGGTGATCCTGCCCTTTGAGGTCGAATTTTACCGGAAATGGAAGTATCCTGTTACTTATGTGGGGCACCCGCTTACAGAAGTTGTGAGTCATGACAAAGCAACGAACGCTGTGGTAAAAATTTCTGAAAAGCCCGTCATTGCATTATTGCCGGGCAGCAGAGCGCAGGAAATAAGGGCAAAGCTGCCCATAATGCTGGAGATGGCAAACCGTTTTCCCGGCTACTGTTTTGTCGTGGCGCAGGCACCCGCCCAGCCAGACAGCCTTTACCGGGAGCTCATAGGTTCGCACAATGTGAAACTGGTGCGCGACCAAACGTACAACCTGCTGAGGCAAGCCACGGCCGCACTGGTTACCAGCGGCACCGCAACACTCGAGACAGGTTTGTTCGGTGTGCCGCAAGTGGTTTGCTACAAGGGCAATCCTGTTTCTTACTGGCTGGCAAAAAAACTGGTAAAGATCAAGTACATATCCCTGGTCAACCTGATCATGGACAAGCAGGTGGTAACCGAACTGATACAAAACGACCTGAACCCGGACAATCTCTTTAGTGAACTGGGTAAAATACTGAACGACGCTGCCTTCCGGGAACGAATGGAGACAGATTATGCATCGCTCTGGCACCTGCTCGGCGACAAAAAAGCATCAGCGGGGGCGGCAGAAATAGTCTGCATGACGGCCCAGCGTTCGGGAAAATAAATTGAACCTGATTTACAGTGAGAATTTGGCGCTCTTGATACGAAGTACGCGGCGATTCTTTTTTTGCACCCTCATTTTTTCCGGCACAAGCTTCAGTATCTCATCGGCAATGGTCTGCAAAATGCTGTCGCGTACGAAGTAGTCATTGGTGATGAGGCTTATCTCGCGCACCGGTTCCGGATCGTCGAAATAGCGCAGATTGTCCTGCTGGTCTTCACTGAAATCAAGTGTGGCCATTTCGGGCAGAATGGTCATTCCACCGTTTTTCTCCACCATCCTGCGCAGTGTTTCCACGTTGCTCGACTCGTACCGGTAGGGACGTTCGGCCTGTAGTTTTTCCAGCGATTCGCTACAAAGATTAATGATCTGGTTCCGCATGCAGTGGCCTTCGTTCAGCAGCCATATCCTGTCCAGCGCTATGTCCTCAGGCTTGATGGTACGTTTTTTCAGCGCTGCTTCTCCGCTGTGCATATAGGCTACGAAGGGCTCATAAAACAAGGGATGCTCCACAATACTGTTGTCTTCGAGCGGTGTACTTACCAGCGCAGCCTTTATTTCGTTGTTTTTCAGCGCCAGCAGAATTTGTTTGGTCTCCATTTCAGAAACCCTCAGTTTCACACCTGGAAACGCTTTTGAGTAGTTTTCGAGCAGACCCGGTAAAATATTCGGAGCAATAGTAGGAATTACTGCAAGCTTAAAATCACCGGTAAGCTGTTTGCGCTCGGCCTGGATCATCTCCTGCATCTGCTCGCTTTTGGACAAGATAAGCCGCGCTTGCGCCACAATTATTTCACCAATGTCGGTAATGACTATGGGGTGTTTGTTACGGTCAAAAATTTTGGCTCCCAACTCATCCTCCAGCTTTTGGATCTGCATACTGAGTGTGGGCTGGGTAACAAAACATTTATCTGCCGATGCCACAAAGCTTTTATAAGTGGCTACAGCGACTACATATTCCAACTGAGTGAGTGTCATGGCGGGCTATTTCTTACACAAACTTACGCCTCAAAACCATTATAATCAAAATCTATCGGTTAAAATAGGTGGCCCTTGCCATGGTTCGGAAAATGTTTCTGTGTCCGTTCCGTACTGCGGTTCCTGAACCTTGGTTTTGATATGCGGCCCGGCTTCAGACAACGGGAGTCGTCGGCCAGTGCGCCCGTGTTTGCAGCCGATGTCCCGGTTTACATGGTCAGGTGTTTGCCATACCGGAAGCTGCCGCCCTCCTGCACCATTTGGGTCCAGCCCGCTTTCTCGTATGTTTTAATAGCCCGCAGGTTATGGACCTCTACCGTAAGATACACATCGGGAATATGATAGTCGGCAACAGCGACCCGCTCAAATTCACGCATCAGTGCACCCCCTACTCCCATTCCTGCAAAGTTGTTTGCCACCGCTATGATCACAAGTCCCAGCGATGCTTTTTCGGGGGCAGTGTTTATTGTTGGTTTTTCGGATCTATTTGTGCCGAATCGCCTTTTTATATTGCGCAGGATGAATTTGAATTTCCGTCTGATCTCTTTATGAAACAACAGCCACGGCCGGAGTGCAAAACTAATAATGCCCTGATTGAAGCTGTACTGAGCCATTCCTGAAGCAGAACCTGTTTTTAGTACCCCATCCTGAACCATACCCGTTACATATCCTGCTACACGCCCGTCCTCAGTTTTAGCTACCAGTATAAAAGTCTTGTCGGTTGAAAAATACCATTCCAGCATTTTCTCTCTGAATGTCTTGCCCAATTGAGTTGAAAAGGAGTCGGGGAATCCCTGCTTATGAATATCGGCTATGGCGGGCAGATCTTCCCGGGTGGCATAAACAATATGAAAATCAGGTTTCGTCATTTCAGGTATTATACAGAAAGGTGTTTGGCCATTCTTGTTTCTTCAAGGGTAAAGATAAAGGTATTCGTATAATCATGGATACCGAAGCTGCGTGCCAGTGAAACTGTTTCCGGAATGGCTAATTGCAATGGGTTTACTAACTTAGCATAATGAATCTTGCGATACCTGATAAAATAAGTAATTATATAGGAGGGAGTCTGCAGGCTCCGCTCGGCCTCAGATACCTGGATAATATCAATCCGGCCACGGGTGAGGTATATAGCCAGACACCCGACAGTGATATCACAGATGTGGAAGAAGCCGTAGGTGCGGCACGCGGCGCGCTGCCGGGTTGGAGCTCCACACCCGTGGAGACCCGTTTCAGGATTTTGAACCGTATAGCAGACCTGATCGAGGAAAACCTCGATGTATTGGCGCTGGCCGAAACCACCGATAACGGCAAACCACTCTGGCTGAGCAAATCTGTAGATATACCCAGGGCATCGAGCAATTTCCGGTTTTTTGCCACAGGTATCATGCACTTCGCCTCAGAGAGTCATCAGATGGAGCATGCAGCTATAAACTATACGTTGCGGCAACCCCTGGGGGTGGTAGGATGTATATCTCCCTGGAATCTTCCCCTTTATTTGTTCTCATGGAAAATAGCGCCTGCAATAGCAGCCGGAAACTGCGTGGTGGCCAAGCCCAGCGAGGTGACGCCGATGACCTCTTACCTGTTGAGCCAGATTTGTATAGAAGCAGGATTGCCACGAGGCGTACTTAACATTGTACATGGCACCGGGCCGGGCTGCGGCAGCGCAATAGTGGCGCATCCCGAGATCAAGGCCATCTCGTTTACGGGTAGTACAAGGGCCGGAAGGGAAATTGCCTCGGTCGCGGCTCCTATGTTCAAGAAATTGTCGCTGGAGCTGGGTGGCAAAAACCCGAATATCATATTTGCCGATTGCGACTGGGACAAGATGATGCGCACCACGCTGCGATCGTCGTTCAGCAATCAGGGCGAGATATGCCTTTGCGGCAGCAGAATTCTGATAGAGGAGAGTATCTACGAGAAATTTAAACATGAGTTTGTACAGCGCGCCAAAAAGCTGAAGGTGGGCGATCCGCTGCTGGACGACAGCAGGCAGGGTGCCATAGTGAGCAAGGTGCATTATGATAAGGTCATGTCCTGTATCAAGCTGGCGGAAGACGAAGGCGGTACTGTTCTTGCTGGCGGCACATCTGTTATTGTCCCGGGTCGGTGCGAAGGCGGATACTTTATAGAACCGACGGTGATAGAGGGTTTGGAGCGCCATTGCCGGACCAATATGGAAGAAATTTTCGGACCCGTGGTTACCTTGCAGCCCTTTAAGACGGAAGAAGAGGCTCTTCTGCTGGCCAATACCAGCGAATACGGGCTCTCCGCCACCATCTGGACCAACGATGTGAGCCGCGCGCACAGGGTGGCATCCCAGGTTCAGAGCGGAATCATATGGGTAAACTGTTGGTTGCTGCGCGACCTGAGAACACCATTCGGGGGCATGAAAAACTCCGGCACCGGCCGTGAAGGCGGCTGGGATGCGCTCAAGTTCTTTACAGAACCCAAGAATGTATGTATTGAGCTTTAATTTAGGCTACCGCATTAACCTTTTCGGAAAGGCAGACAGAATACCGGCAGTTTCAGGTTGTTTACCAACACCCTGTCCTGGGTCATTCCATATACGTCGGGCGAAACATTGTCGGCTTCGTCCAGGCACATACCTATTACATCTGCACCGGCTTCATGCGCTGAGAATACCACATCGTGCGGCTTGATAGGGTTGTATTGCATCGTGATTCTGTCTTTTACCGGTTGCAGTGATCCAGGAAGCGTATCCAGTGTTTCTGCTTGTCCGGCAAGAATATTGATGACGAAATTGCCTTTGAAGAAGCCTGCGAAGTTGGCAATGTCGTCGGCATAGGTAGCCAGCTGAGACACTGTCTTCATGGCCAGATATACAGTGTTGATCGTGTTATAAGACCTTTCCTGTACTACCAGGAAGGGATAGGGAGAATTTATGATGACTTTGTATGCCTTGCTGCCAAAAACATGCTGCATACCCACAATGCCGTGTGTGCCCATCACTATGAGTGGCGCCTGGAATTTTGCTGCAACTTCGTTGAACGCTTCGTATATCGTGCCATGGGCGATAAGCGGGTGAATAATGTCTCCGTAAAATACACTGAGTCCCTCCAGAAAGTTGTCAAGATCAGCCCTGGTTTTGTTCATTACCTCTATATACATCTGCTCCGCCATTTTGCGCACATCTGCGTCGGCATCTTTCGAAAACTCACTTATAGTTTGTGTATCCAGAATATGGACAGCAACTATTTCCAGATTATTCTGTACAGACAATTCGCAAGCATATAAAAGGGCCTCATGCGAAACGGGCGTAAAATCAATAGGAACTACCAGTGTTTTTTTCATAGTGGTGCAATATAGAAATTAATTCAAACTTATAATTGCCTTTATTCATTTTGAAATAAAAAATACCTGATTTATACCTTTGGCGGGTAAAAATGTTGGTAGGCTTTCTCGATAAAGCTGTTGCCCAGCTGGTTGAAGTTGTAAAGTGTGTACACCAGTACCACGCAGTCTGCCTTCATCATGGCGCCCACCCAGTCATAATCCCTGATGTAGCAGAATTTGTGGCCATTGATATCGTGTACCTCGTCGAAATAATACCAATATTCGCACTGGTCGTTCATTTTATGGACAATACCGAATTCTACGAGCTTAAAGCCATAACTGTCTCCGATATATACAGCATTTATTTTTTTTGCATTGCTGTCCGGTGCGTTTTTCACGATAGGGTAGGCCATTGTTTCCGTGGCAACTGGGAAAATCAGGTTCAGTTCGGCGGCCACATCATCGTCTCCACCCCTAAGCTTGGAGGTATGTTCCACCTCAGACCAGTCCGGGTGTGGCACCCGTACGTTTCTCAGGCGCTCCATATAGCGAATCAGACTGTCGCCGGCAACCGTGACGCCATAGGAGGACCAGTGTATGCCTTGTTTAGAGAAAAGAGGTGCTTTGCTTTTACCCATCTCGGCCAGAAACCAGGCGTTCATATCTATCTGGTTAATACCCAGTGAGTCGGCCTTGTGCCAGAATGCCAGAGAGTTGGAGGTGCCAACCTGCGGCTCTTTTCTGTCGTCGGGGAAATACTGGGGAAAAGCAGCAGCTTTGCTAGGTGCATAGACCAGTATGAATGTCTTTCCCAGTTTCGCCAGCGTATCCTGCAATGCTTTCATCATCACAGATTTGCGCACTATCTCTCCATAGCCCAGGTAGTCGGTTCCGTAGTACCCGTTTATGTATGGGAACTGAAACAAATAGCCGTCTTTTCCCTTTACGGTCCAGCTGGAATGGCATTTGTCAAATAACGTATAGTCTATCTGGTTATTTTGGCGCACCAGATCTGCTCTGAAACCAGTAGAGTCGTTGAGGAATTTTTCTTTTTGTTGCTGGTAGCTTCCATCAAGCCAACCGGATAAACTGAAACTAATATCGGCTGCCGGTTTGAAACCACCCTTCAGTGGCTTGCTCTCTATAAAATGCAGCTTTTGCTCTGCCATGGGCAAAAACATGATGACGAAGGCAAAATAGAACAGCCATTTTTTGATCGTGGTCTCCATTGATTTAAAATCTGAAATAAATAAATGGATTGAAAGTAGAAACCGTAATTCTTCCCGCCGACAGAATAAAGATCGTGAGGCAGGTAAACATCATGGCACAGTGCATTTTTGCCGAGTATTGACCATAATAGACTTTTTGCTGAATTTTTTTGCCCAGTTCACTCACGGTGAGAAATGAAAAAACAAATGCGATGATCAGGAGCACGATATACTCTTTGTCTATTCTCCAGCCCTGTGTCATATCAAATTTCCACTTGGTGATGACGTCCGGATGCCAGGAAAACATACGTTTGAAATAGCCGATTGCAGGATGAAAATACTCTATCTTAAAAAACACCCATCCCATCAGCACAACCGGAAAAGTATACAGGCAGGCGGCTTTCCCCATTTTTTGCAGCCACTTGCCCAGAAACAAACGCTCGATGACTAGGAAAAAACCATGGTAGGCACCCCAAACCACAAACCCCCATGCGGCACCATGCCACAGACCCGATGCCAGAAAGACCAGCCACAGATTGAAGTAGAGTCTCAGCTTGTTGTTTACGCGGTTGCCACCCAGGGGGATATACAGGTAGTTGCGCATCCAGCTACCCAGGGTCATGTGCCAGCGGCGCCAAAAATCTGTTATAGAAACGGCGGTATAGGGATTATTAAAATTCTCAGGAAACCGGAAACCCATCATTAGGCCCAGTCCGATAGCCATATCCGAATAGCCCGAAAAGTCGAAGTAAATCTGGAATGTATAGCTTAAAGCGCCAAACCAGGCCATGCTGGTTCCCAATTCTTCCATCGGAATTTTGAAAATAGCATCTGCGGCGGCCCCGATCACATTGCCTATCAGTACTTTCTTGCCCAGACCCAGACAAAAGCGGTAGAACCCACGCAGTTTGTTGTCCAGCGTCTCGTGGTCAAAATGATCGTATATCTGATCGGCAAAATCGTGAAACCGGATAATGGGCCCTGCAATCAGTTTGGGAAACAGGATAATGTACAACTGGTAGTCCCAGAAGTTGCGCAAGGGTTTGTGCACTTTCTTGTATACATCCACCACATAGGTCACCGTCTCGAAGGTGTAGAACGAGATACCTATGGGAAGCAACAATTTTGCCCAGGTGATGGGTTTGACACCGGCATGCTGTAGCAGGTGATTTATGTTTTCTACAAAAAAATTGCAGTATTTAAAATAAAAGAGCAGCCCCAGGTTTATGCTCAGCGACAGGCACAGCAGTGCAGCCCTGAGCGGTTTGCGCTGTTGATGCGACATCAGGCGTACCACATAAAAATCTATGACCGTGGTGCCAAGAAGCACAAAAACAAATTTGGGTGCTCCCCAGGCGTAAAAGAAAACGCTACCAAGCAGTATTACTGCATTTTTGTATCGCCTGTCTGAAAAATAGTAAACGAAAAAAAATATAGGCAGAAAATAGAATATGAATGTGATGCTGCTGAAAACCATGTTCTTTTCTGTGAATAGGGTAAAGGTAAAAAAAAGTACCTATTCAGTTGCGAACGAAGTGGAAAAACCAGATTTTGCCCAGATTTTTGGCTGAAGGTTCCCAACCAGACAGTCTGATCATGTCGCCATTTAGAGGTCCCGCCCATAATATTCTGCGCGGCAGCAATGAAGAAATTCTGCGAATAATGACCTGCAAAATTTGTCACTACCGTAAAAAATATTACTTTTGCGCTTCCCTAAAACACACGGAGGCTGTAGCTCAGTTGGTTAGAGCATCAGATTGTGGTTCTGAGGGTCGAGGGTTCGAGACCCTTCAGCCTCCCATTAAAGAGAAAATAAATGAAGTGCTTCATCTAAAATGGAGCACTTTTTTATTTTTTCTTCCATTTCCTAATTTTGTATCTTTGAACCTGTTTTAATAGAAATTTTATTTGTAGTAATCTTTAAATTGTGTAAAATATGAGTTTAGAAATCACCGGTAAGCTGCTCAAGAAGTACGAAGCAGTAGATGTTAGTCCCAAATTCAAAAAGAGGGAGTTCGTGTTGGAATTGTCTGAAGAAATCAGTGGAAATACCTATATTAATTACGCTGCGATGCAATTGGTCAATAATAAATGTACTGTTATAGACCAGTTTCAGGAAGGCGATATGGTAAAAGTGAGTTTCAATATTCGCGGATCAAAATGGGTGAAAGACGGAAAAGAGCGGTATTTTTCTAATCTGGATGCATGGAGGGTAGAGCGTTTCGACGGATCGACATCCAATGCCCAGTACGCTCAGCCAGCTCAGAACAACTATAGCAACCAGAGCCAGCCTGCTCAGAACAATTATTCCGGTGCGGGTCAGTTTAATAATCCCTCAACGGAAGCAACCGATGATTTGCCATTCTAATCGTTTTATAAACTATTGCAAAACACAACGGCTACGATCAGCCGTTGTGTTTTGCTTATGTGCAGTACTGTTTGCATCCTGCCACAGTATGCCAGACCATGCACGCTACATACCCAAGGATGCAGTGGTAGTGGCTGGTATCAACCTGCGTTCGCTGAGTAAGAAAATAGCCTGGAATGTGATAACAGGTAGTAAGCTGTTTAAAGAAATGCAACAGCGTCTGCCACAGAAGAATGCCAACGATGCCGTGACGGGCATAGAAAAGTCGGGAATAGATTTTGTAAACACCATCTATTTTTATGTAAAACCCGACAACAGACTCAAAGGGGGCAACCGCCTTTGCGCATTGGTTCCGCTTTCGGATGCTGGCGATCTGGAGAGCTATCTGAAAAAAGTGATCCCTGATTTTCAGGTGTCGCAAAGAGGCGACCGTAAGGAAGGTGTGATCAAAAACCTGATGTACGTATCCTGGAACAAAAAATTGCTGATCATAACCAATATGACGGGTGCAGATGGAGCTGATTACATGGATCTGCTGAAGTCGGGCGGTGACGCAGCCAACAAGGCTGCTGACCAGACCGAGAACAATGCGGAAATGGACAATGCTTTTAACGTAACCGCCGAAAACTCACTCGTCAACAACAAACATTTCAAGAATCTGGAGACCAATGGCCATGACATTACCATCTGGGTAAACTACGACCAGCTGATGAGCCAGTATATGAATGACAATGTGGCTGGAAAAATGGGCGGACTTTCCCTGAGCAACACGCTTTGGAAAGATGCTGCATTTGCGGCTGGTTTTGATTTTAAATCGGGCAAAATATCGGGCGACCTGGATTATTATGTATCCGAGGAACTGACCGACATAGGTAAAGATCTGGGCTCTATAGATGTGGACAAGGACATGACGCAACGCCTGCCCATGAAAAATATGGATATGGTTGTAGCATGGCATTTGTCGCCATCGGGCCTCAAAAAATCTATTGAAAAAACCGGATTGCTGGGCCTCGTAAACCTGGGATTGGGTTCGCAGGGATTGTCATTCGACAATGTGATGGATGCCTTTAGCGGCGATATGGCTTTCGTGATGAACAATCTGAGCGTGAAGACTATAGTGGAAGAAGACGAACTGATGGGTCAAAAAGTAAAGCACGCTACCCAGAAACCCGGCATGGATATGACCTTTGTGATAAAGATGAACAAGAAGGAAAATTTCCTGAAGATGTTTGATATGTACAAGGAGATGGCAGGTTTTTATCCTTACGGGCACGCCAAAGACTGCTACGCATATCCGCTGGACACGAAAGACTCTTTATTTTTCCTGATCAACGACCGGTATCTGGCTGCATCCAACAAGTATGAAAACGTTGAGGGCTATATTAATGGCAAGTTTAAGTCAGAAGGTCTGCCGTCTATTGTAAAATCAGGTGTGCTTGGGCATCCGGTAGGCATGGTCATGGACATCGCCGAAATGGTAAAAAATATTGATCCGGCCATTGTCACTACGCCACACGACAGCGCAGTACTGGCAGTAAGTAAAAAGTTGCTGAGCAGTATTTCTATAAACGGTGGAACTTTTAAAAACAACTCATTCGGATCACATATTGATATTAATTTTACAAATTCGGACGAAAACAGTATTATTGCGTTAATGGACTATGGTCTAAGAATAAGCGACGCAGAAAAACTGAATGGCGACAACTGAAAGGAGAAAAAGCAGTAGACAAGCAAACCGTTTTTTGTAGTCTACTGTCTAATAAATACAGAGTTATTGATAATAATATCTTTTTTAGCGAAAAATAAATTGCAATGAAAAAGTACCAATTACCGGTTTTGGGAATCATGTCTGGCCTGTTGCTGACCTGGATGACGGGATGTAACAAGCCAATGAGTGCTGTAGACAACAACAGCGTGATTCAGACTCCGTACACCATGTATTTCGGAGACTCTACCGGTACTTTATACAATACTACCGACGGTATCACCATTCAAAAAGTGCCGTTTCCCGCCGACGGAAACGCTTTCAGGGCTATTGTGACCTCAAAGGGCAATGTGCTTTTTGCCAAAAACAACCTTTCCAATCCGGTACGGCACAATACCCATTTGTATTACAGCTCCAATAACGGGCTGATTTTTAATGTATCCTATGATTCCATTAAGTCGTTGCCCGGAATTGCCGTGAATGGTTTGCCTTACGACATTTTCCAGACCTGCATATTGGACATACCTAAATGGAACCGTATCTACGCATTGTCTAACGACACCTGGTCTGACGACCTTCTTGGGATGGTGTATAGTTTCCAGAACGGCGCCTGGGGTTCCTGGACAAAAGAGGTTTTTTATAACCCCGACCGGATGGCTGCCCCACTGCCAATGGCAGTTACCTCTATGACGCTTACTAAAAGCAATGTACTTTACGCTATTGATGCAATTAACCATCGTACTATTTACCGTACAGACACTTTTAATACTACTTTATTCAACGAGACCACCTCAAATATATTCGGAGCCGGCGTTCCACTGCCCACAACCGGTTTCTTTACCCTGGGTCATTATAATGACGAACTTATAGCAATTGACAATAGCGGTTATAACACCGCGTACTACAGCGACGACTCTGGATACACTTGGGTACCTTTTTCCGGTTTGCCTGCAAATATGCCTTTGTTCGTAGTAGGCTCTCCGTTTGAAGAACAGTGTTTTATTGGTACCGGAGGTGCGGGTCTGTACATTCTTAATCTCAATACACATGCGTTTCAGGCCTGCAACAATGGTTTGCCGTCAGATTGCGTCGTGCGTGGCGTAGTTGGCAAAGAGAATATCTATAAGAACGGTCGCAAAGACAAGTATGTGTTCATAGCCACCAGCAAAGGAATCTTCAAAAGTTCGGATCTCGGAGAAAACTGGACCAGGGTTGTAGCCGGAAGCTATACGGCAATTTATTAGTCGCAACCAGGCCTCTCCGTGTATAATCGCAATGCAGGCGCGCGTTTCTAACGTGTAATTGACCGCCAATTTTTGAACAGAAATAAATGAAATCCAGGAACGATAGCTTCATAAACCGCATCAGCTACATCCTCATGTGGGTGGCAGCAGGGGTTGCCGCGATTGGTGGTGTTATGGCCCTTGCCAGTTATTTACGCTACGGAAATAATAATTTCAACCGCGACAATATTGCGTTATTTGTGCGTTTTGCCATTTTCGCCATCCTGCTCTTTGTGTACCGGAAGATATTTATCCGCCGGTAATGAGTCTGGGAAATGCAGTCTTTTTATTCCAACCTGACATAGTACAGCCAAAAGGGATTTCAACTCCCTTATATCCCTTGGTTTGCAAAGTAGAGACACTGAAAAAAATGTGTCTATATTTTTTTATCAGAATTGTCTGTTGCAATAAGACTTGACATAAAGATGGCACACCCTGTTTTCCGCCTTATTCGCTCGGCAAAATAAACGCCCAGACCAGCGCCACAAAAACCGATAGCGACCGTCAAAACCATCCCGGCCGTTCCCGGAATTTTGTGATAGACAATAAATGCGATCAGCCCCCCAATTAGGGTAGGGCTCAAAAATATCTGCAACCAATAAAAGGCTTCTGTAATAAAGTTTATGAATTTCATATAGGTGGGTTTACCACAAAGGTAAATATTTATTTTTTTTGCAAGTATAATTATAATCCGCACTTCAATTCTTCCACCTTTTTTCGGCAGCCGGGCATGCACATTGCGTTTAGCTGTTTGCCGCCTTGGGGAGAAAGCACGACACTAAACAACGCTCAAATGCTGCATTGCATAAATTATTTCTTGACTTTAGAATTGCCCCGGGACTAACGTTCGTCGAAATCTATTACGACACGTTCTGTACGCGGATGGCTCTGGCAGGTAAGCACAAATCCCTTTTTCACTTCGTCGGGTTCGAGGGAGTAGTTCACTTCCATTTCCACTTTGCCTTCCATCAGCCTGGCCCGGCAGGTACAGCATACGCCGCCCTTGCAGGCAAAGGGCAGGTCGGCACCGGTACGAAGGGCCGCATCCAGTATGGACTCTCCATTGTAGGGTACCTCCATCTCAAATGTAGTGCCATCTACCGTTATCGCTACTTTGCTCATCGGTCCTTTGTCCTCCTTGTGGGTAGCCACCCATGCTTCGTGCGACGCCTTGGGCTGCTCCGGAGAAGTAAAGAGTTCTATGTGAATATGGTTGGCGGCCATACCCATTTCTGTAAGCTGCGCACGCACGGCGAGTAACATGTCTTCGGGACCGCAGATAAAGGCTTCGTCTATTGAATTAAGATCGAGGAAGTCAGTACAGATATCGTTGCACTTTGCGGCGTCTATGCGCCCGTTGAACTGGCTCACATCCATGAGTTCGCGGCTCAGTACGTGCATCAGCGACACACGATGCATATACTTGTTTTTGAGCGCTTCGATCTCTTCGCGAAAAATAATAGACGTCCTGGTACGGTTGCCATATATGAGGGTAAACGTACTACCGGGCTCGTTTTCGAGTACGGTCTTCAGAATACTCATGATGGGCGTGATGCCACTGCCCGCGGCGAAAGCCAGATAGTTTTTGGGCTTTTCAGCTTTGATTTTGGAAATAAAATTTCCGTTGGGCGGCATGGTCTCGAGCAGGTCGCCCACCTTTAGCGATTCATGGGCCCAGGTCGTGAATTTGCCCTGTTCCACTTTTTTTATTGCTACACGCAATTCGCCGTCATTCACACCAGAACAAATGGAATAGGAACGCCGGATGTCGGCACCGCCTATCTGCTTGTGAAAAGTGAGGTATTGCCCCGGTTTGAAGCGGAATGTATCTTTAAGATCTGCTGAAACTTCTAATGCTACGGAAATACAATCCGCCGTTTCCTGTCTGATATCCTGAACCCTGAGGGGGAAAAATTTATGAGCTGACATACTTGCGCGCAAATATAAGGAATGCGGCTAACATAGCTGGCATGGCAGTTGGGTAAGGGTGTAATTCAAGTCTTCACATCCTGAATTTGTTCCACTTTTTCAGGGTTGGGATTCTCGTGTTTCCGGCAACCGGTGGGAGCACCCCATCAGGGCTGATTGCTTTTCCAATTATAATATGCAGGGTTTCGAATTGCCCCGGACGGTAAGGAATACCCATCCTGGAACACCAGTGTTTTTACTGCACATTCAGCGTACCGAATGTATACACTATGGTAGGTTGAACATTACCCGTGGTGGCCGTGTCTGCTTCGTTTACGGTCATAGACACCACTGAAGTGGAAATAGTACCAGAACCGCTGATGCGGAATCCGTTTGCGTTCACCGTAGGGGTGATGGTAAATTGTGATCCGGAGGAGGTGCAGCTACTCAATACAATAGGTGCGTTGAAATGGGTTTTGTAATTGCCGGCTCCGTTCACTATTTCGGCCTGCAGGGTCATGCCCGCGTACACAGCATCGTTGTTGTAGTTAAGTGTGACGCGGTAATTGTTGAAGGCGCGGGCGGGCGATTCGTTGTCGGTTCCGTTGCCGGTATATATGTTGGCGTATGTAGTGCGGAACACGGTGTCGCAGTATGAGCCGCCCAGGCCGGCGGGACAGGTGCAAACACCGTTACTGCACGAACCACCATGATTACAAGTAATCCCCGAACACGAATCCTTGGATTTGGAACAGGAAGAATATATGGCGGTGCCGGCTATTGCGACAACAACGAACAAACCGAGAATGAAGTGGCGAACGGAAAGCATAACTTGTATATTTCGCATTTAGTATGCGTAAAAATACAATTTTTTTTCATTTTTCTACCCGTTGGTATTTCTGTTACCACCGGTTTTATCAAAGTCAGGAGAGTACCTGTACGGGCTTCACACATTTTTTGCCGCCCGCAATGGCCTTCTCGTTTTCCGGTATCAGATTGTGCCTGCGTACCGGCAGTGATTTTTCAAGTCCTTTGTGGATGTACTCGTCGTCTATTATGGGCTTGATCTTCAGGAATGCGCCCAGCACAAACATATTGAACACCTTTGCCAGACCTACCTTTGCGGCTTCGTCGGCGGCTTCGATGGTATAAATATTGATGTCGGTGCGGGTGGGATGGTGCACAATACCATTCGGGTCATAGATCAGTACGCCGCCGGGTTTTACCGAGGGCTCGAACTTATCCATGGACTGCTGGTTGAGTATGATGGCGGTGTCGAACTTATTGAGGATCGGCGAGCTGATACGCTCATCGCTCAGGATAACGGTGACATTGGCAGTGCCTCCACGCATTTCGGGGCCGTAGGACGGGAACCAGCTCACTTCCTTATTCTGCATCATTCCGGAGTACGCCAGAATTTTACCCATGGACAGTACGCCCTGTCCGCCAAATCCTGCTATGATAATTTCTTCAGTCATTGTTTGTTCTTTTATTAGTTGAAGTTGTACAGGGTTTCCCGGCTTCATCAGGGTTTGGGCAGTTTGATATCACCCAATGGGAAGTAAGGGAACATGTTTTCTTCCATCCATTTGTTAGATTCGAGGGGCGTCATTTTCCAGCCTGAGTTGCAGTTGGAGACGATCTCTACAAAACACAGTCCCTTGTTGAGTTTCTGGTATTGGAAAGCTTTTTCTACTGCCTTCTTGGTTTTACGAACTGCAGCAGGCGTATGAACTGCCTGACGGGTGACGTAGTAGGTGCCGGGAAGCTGCGCGATGAGTTCGGTCATCTTGAGCGGGAAGCCCATACTGGCGGTGTCGCGGCCAAAGGGTGATGTAGCCGTCTTCATACCCGGCAGGGTAGTGGGCGCCATCTGGCCACCGGTCATACCGTATATACCATTGTTAACGAAGAATATAGCGATGTTTTCTCCCCGGTTGCAGGCATGCAGTGTTTCGCCTGTCCCGATAGCGGCAAGATCGCCGTCGCCCTGATAGGTGAAAACGGTCTTGTGGGGATACAGGCGTTTGATGCCGGTGGCCACCGCAGGTGCGCGGCCATGTGCTGCCTGCTGCATATCTATATCCATGAAATCGTAGGCCAGAACCGAGCAGCCTACCGGGGCTACGCCTATGGTGTCTGCCTGGAGGCCCATTTCTTCTATGGTCTCCATGATGAGCCTGTGGGCGGTGCCATGACCGCATCCCGGGCAGTAGCTCAGCGCATTGTCGGTAAGCAGGCAGGTCCTGGAGTACACGAGGTTTTCGGGAACTGTCACCTCGTCCCGGGTCAAAATATGGTCCATTTTTATAGCTTTTTACTTGTTAATAAAATTTTTTTCCAGTTCGTGGATCACTTCGTCCGGTGCGGGCAATATGCCACCCAGACGGCCATAGTGGGCCACGGGTACGACACCATTTACTGCCAGCCTCACATCTTCTACCATTTGTCCGGCGCTCATTTCTATAGCCAGCATTCCTTTTACTTGTTTTGCAAGTTTGGCCACTTCTTCTACCGGGTAGGGGAACAGCGTGATGGGACGCAGCAAGCCGACTTTAATACCTCGTGCTCTGCCCAACTGAACAGCTTTCTGGCACACACGGGCCGACGATCCGTAGGCCACAAACAGATATTCGGCATCGTCGCACTCAATACGCTCAAAACGTACTTCCGTTTCTTCGATATGCTTGAATTTCTTCTGGAGGTTGATGTTGATGATTTCCTGTTTTACGGGGTTCAGATCCAGCGATGTAATAATGTTTCGCGGGCGGTCGGGAGTCTTGCCCGTGGTAGCCCAGGGGTATTTTTTCACGATCTCTTCATCGGTGAGGCGCGGCAACTGTTCGTCCAACTCCACCTTTTCCATCATCTGCCCGATAGCACCGTCCGACAGGACCATTACCTGTATGCGGTGTTTGAACGCCAGTTCGAAGCCCAGCTTGGCAAAATCGTACATTTCCTGCACCGACGCGGGTGCCAGTACAATCATTTTATAGTCTCCATGACCACCGCCCTTCACCGCCTGAAAATAGTCTGACTGCGATGGCTGAATGGTGCCCAGACCAGGGCCACCACGCACCACGTTGAGCAGCAGGCAGGGCAATTCCGTACCGGCCATAAAAGAGATGCCTTCCTGCATCAGGCTGATGCCGGGGCTGGAGGAAGACGTCATTACGCGCTTGCCGGCACCGGCTCCACCATAAACCATGTGTATGGATGCAATTTCGCTTTCGGCCTGAAGCGTCACCATGCCGGTGCGCTTTTCGGTGTTGGTAGCCATCAGGTACTCCAGTACCTCCGACTGTGGCGTGATGGGGTAACCAAAGTATCCGTCGCATCCGGCGCGGATAACACCCTCGGCGATAGCCTCGTTACCCTTCATTAATCTGATATCCTTCATTACTGTATATTATTTGTATAGATCAATCTAATCTTACACGGTACACACTGATCGCGCCATCGGGGCATACAATAGCACAATTGGTGCATCCATTGCAGTCTTCGTTGGTACTTGTGGCATAATGATAGCCCTTGCTGTTGAGTCCGGGAGACATAGCAATGGTTTTTTCTTTGCAGATAGGCACGCACAATTCGCAGCCCTTGCACCGCTCGGTATTCACAACTATTTCACCTTTAACTTTTGCCATATTCTGAAGCGTTAAGAAATGAATAAAAAACTGGGAATCCTCCCTGAGTGGGAGAACTCTGAAACAACCGGTACACAGATCCAAACAACACACGGTGCAGGCAACGCACCAAAAATATATCCAAAAGTATCGGTAGGTCCCCGCTAATTAAATGATTGGAGTCATGATGTATATGATAAAAGTCATTTTTTCGGGTCGGGTGTCGCTTTTATATTTGTTTATTATGGCTGCGGAAATAAAAGTGCCCGAAAAAGGAAATGACAAGTTGAAGATTTGTCCTGTCTGCAAAACTGCGTTCGCCTGCAAGCCCAAGGATTGCTGGTGTGCCAATATGCCCGAGAAACTACCCATGCTGGATAGCGGCGACTGCTATTGCCCCAAGTGTATGGAAAACATACTGGACAAAAAGCAGGGGTCTGCCATGTAGTTTATCCCCAAATTTTATCTGAATTTATGGTAATGAAGCGGATTGTAAATCCGCGTCCGTTTGCTTTCGGATTTGTAAATTCGAAAGAGCAGCATATTTGGAAAATTGTCTGAATCAGGATAGCCGGGATTCTGGGATTTTCAGGATAAAAAACTGCACGCATAACCGGAGTATAAGATGCCCGACAATTTGTCTGAATCAGGATAGCCAGGATTTCAGGATTTTCAGGATAAAAAAGCACAAGTGACCGGCTCTCAAAAAACTCTGGGCAACATAACCCGGAATAAGTGAAATCACATAAACCAACGAAATCAAAGGTTCAGACAATTGTCTAGCACGCAAAACCGGAGCAAAGTTTTGTACCCCAAAACAGCAACTGCATTCGGAATCTGTGTTCTGATTTTACACAAGCCACCTATTTCTGCTTTCCCATGGTGACCAGGTAGCGGGTTATCGCATTTGCTTCTTCCGGCTTAATGGTCTTTTCTGGTTTTTTCAGGGAACGGCGTGTCATACCACCCACAATGCTGGGCCACTTTTCTGACAGTTGAGACGAAGGTTTTTTAAGGCTATGGCAGGTATTGCATTTTTGTTCAAACATTGCCTTGTCCTGTTTCATCATTTCCAGCGTATAACCCGGATATTTCTGCGCACCTCGTTTCACGTCTTCGGCACCGGGCTCTGCCAGCTTGGCTGCACCGCAGGATGCGAGTGTGATGGTGGCGCATACAAGGGTAAATTTCTTCAATTTCAAAAGCGCCGGTGCGCTCGCGGTCTTCTGGAATATCCTGATCATTATGGGGTAGTGTTTCAACAAAAGTCGGATTTTTTGTGACACAGGGTGCAGGTAAAGGGTGCTGCCTCAACTTATTTTTCCCCAGTGTTTTTCACGCCCTTCCTGAATCAGTCTGTTGCGCAGAGGCTGGTGGGCAGGCAATTTTAGTCCGGGGTCGCCTTCGGTCAGCACGCGGGCGGCCTCACGCGTTTCTTCCAGAATGCCGGCATCGGTGACAATATCGGCCAGTCTGAACTTCAACATGCCACTTTGCTTGGTGCCGTTCAGGTCTCCGGGGCCGCGCATGGCCAGATCGGCCTCGGCTATCTTAAACCCGTCTGTGGTAGAAACCATGATGTTGATGCGCTTCAAGCTGTCGTCCGAAACCTTATTGCCCGTCATGAGGATACAATAAGACTGTTCGGCACCACGACCCACCCTGCCGCGCAACTGGTGCATCTGTGAGAGACCGAACCGCTCTGCGCTTTCTATGAGCATGACACTGGCATTGGGCACGTCCACGCCTACCTCTATCACGGTGGTGGCCACCAGTACATCGGCCTCGCCCTTCACAAAGCGTTTCATATTGCGCTCACGCTCGTCGGCATCCTGTTTGCCGTGTACCATGGCTATACGGTACTTATTTTCGTTAAACCAGATCTTCACCTGTTCATAACCGGCCATAAGGCTTTCGTAGTCCATTTTTTCGCTTTCCTCAATAAGCGGATACACGATATAGGCCTGCCTGCCTTTGTCTACTTCACTGCGCATGAACTCCATCACACCCATACGCGCCATGTCCTTGCGGTGCACGGTTTTTATCTCCTGCCTGCCGGGCGGCAACTCGTCTATCACCGATATGTCCAGGTCGCCGTATATTGTCATTCCCAGAGTGCGGGGAATAGGTGTCGCCGTCATGACCAGGACGTGCGGCGGCAGTTGGTTTTTTTTCCAGAGGCTGGCCCGTTGCCCCACGCCAAATCGGTGCTGTTCGTCTATCACGGCCAGTCCCAGGTTTTTAAACTGTACGGTATCTTCTATCAGGGCATGAGTCCCCACCACGATGGGCAGGGTGCCGTCGGCCAGTCCGGCCAGTATCTCTTTCCGGTCCTTTCCCTTAACATTGCCGGTGAGTAGCCTGACCGGAATATGCATATCCGACAGGAATTTGGAGATACTGAAAAAGTGTTGCTGGGCCAGTATTTCCGTAGGCGCCATGATACATGCCTGAAAACCGTTGTCCAGCGCCAGTAGCACCGAAAGTACGGCCACAATGGTTTTTCCGCTGCCCACATCGCCCTGCAGCAACCGGTTCATCTGGCGGCCTGTGGCTGTGTCTTGTCTTATTTCGCGCACCACCCGTTTCTGCGCGTTGGTAAGCTGAAAGGGGAGGTATTTGTGGTAAAAGTCGTTGAAGTGATCGCCCACCTTGCCGAAGACCCATCCCTGCTGCACCGAGTGCTGTAGCCGGAGCCGGGCAATGAGCAACTGGGAGATAAAAAGTTCTTCCCACTTCATACGGTGCCGCGCCAATTGTTCGCGCAGGGTATTTTCGGGAAAGTGCAGCCAGCTGATGCCTTCATAGCGGCTGCATAGCTGGTATTTTTTAAGAAATTCTGCCGGTAGTATCTCCGGAATATCACCAGGTCCGATCTTCTCGAACATGGCGTGTGTGATCTTTGCAAAGCTCCGGTTGGTAATGCCTTTTGCGATTAGTTTCTGTGTAGACGAATACACAGGCTGCATACCCGCGGCAGCGCTTTCAGGATTCCAGGACTCTATTTCGGGATGGGCGATATTGAGGAATCCCTGAAAGGAGCTTACTTTTCCGAAAACCAGGTATTTTTCGTTTTCCTTCAGGGCCTTCTTCATCCACTGTGCACCCTGAAACCAAAGCAGTTCTATACGGCCGGTTTCGTCATAAAGGGTGGCTACCAGCCTTTTCTTCCGGCCATCGCCCTCCTCTCCTATGTTTATCAGTGTGCCTGCGATCTGCGCATATTCGGTGCGCTCGTTCACAGACGCGATTTTCATGATCTGCGTCCGGTCGAAGTACCGGTAGGGGAAATGGTACAGCAGGTCGTCGTAACAATAAATAGAAAGTTCGCTCCGCAGCAATTCGCCCCGCTGCGGACCCACACCCTTCAAAAATTCTATGGGTGTCTCCAATATAGACGCCTGACTATGGATGCTGCAAAGTTAGCAAGGTAAAACAACCACACTACTGCGGGTATTGCGACTCGGAGGCTTTCTTTAAAAAGTCCCTTGCAAATGCTTTCATTTCTTCGGCCAGCGGCGTGTTGTTGGTGGCACGCACATAGGTGTCGGCCATGCCGATAAGCGTCTGGAAAAAGAAATCGTTCATTTCGTTGATCTCCATTTTCTGGGTCCAGAGATCTATACGGATGGCCGTTTTTTCTGCGCCATCCCAAAGGCCCAACAAAAAGGCTTTGGCGGCCTGTGGATCCACTACGCCACCGTCTACGGCAGTCCATTGTATTTCGGAGGGCATTTTCAGCTCATCCAGCTTAATTTTTAAAACAATATCTGATGTCATAACGGCCAAAAGTAAAAAGGAAACAGGAAACAAATTCAATGGCGTAATAAATATATTTTAATAAAAATTTTTTTGTTATTTTGAGCAATAATTAAGGACCATGTTAAGCATTCGGAATATTGTAAAACAGTATGCGGGTCAGCGCGCGCTGGACAACGTGAGTATTGAAGTGGAGCAAGGCAAAGTATTTGGGTTGTTGGGGCCTAATGGTGCGGGCAAAACATCACTTATCCGCATCATCAACCAGATCACCGCACCCGATTCGGGAGAAATATTAATGAACGGTGAGCGCCTCAACCAATCGCACATAGAGCAGATAGGCTATTTGCCCGAGGAGCGGGGTTTGTATAAAAAAATGGAGATCGGCGAGCAGATACTGTATCTGGCCCGGTTGAAAGGCTTGTCTATGGACGAGGCAAAAAAAAGAGCCCGATACTGGTTTGAGCGGCTGGAGATACAGGGGTGGTGGAATAAGAAAATAGAAGAACTTTCCAAGGGTATGCAGCAGAAGGCCCAGTTTGTGGCCACGGTGATACACAACCCGTCGTTGCTGATACTGGACGAACCCTTTTCCGGTTTCGACCCTGTGAACGCAGAGCTCATTAAAAACGAGATCCTGGAGCTGAACAAGCAGGGGACCACCATTATTTTCTCTACCCACCGTATGGAGAGCGTAGAGGAATTGTGCGACTCGATAGCATTGCTCAACCTCTCGAAAAAAATACTGGATGGCAAAGTAAAAGACATCCGCAATTCGTACCGCAACAACACATTTAACGTGGAGTATGAAGGGACGGCGTTGTATGAAGGGAGCCATGAGCCATTCACGATCGTCAAGTCGGGGAAAACAGACGATTTGCACCACATGACCATCAGGATAAATGAGGGCTACAAAATAAATGATGTGCTACAGAGCTTGCTGCCGCGTGTGTCGGTGTACAAGCTGGAAGAAGTAATACCCACCATGAACGAAATTTTTATTCAGACAGTAAGTAAAGCCCGATAATATGAACAAGATACTGCTTATAATACAACGCGAATACCTGGCAAGGGTAAAGAAAAAGTCATTCCTGGTGCTGACGTTTCTCGTGCCGTTTTTGTTTGTGGGCATGATAGCGCTGATAAGCTATCTGGCCATAAACCAGGATGCCATGGGCGAGAATAAGATCGTAACGGTGGTAGACGAAAGCGGCTGGTTTGCCGGCAAACTGAAGAATACCGCAAACATGCAGTTCGTGTACGAGCAAGGTGCCTTTGCAACCGTGAAGGAAACATTTACAAAACCAGAGACCGAATCTCAGTTCCTGCTTTATATTCCGGCCTCTATGACCGATGTGCAGCTGCTTGGTAAAAAGAAACCCAGTGCCCTTACGACTCAATCTATAGAGGAGCGAATAAATACGGTAGCGCAGGCACACAGGCTGGCCGATGCCCACATAGATTCTGCCGTGCTGGCGGGTGTGCAAAAATCGGTACACCTGGAGGTAAAACAACTGACCGACAAAGGTGAAAAGGATGCTCATTCCGTTGTGACACTCATTATAGGTATGCTCTGCGCCATCATTATCTACATGAGTCTGTTCATCTATGGTGTGCAGGTGATGCGCGGTGTAATAGAAGAAAAAATAAGCAGGATCATAGAAGTGATCATTTCGTCGGTAAAACCATTTCAGCTCATGATGGGCAAGATCATCGGTGTGGGCATGGTGGGTCTTACCCAGTTCCTGCTGTGGATATTGCTTTCGGTAGGATTATTTTACGCAGCAGGGCCTGCTTTGATGAAGAGCACCATGAAGTCTAAGACCGAGCAGGTGAAGATGGTGCAGGGTGCAGCCGGAGACGCTGCCCAAACTGCAGCAATGACTCCGCAGGGGGACAACGAAATGGGCGAAGTAATGCGGTCGCTGTCTAATATCAATGTCCCCTATACTGTGGGATGTTTCCTGTTTTATTTCTTGTTCGGCTATCTGCTCTACAGTGCCATATTCGCAGCCGTTGGCTCCGCCGTAGACAGCGAGACAGAGACCCAGCAATTTATTCTACCCGTCACGGCGCCGCTGGTCTTTACATTTATGCTGGCGCAGTCTGTCATCATCAACAATCCCGATTCTTCGTTGTCCGTTTGGTTGTCGATGATCCCCTTTACATCGCCCATTGCCATGATGATCCGGTTGCAGTTCGGGGTGCCCATGTGGCAACTTGCGGTGTCTATGGGATTGCTGGCCGGCGGCTTTGTGTTCACCGTCTGGGTGGCAGGTCGTATATACAGGGTGGGCATACTTATGTACGGCAAAAAAGCCAGTTACAAAGAGCTCGCCAAATGGTTCATGTACAAGGAATAAGTTGAACAAAATTTTTCTGGTTTTCTAAGTAAAGCACGATTTTATCGTGCTTTATTATTAATTTCAACACATTCTTTTTTTGTGTGTAGGGAATTATTGACCTCAAAAGTATGACTAGCGGGCTTTTGGCCTGATTTTACTATGTATTTTTGAAAAATAAAAAATTTATTTATTTCAATGGATTCTGTTCGATAGAAAGGCAAATGGTTAACATATATACAACAAGTAGATGAGCAACGATTGCATTCCAGACAATCTGGAAGTTTTTGAATTATTTAAGGCGTTTGTAAAGGAAAACTTTGGAGCAAAAATTGACTTCCCCTTGGTAAGCAAACAAAATTTTGCCGCCAAACTGGGAACGTTTTTAGATCAAATTAAGGCACAACCGCATGCGACCGACCACGATGTGTTTCGGCAAAAAATAAGTGAAGTTGCAGTAGATATACCTGCCAATTTCTACCAATATCGGGTCTCGCAGGATAAAAAAATGGACTTCCTTTATGTAAGTCCGGGTTCGGTAGAGATGTGGGGACTGACCCCTGACGAGATTTACGCAGACAGCGCTGTCATTTTCAGCCGCATCTTACCGGACGACAGAGAGAAAGTAAGAATAGATGTGGTCGATGCCGCCGCACAAGAAACAGTACACGTTACTGAATTCAGGATCACCAACCCGACCGGAATAAAATGGTTGCAAGCATCGAGCAAGCCAACACGTAAAACCGACAATTCATGGATAAGGACAGGATGTATCACCGATATTACGGCATTGAAAACCGTAGAGCGGAAACTCTTTGAACATGAGCAATTTTACCAGAGCGTATTGGACTCCATTACGTCACAGGTGGCGGTACTGGATAAGGAAGGTGTGGTTGTGGCCACCAATAAAGCCTGGGAAGAGTTTGACAATAATTTACATAAAGGATTGGAACTGCCCCGGTACAAGAAGGGCGTAAATTGCTTGACTGAGTGTGCCGGGAAAGCATCAGGCGGCAATCTTTCGGCAGCAGCACTGGAGGCGGTGCGAAGAGTGATGCACGGAGAAACCAAACTAGTGGAATTCCCTTATTCGCTGGAGCACAACGGGCGGCGTAGCTGGTACCTGTTCCGGGTAATGCCACTGCAAAACGATGCGCATTCTGTGGTGGTAGCACACAACAATATTTCGGAGGCACGGCGTGCACAAGAGGAATTGTTGGTAACAAAGAACAAATATGAGTTCTTGCTTCAGACCACCGATGAAATGATAAATACAGTGTCGCCCGAAGGCAAGATAATTTGGGCGAACCAGGCCTGGAAGAAAAACCTGAAATACGATGAAGGAGATCTGGTCGATTTGCGCCTGATAGATGTGGTGACAACAGAGACACTTGTGAAGCATGGGGAGCGATTGGAGAAACTTCGTTCCGGCAAGACCGTGCACCTACCCCATGCCCGGATGATCAGAAAAGACGGGGAAATTGTGGACGTATCGGGAACCGTCGTGCCGGTTTTTGAACAAGGTTTGTATAAAGGAACTCAGGGGTTTTTCCGGAATATCTCTGACGTCGAACGGGAGCGCACCGAGCGTATAAAGGCCGAAAATCTGCTGAAGCGAACGCTCGAAAACAATTATATCGGGTATATGGTGCTGGGATACGACTGGAAGTACCTCTACGTGAACCAGGCTGCAGCGGCCCAGGCATTTCAGGTGCCCGAGACTTTGACAGGCAAGACCATGCTGGAAATGTATCCCGGTGTAGAGGACACCATAGTGTTCAAAAAATATAAAACATGCATGGAGCTACGTCGTTTCGACGATTTTGAGGAGGTTTATTTATTCTCAAATGGCGAGCGCCGATGGTTTGAATTTAAGGTAGAGCCGGTGGAAGAGGGTTTGTCTGTGATAACCATAGACATCACCGAGAAGAAGGTAATAGAAGAAAATCTGAGTCGCAGCCGGGAACTGCTCAACGAATCACAACGCCAGGCACATATAGGGAGCTGGGAGCTGGACATACCAACCGGCAGGTATTTTTGGTCTGATGAAATTTTCCGGATATTCGATCTGGAACCGGGATCGGTTGAGCCGTCTTACGATTATTTTCTGAATCATGTACACCCGGACGAAGTTGATATGGTGCGCGAAGCCTATGTAGTGTCCGTGGCCGAAAAGAAGCCCTTTGAGGTAGTGCACAGACTAGTGCTGGCGAGCGGCAAAACAAAATACATCAGAGAAATAGCAGAAACCTTTTACGACAGCGAAGGAAAACCAATTCGTTCGTTTGGATCCTCGCACGACATAACCGCGCAAAAAGAGGCTGAGTTGCTGCTGCAATACAACGAACATAAATACCACCAGGTAGTTGAAAACATTAGCGATGCACTGGTAGTAGATGACATTGAAGGCCGGCTGGTTTTTGCCAACGATCAGTTTTTAAAAGTGTTCAGATTCCGCAGAGAAGAACTGGAGGGCACTGTACTTGAAGATTATGTGGCACCCGAATACCGCGAATTGCTGCGTGAGCGGCACAACAAACGCATAGCCGGCGAAGACGTGCCCGATTTTTTTGAGTACAAAGGCTTGCGAGGCGACGGTACTATCTGCTGGCTGGAAACCAGGGTGTGCAAGGTAATAGAAAACGGACGCATCATTGGCACCCAATCTGCTATACGCGATGTAACCGAACGCAAGATGGCTGAGCAACTACAGGAACAGCAGAATGCCGAACTGAAAAAAATAAATTCAGAATTGGACCGCTTTGTGTACAGTACTTCGCACGACCTGCGCGCACCATTGCTGTCCCTTCATGGACTGGTAGACCTTTGTTCATCTACCGATGATGCCCAAGAGCTGAAGTTGTACCTGATGATGATGACACGCAGCATTGACAAAATAGATGAGACCATCAAAGAAATACTGGATTACTCGAAAAACTCCAGAATGGAATTGCAGTCCGAAAAAATAGAGATGGCAGATCTGGTTGCAAACGGTAAGGAATCTCTTAAATTTAATACGGACTCCCGTTTTGTCTATTTCCGAACCCAGATCAACGAACAGTTACCTTTTTATTCAGACCGCCACCGGGTTGCCACAGTCTTGAACAACCTACTTTCCAATGCGGTAATTTACCAGCGGGCCAACGAGCCGAGTCCCACTATAAACCTGCATTTTCATGCCGACAGTTCGTATGGATATCTTACGATACATGATAACGGAGAGGGGATAGCTGCCGATAAAATAGATAAAATATTTGAAATGTTTTATAGAAACTCTGAAAAGTCGGTAGGTTCTGGTTTAGGTTTGTATATTTGCAAGGAAATTGTTAATAAGCTAGGCGGATTAATAAGCGTTACATCCGAACAAGGAAGGGGAAGCAGCTTTATAGTAAAATTACCAAACCTTAAACCTTAGAAACTAACTATTCGCGTTTATGATGAAATTAAAACGGATACTCTTAGTAGATGATGATGAAATATCAAATTTCATCAACGAACGGAAACTGAAAAGTGCCGGTATTGCTGACCGGATAGATGTTTGTATTTCGGGAATGAGAGCATTGCAACTGCTCAATGAACTGATTGCAGCGAACGAATCAGGTCCCGAAGTCATACTGCTGGATATTAACATGCCCATCATGGATGGTTTTGGATTCCTTGATGAATTTGACAGACTGCCAGGATCGTTTACCACCGGCATCAAGGTGGCAATGCTGACTTCTTCGCTCGAGAAAGAAGAGATTCGTCGGTCTTACGAGTACAAAAACGTAGTGGATTTTATCAACAAGCCGTTGTCTACAGAAAAAATCGTGATACTCGCGGATAAAATAATAAAATAATTTACTGACCACCCGGCCCCCGGCATTCTTGTCGCTGAGAAGTGTTTTTATGCCCGTCCGGCTGATTACATTTGCAGTGGGTGGAGTGATTTATGTATTTCGCTACCAAAAAATAAATACTGGCCGGGAGAATGAAGGTATATAAGTTTGGAGGAGCCTCCATAGCAGATGCCCACAGAATGACTGCATTGCTGCCCCTGATTACGGCAGCCGAATTGCCATTGCTGATAGTTGTGTCTGCATTGGGCAAAACAACCAATGCGCTGGAGCAGATCGTGCGCCTTGCCGCAGGTAGTGAAAAAGAAGAAGCGCGTAAATACGCAACGCTGCTGAAAGAGCAACATCTGGAGTATGCACAAAATCTGCTGTCTGGCTCATATTTCCACGAGACTGTGGCATTGATCGAAACTTTTTTTGCAGAAATGGAAAAGGGGATCGTCCGGGCCGACACACGGAATTTCGACTATTCCTACGACCAGATCGTAGTGGTGGGCGAACTGCTATCCACCTGCCTGTTCAGCAAGATGCTGGCACAAAACGGACTGGACAACGCATGGGTAGACGCACGTACGGTAGTGCGGACGGACGACACCTACCGCGACGGCGCTGTAAACTGGGGACAGACCACCCGGCATGCGAAGCTACTGATCGGAATGCCGCTGGAGCAACATAAAATAGTGGTGACACAGGGTTTCATTGGCGCTACACCCCAGGGCAATAGCATTACACTGGGCAGAGAAGGGTCAGACTATACTGCGGCCATGCTTGCCGCCATGCTGGGTGCGCAGTCGGTAACGATTTGGAAGGATGTGGATGGTTTCAGGAATGCCGACCCCAAACAATTTCCCGACACCGTGAAAATTGACGCTCTGTCGTATAACGAAGTAATAGAAATGGCCTATTATGGAGCACAGATCATTCACCCCAAGACCATAAAGCCGTTACAGAACAACCACATTCCGCTTTATGTAAAATGCTTTCTGGACAAGGATCTGCAAGGTTCGGTGATCAGGGACGCTGACCCGAACGACCAGTATCCGCCGCTAATCGTGTTGAAACAGGATCAGGTGTTATTGCAGGTCACCACCAGGGACTTTTCTTTTATCACAGAGGATAATCTGAGCCGTTTGTATGCCATATTTCATGAGTTAAAAATAAAGGTGAACATCATACAGAATGCTGCGATCAGTTTCGTGACCAGTATAGACAATCGCGAAGACAGGGTGAGCGCATTGGTCGAAGTATTAGGGAAAGACTATAAAGTGCTCACTAACCATGGCGTGAGCCTGCTAACGATTCGCCATTACAATGCCACAATCCTTGAACAACTGACCAAAGGGAAACAAATACTGCTGAAACAGGAAACCAGGAAGACTATTCAGGTTGTGATGAAGTAGTCTTTGGTGCTAGCAGGGAATAGACTCCGGAATCGAGAAAACGGCCATTGAAAAAGTAGTTTTCACGGAACAGGCCTTCCCGGACAAAACCATTTTTTTCGAGCAAGCTGACAGAAGCGTCGTTGTCCGGGTTTACAATGGCTTCGAGCGAATGCAGCTGCAGCCTTTGGAACGCATAAGCAATAACCGCTACCAGGGCTTCGTTCATGATTCCCCGGCGGTGATAGCCATCGTGAAGCATATAGCCTACCTCGGCACGGTAATTTTCTTTCTGTATCTGCCAAAGACAGATCAGCCCTACCATTTCATCAGAACCGGATAAAGTTATACCCCAGTTAATGCCTTCGCCTTTTTTAAGAAGTGTGTCGTACAGTGCGATCATCTTTTGGGCATCGTCGATGGTCTTTGCCCGTTCGCGGTCTATATATTGCATGACCACCGGGCTGGAGCGCATGTAAAAAAGTTCGCCGGCATCGGCAGGTATGATCTCCCGCAGGAGGAGGCGTTCTGTTTTCAGTACAGGGAACGGCGCAAAATTTACTTCGAGCATGATGTCAGTGTGTGGAACAAATATATTCGAAAATTTCAAGCCGCCAAGTCACATTGAAGCCAAATCCGGATACACCGGAAAGTTGGGCTAACCTTCCACAACGAAGTAGTCATTTTCGCCTGTACGGATGCCTTTGTACACCCAACTTGTTGCGGCAAAGAATGGCGCCCGGGTGGGTACAAAAAAACCAAACGAACAAAATTTACGTCCGGCATAGAAAGCCAGCGAAAAATCTGCAGTAGAAAAAAATCAACGGTTTCACGAAGCTGAACAGCACGTGCATACAGGTTACGGCAACGCCGCGCTATCAGAAATAGCCGGTACCGTAGTGCCTGCCGGGCCGCGCCCAACGGCGGTGCCAGGTCTTTTTGTAAAACTTATGCCTTTTCAGGTAGTGATCCCCCGTGCCGCAACTGCTCATTCCGCCAAGCAGAACCAACACGGCCAGTATTCTCAGTAGGAAGTGTTTCATAAAGTAAGCGCAAGATAAAATAGTTTTTAATTAATTTCTGACATATTGTCAAAAAATAATTTTAAATGTTGTATGTGGTCATTTCCGGCCGTGATTTTTCGCCGGTCATGCTTCATTTGATCACGCCCAGTTCTTTACCAACCTTGATAAATGCATCTATTGCGCGATCCAGATGATGCCTGTCGTGTCCGGCTGAGATCTGAACCCTGATTCTTGCCTGACCCTTGGGCACAACAGGATAGAAAAATCCTACTACATATACGCCTTCTTCCAGCATACGTGCGGCAAATTTCTGTGCCACCACTGCGTCGTAAAGCATGAGGGGACAAATGGCATGCGTACCTGGCTTGATATCAAAGCCGGCCTCCGTCATTCGCTTGCGGAAATACAGTGTATTTTCTTCCAGCTTGTCACGTAGCGCGGTAGTTTCGCTCAACATATCCAGCACGGCTATAGAAGCGCCCACTATAGATGGAGCCAGCGAATTGGAGAAAAGGTAAGGGCGGCTACGCTGGCGCAGCATTTCTATGATTTCTTTTTTACCGCTTGTAAACCCACCGGAAGCGCCGCCTAAGGCCTTGCCCATGGTGCCGGTAATAATATCTATACGTCCCATTACGCCGCACAACTCATGCACGCCCCTTCCGGTGGCGCCCATGAAACCAGACGAATGGCTTTCGTCTATCATGACCAGTGCATCATACTTGTCGGCAAGGTCACAGATCTTGTCGAGCTGGGCTATGGTGCCATCCATAGAAAATACGGAATCGGTAACAATGATACGGGTCCGGGCACCGGAGAATGCCTGAAGCTGGGCTTCAAGATCGCCCATATCGTTGTGTTTGTACCTGCCGCGCTGGGCTTTACAAAGCCTGACACCGTCTATAATAGATGCATGGTTGAGTTCGTCTGAAATAATCGCATCGTTGTCGCCCAGCAATGGTTCGAATACACCGCCATTGGCATCGAAACAAGCCACATAAAGTATAGAATCTTCCGTACCGAGGAACTTTGCCAGTTTCTGTTCCAGTTCTTTGTGAATGTCCTGAGTGCCGCAGATGAAGCGTACCGAACTCATACCATATCCGCGATCGTCTATGGTCTTGTGGGCGGCCTCTATGACCCTGGGGTGAGATGACAGACCCAGGTAGTTGTTGGCGCAGAAATTGAGCACCGTCTTACCGTTTACCGTGATCTCGGCACCCTGTTCAGAGTCTATGATACGTTCGTTCTTAAACAATCCTGCTTCCCTTATCTCCTGCAGTTCCTGTTGCAGCCGTGTATAAAATGATGGACTTGACATGACTAGAAATTTGACGACAAGGTAAAAAATAATCCGGCAAAATCCTATTTATACCATGATCCGGAAGGTATCCGTTACCAGTGTTCAAGCCTGAGCGTTCCCGTGTCGGTCGCAGAGCGGTATTGCAGCGTATAGTTTCCAGCAGGCAGCCCCTCTCCGGGTATCCGGGTTTTGCCAGTGGTGCTCTTACCTTTCCAAACGGTATTGCCCAGCACATCATACAACACCAGCATTGCGTTGGCCGGAACGCGCATCACCTCCCAATAATTGTGGGTGGGGTTTGGAGATACGGATATTCCGGATGCTACGGGGATGGTAACTCCCAATGTGGTATCCAACTGCACCGTGCCCAGCAGTTTGCAGAGTGTCCAAACATTCGGGTTGAGGTAGACTGTGGTCATGGTGGGCGCCCAGGTGAAGTTATAGATCTGGGTGTCGGCATTGTTAAACACCTTTAGGAAAGTGTCGGAGGTGGCGCTGTGAAGCTGTAGTTCCAGGAACGTACTGAACAGCGGTGTAGTGCCCGCGCAGGATGCGGTCTGAACCAGTTTAAGGTAAACGTCTGACCCTGTCTGGTTCCACCAGATGCGATATTGCGGATACCCCTGTCCGTAAATCCACTGATTGAAGAACGTGTCCAGATTCATGCCATATACCGAGTCTGCGATGGTTTTGAGGTCAGTTGTAGATGCATTTGAAAGACCATACCGCTGCTGGTAGGTTTTTAGCACCGTGAAGAACAAGCTGTCTACAGGGGCTGTGTAACGTAACATATTTACCACTGCCTGTCCTTTGTTGTAAACCAGCCGTTGGTAAAAAAGCGAATCAGCCAACAAAGTATCGGTCACCCATATACGGCCACAAGGGTTGCTCATGGCATTGTTATTCAGTGCCGCCCTATGGTTTTTTGCAGCAGCAGGAGTCCAGAAGCGATTGTAAAAAAGCTGTTCGGCAAAAGTGGCAAAACCTTCGCTAAGCCAGGTATCGCCCCATTCGCGGTAAGTGACATTGTCGCCAAACCACTGGTGGCATAGCTCGTGTGCAATAATGTAGGTCCAGGGTGTAAAAGAAGTGTATGGATTGCCTATGGTGGTCATGGTCTGGTGCTCCATACCGCCCGGCAGTGTGGTATAGCACATGCCATATTTCTCTTTCCAGAACGGATAGCGCCCGAATAGGGTGGAGAAATAATCTATGATCTGGCCTATGCTATCATATTCTGCTTTGTACTGCGGGTAGAAAGTTGTCGTATCGTAAAAGAAATTCTGAACGAGCATAGAGTCGGAACTGCCCGAAAAGTGCATATAGGCGCGCGATTCCACATATCGTGCCGCAGAAATAGAAATGAGGTAATAGTCAATAGGATAGTGCGACTGCCAGTGAAAGTTCCAAAAGCCGGGGTGGGTGGTAGAGTCTACGCCTGCCAGTTCGCCATTGCTGCCATCGCGTACACCTGCGGGTACGGACACAAACATATCTACCGTATCTATTTTGTCATCTATGCATTGTTTACAAGGCCACCAATCCTTGGCTGCCCAGGGATCGCTTACGGAATACACCATGTGTGTGCCGCCCGATGACACCGCATGGGTAAGGCCTGTAAAAAAACCACCAGAAGCCGGCGGAACACCGTGGTAAAACACCTCCGCATTGAAATAAGAGCCCGCAAAAAGCGTAGCCGGAAAAATAAGTTTGCTCACATTGCCTGTACGCGATACAGTAGCCGGTGCGCCGTTGTATTTTACCGAATCTATGACAATAGTGCTGTCCAGCTCAAAAAAATACTGGCTTAGGGAATCTGCGGTAACTACTGCGCCGGCAGTAACATCTCCTATAACAAAGGTGGAAGTATCTGTAATGTGCAATTGAAAAGTAAGGTGCTTCAGGTCGTAGCTTAGCTCACCGGGGTCGGCGGTGGTAATGCGGTTGTGCGATTTGTCTTTTTTCATTTTGTACCCGGCATTCGCCGTGTGCGAACAAAAGACAATCATCCCAAGAATGACCGCAAGCGCAAACAAAGACCGCACTGCTATATTATTTTTCATGTCACATGATTTTACAGGAAAGCAAATATAACTATAATATCTGCAGTCTGACCGGGATGGGGTGTAATTTGAGCCTTCGCGGCAGTGAATAAATGCCATTAATTGTTCACCGATGAAAGCGTTTTGAGCTGGTAATGCCTATCGAGGGTTTCACCTCCGGCTATTCACGTTTTAGCCCATCCGGGCTAATGATGAATCCGTTTTTATGAGCGAAAACTTGAAATGCACCTGGCTGTATACGATGTATTCGAATCTACTTCGAAGAGAGGGTGACCACATTTAGTCCAGCCATTGATGTGAGGCTATATGAGACAATATGGTTTGCGTGGCACCTATATGATGGCTCATAAATTTTTTAAGTCCGGCAGAGATCTCAGCGCGATACGCAGTGTCTGTGATCAGCTTTTGCAGAATAGCAGAATAAGTTTCTTTGTCGGAAACGGGGAAAGCGTAGCCTGCAGCTACGAGCGCATTGGCCTCTATGAACTTCTGGTAGACCGGACCGAAGACAACGGGCAAGCCATACACGGCAGGTTCGAGAATATTGTGAATGCCGCCCTTGGCAAATCCGCCACCAATGTAGGCCAGATCGCCATAGGCATACAAGCTGGACAGCATACCAATATTGTCTATCACCAGCACGCGCCTGGAGGGGTCTTTTTTACCAGCCATCCATTCTGAATACAATATCACCTGATCTGCAAACAACTGCGTGATCTGGACCAGGTGCGACTCATGTATCTCGTGAGGTGCGATGATCATTTTCCAATCTGGCGGTAACTCATCCATACAACCCGAAAGCAGCTTTTCGTCAGCGGGCCATGTACTGCCGGCAATAAGTACCTGTGCCGTGCCCTTGAATTCTGTAGCCACAGGCAACGCCCTCACTCTGCCCGCTATATCTGCAACACGATCGTACCGGGTGTCTCCGGCCACCACCACATTGGAAGCGAAACCAATGTCGCGCAACAGACCGGCCGACATATCGTCCTGCACAAATAGGGTTGTAAAGCAACCCAGCATTTTCCGGAACAGCCCGCCATGCCATTTGAAAAAAGGCTGTTGCGGCCTGAACGCTGCCGATACAAGTAGCGTGGGAATACCGCAACGCCTGAGCTGGGAAAGATAAAAATACCAAAACTCGTACTTGACGAAAATAGCGATATCGGGTTTGATGAGCGCAATAAAATCGGACGCATTTTTTTTGCTGTCCATAGGCAGGTAACAAACCAGATCTGCCTGATCATAATCCTTACGTATCTCGTATCCGGAAGGGGAGAAAAACGTAAGCACTATGCCATGATCCTTGTACTGTTTCCGTATGGCTTCTATCAGTGGTCTTCCCTGTTCAAATTCGCCGAGTGAAGCACAATGTATCCAGATTTTTTTCTTGCCGGCCAGGGCCTGCGTATTTATTTGTTGCCTCCAGTTCTTTCGTCCCTTGATCCACTGGTTTGCCTTGTCGCTGAACGGATACGCCAGCACAATACCAAGCTTATAAAGCGCGCAGAAAATATGGTAGAGAAAAAGTGGCATGTACAAAAAAACGGCAGCGAATTGTTTGGTAAAAATACGGTTTGATTTTTATAGCGCAGACTAATTCCCGGGAGCTGTTGTATGGGAACATGCAATTCGCATTTTGTGAATTACGTGTTGACAACCCAAGCATGTTTTTGAAAAAAAACAAATTATTTTTTTTGGTAGAAAAAAAACTATCTAATATTGTATCAGGATAGCATTTACTAACCCATCCTTAATAACAGTCCGGCAACCACACAACATTGCCGGACTTTTTTTTTAGGCTGAAACGTAGACTACGAGCGGATTTCAGCAAAATCACTTTTTATATGTCGCGCTACTTCGCATTCAATAAGCCTTACCGCGTGTTGTCGCAATTTTCTCCCGAGGCAGATAAAAAAACACTGGCAGATTTTTTTCAGGGCATACCTAAAAATGTATATCCGGTTGGCAGGCTCGACTACGACAGCGAAGGTTTGCTTTTACTCACCGACGACAAATTGCTCACACAACAATTGCTGGACCCATCACGCCAACATGCACGGACGTATTTGGTGCAGGTGGATGGCGATGTTACAGAGGCGGCATTACAAAAATTGAGGCAGGGTGTGCAGATAAATGTGGATGGTAAAATGTACCTGACCAGAAAAGCGCAAGCCGAAAAAATAAGCGCGCCCGTCTGGCTTTGGGACCGCGACCCGCCCGTGCGTTTCCGGAAAGAAATTCCCACATCGTGGATATCGCTCGCACTTACCGAAGGCAAGAACAGGCAGGTTAGAAAAATGACCGCGGCTGCAGGATTTCCCACCCTGCGGCTCCTGCGTTTTTCTATCGGCAGTCTCAATGTGGCAGATCTGGCTCCGGGTAGCTGGCGCGAATATGGCGACGAACTGAAAAAACAGCTGTTCGCCAGCAAGTGATCGTGTTGTTGAAAAAGTGACAATTGCCATCCCAACACAGTTTTATTTGTCTGTATGTGATGTGAATTATCTAAAAATCTTTCCTGTATTTAGTGAACGTTAATTACTTTTGTCGCATTGAAAACGCGCACTATGTTCAACTTAGTTTTGTTTGGCCCTCCCGGAAGCGGAAAAGGAACTCAATCTGAAAATATAATAGCCACTTATAAATTGCAGCATATCTCTACCGGAGATCTGTTGCGTTCAGAAGTAACTAACCGGACCACGCTGGGTCTGGAAGCGAAAAAATTTATGGACCAGGGTATGCTGGTGCCAGACGAAGTTGTGATAGGAATGATAAGCAGCAGGATCGATGAATCGGGCGATGCGCGCGGTTTCGTGTTCGATGGCTTTCCCCGTACCGAAGCTCAGGCTTTGGCGCTGGACAAGCTGCTCGAGTTCAAAGGCACCTCCATCAATCTGGTATTGTCGCTTGAGGTAGAAGAACAACAACTCATCAAGCGGCTCATCAATCGCGGCGCCAGTTCAGGCCGAAGCGACGACAACGAAGAGGTGGTCACCAAGCGCATCAAGGAATATCATGCCAAGACCAAGCCAGTTGCCGGCTATTACGAACACCAGGGCAAGTTGGTGACGGTGAATGGTGAAAAATCTGTAGAAGACACTTTCAAGTTACTTTCGGCACATATCGGACAGTATATTTCTTAGCACCGTTGCACCCAACGCAGCGCAGTTTTTGGCAGGGACAATATCCCTGGCGGCATTTGGCTTGTAGTTTCGTAATTTTACCATCTTATTAAGCCAAATTGGAAAAAGGAAATTTCGTAGACCACATCAGGATATTCTGCCACTCCGGCAAAGGAGGCGCGGGCAGTGCGCATTTTGCGCGTACCAAGTTCAACGCCATGGCGGGTCCCGACGGCGGCGACGGCGGCAGGGGCGGACATATCATACTGCGCGGCAACAGCCAGTTGTGGACCCTGCTGCACATGCGCTACTACAAAAACGTAAAGGCAGAAGATGGCGTATCGGGCAGTAAGAACAAATGCACGGGCGCCGAAGGCAAGGACATTATTCTGGAGGTGCCACTGGGCACCGTGGCCAGCGACGAAGAGACCGGCGAAGTAGAAGCAGAAATACTGCACGACGGTGAAGAGATCGTATGGCTGCCGGGTGGCCGTGGCGGCTTGGGTAACTACAACTTTGCCACCCCCACCAATCAGGCTCCCGAATATGCACAGCCCGGCGAGATGGGTGTGGAAGGCTGGAAGTCGCTGGAGCTGAAGATACTTGCCGACGTAGGTCTGGTGGGATTCCCCAATGCGGGCAAGTCTACGCTCTTGTCTGTGCTCAGTGCCGCAAAGCCCAAGATAGCCAACTATGCCTTTACCACACTGGCGCCTCAACTGGGCATCGTGTCTTACCGGGAGAACAGGTCGTTCTGCATGGCAGACTTGCCAGGGATAATAGAAGGCGCGGCAGAAGGCAAGGGCCTGGGTCATCGCTTCCTGCGCCATATAGAAAGAAATGCCGTGTTACTGTTCCTGATCCCCGCCGATGCCGAAGACTATGGCAGGGAATTCGAGATCCTGATCAGCGAGCTGGAACAATATAATCCCGAACTGCTGCACAAAAAAATGGTGATCGCCATATCCAAGTCAGAGATGCTGGACGAAGAATTGAAAGTGGCCATTGCAAAAACACTACCCGACAACATACCCCACGTCTTTATATCATCCCTGGCCAGCCAGGGGCTGGTAGAGCTGAAAGACGCCCTGTGGCGCGCACTTACCGAAGAAGACCACCAAGCGTAACAACCGAAGCAACGGCGCGGCCACATGCAACAACTGTCTGTACACGAATTGAAACATTGGATAGAGACAGGCAGGGATTTTCTGCTCGTGGACGTAAGAGAACTGACCGAACACCTGGATTATAATATTGGTGGGGAGTGCATACCCCTGGGTACGGTCATGAGCCGGAAACAGGAATTGGATAAGGACAAAGACCTGGTATTGTATTGTGAAAAGGGAATTCGCAGCGTGATAGCGGCCCAAAGGCTTGAAGGCCATGGATTCGGCCGGTTGTACAATATGTCTGGCGGAATAAGCGCATGGAAAGCAATGCAAAAGGGATGAAGAAATAAATTATTTGACAAAAATTTTCAAGTTATCGACAAAAACATTTTGAAACAAAGGAGATGTTATTATCTTTGCGCTCCGATTTGAAAAACAATCGGTGGAAATAGTTCTTATAAATAGATAATTAAGTACGATAACAAGTAGTAAAATACTTGTGCAAAACTTGGTTAAGATTCCGTAGCTCAGTTGGTAGAGCAATACACTTTTAATGTATGGGTCTTGGGTTCGAGTCCCAACGGGATCACACTTATCACAATCAAAGCCGCTCCCAGAGCGGCTTTTGTGTTTTTATGCAGTCAGGGGTGGCAGAAAATGTGGCACTTTTCAATTCTACGATTACCTTTATTCAAAGTTGAATTTTATGCGTCACGGCAATATGGAACGAAATACTCAAAGTAGTATTACCTCGTATAAACTGACTATCTATTTATTAGCCGTATTTGTATTCGTTGGATGTGCCTTAAAACCACACGATCAGGCTGGAAAAGATTTTCCCTCAACAGAGTTGAAATTCTCGGCTTATACGTGGCACCAAAATGAAAATACTGATTCGTGGGATTTTTACTTGGCAAATTATTTAGAAATAGACAGTAATGGACATTTTGTGTTGATGCGTCATGAGAAATTTGCGGGTAGAATGCTTTATTTTTCAGGTCATTTCACAGACGCTACTTTTAGTCAAATAAAAGGCATTCTTCAAAATAGAACTTATGAAAATGATTATACTTGGAAAGTTGAATCGGGTTCAATCTATGACGGCTTTACATATACAATAGATTATAGGGGCTTCAATCGTGAAAGAAAAGTAATACAGTTTATTCCAAACAATAGCCCAGAGCCTATCCGTATTTTGAGAAAAATACTTGATTCAATATGTTATGAAACCAATACTGATAAATTAGACACATTATTCATAGATGACTACGCTTGTGAATTAAAAAAGTCTTTTCGTCCAAGCCTACTTCCGAAAGTTAAACCAACCGTGAAATTTTCTCCTCCTATTACAAAGTAGAACGGTAATTGCGTCTCCGGGTAGTCTCCCGAAGGGGACTCCCCGGCACATTCAAGCCTGTCCAAACGTACTGTTGGCATTTGCGTCTCCGGGTAGTCTCCCGAAGGGGACTCCCCCGGCACTTTCAAGCCTGTCCAAACGTACTGTTGGCATTTATACCGAAGAGTCCCTTTCAGGAGACTCTTCGGAGACGTAAAAAAGAAATTATTCTTTGAAAAAAGTAATCAACTTGTTAAGTCGTAATGGCAAATCACTCCGTGAAATTGCTACCGAGTTAAACGAGGCAGGCTTCAAAACAGCCAGAGGCAGTAGTTTCAGCGCCGAACAAGTAAGAAGATTGATAAACAAATCTGTTGCCGCATAACTGAAAAATGTGCCTGTAATACATTTTAATTAACTTTGATCCTTAATATGAAAACATACAGACAAAGTATTCTGATTGTCTCCCTGATTACTTTAATAATCACATGCTCATGCAATTATCATTATTATACTGAAACAGATACAAAAGGTGTTAAACACAGGCTAAAAGAATACAAATCAGGGGATTTACAACAAAAGGAAGATGACAAATTGATAGTAAAAAAATATTACAAGCCTGAAAATTACTTTGTTGATTCAACTTGCATTTCTAAATCAGACACCTCCGTAGATTGTGATACAATAAAAATTATTATTCACCCCGACTCAAAAGAATATACTTGCCTTTTTACAAAGGGAATTATTCCATGTCGTTTATTAAGTTTATTGTATGGCGAGAAAAATGATCCTATGAGAATAGGCCTTATTACAAACAAAGAAATAATTGATACTACCCCAAAAACTCTTATTATTTACAAAATGCATCATCTTGCTTTTATCAAAACCGGAGACACAAGAAGAATAATAAGTTTCAAAATGACACCTTATACTTATTACATTGAACTAACGAATGAGAAAGCAGGAAGAAAAACTACAACAAAGGAATTTATTGAAAATTCACATCTAACTTGGTGTTTCAAATCTCCCAAAGTAGAGATTTAATGTGCCTTCATTTCATCAATGCTACTTTCAATTACAACTGAAAACATATAGGGGTGGCAAATTTATTGTGCGATACACTAAATTTACTTGTAAATAAACAAGATGAAGTATCTATTTTTAATAATCACTTTAATATCAAATATATAGTCAATGGCCCAGAATAATGTTGAAAAACAATCAATAATAAAGCAAATAGAATTGGATAGCTTTTCTAACCGGACTGCATTTGAAATGGCTTCAAAGATTATTGAATTAGCAAAAAATCGAAATCAAAATATAGCTGTTGAAATAATGAGGCTCAACTATACTATATTTCTATACGTTGACGACAACCTTCCTGCTGACAAGCATAATTGGCTTAGACGAAAGGCGAATGTGGCAAAGCAATTTGAAGAAAGTTCTTTAAGTGTAAAAAATGACCTAAAGGAAGGTAATATGACTTTAGAAAAGACTTTTGGTCTTGATGAAAAAGATTTTATTGCTAAAGGAGGTTCAATTCCAATATTTATAAAAAACGTCGGAATGGTAGGAGTTATAACCGTTTCGGGTTTGCATGATGAAGAAGATCATAAAATAATTATAGATGCCTTAAAGGGTAAATTTTTCTTCTCCGGGTAGTCTCCCGAAGGGGACTCCCCGGCACTTTCAAGCATGTCCAAAAGTTTTTTGGGCATCTATACCGCAACGTCCATTTCTAGAGGCTCTACGGAAACATAAGGTGATTACTACCTTGTTTAACCCACTACCTAGCTAATTTTTTTATTGTATATTTTAACTAAGAACTTTACAGTAAAATATGCGAGCAATATAAATAGTATCGCCAAAACAAAAATTGCCCACATTAGTAGTAGAATAATTAATAAGTCAACTCCACCAACTCCACACATAAATTTACTTCTTAGGTTTTGGCAATAGTTTTTTTGACGTTGGGGCGGTCAATAACTTCTGATCTACAACGTATTTTACCTTTGTATCTATCCACTGGCGCGGGTATTACGCAAGGAATATACGCGCCAGTGGATTATAATGCAGT
>CAIYJV010000216.1 GCA_903926605.1 uncultured Bacteroidota bacterium
CTCGTCGCTCTTCTGAAAAATGGCTAGGTGTATGATGTCCTTACCGGCAAAAAATTTGTCGGCGACCTTCGTTACCACCATTTTGCCGTCGCGCTTGAAGACAATAATGTTGTCCATATCGGAGCAATCGAAGGCAAACTCATCCTTTTTAAGCCCTGTGCCTATAAAGCCTTCTTTAAAGTTCACATACAATTTCGCATTGGCAATAGCCACCGTAGTGGCATTCAGGGTTTCAAACGGACGGATCTCGGTTTTGCGTTCACGGCCTTTACCGTATTTTTTCAGCAGGTTTTCGTAGTAGCGAATCGTATAGTCATTGAGGTTTTCGATATTGGTTTTCACCTCAGCTATAGATGCTTCCACACCAAGTATGTGTTCATCGGCCTTAAAAGAATCGAATTTGGAGATACGTTTGATGCGGATCTCGGTCAGTTTTACAATGTCGTCCTCGGTTATTTCTCTGCGGAACAACTTTTTGTAAGGTTTCAGGCCCTTGTCTATGGCTTTGAGTACACCTTCCCAGGTAGTTTCTTCTTCAATGTCGCGGTAAATGCGTTTTTCGATAAAGATCTTTTCCAGGGATGAATAGTGCCAGTCTTCGTTCAGTTCGTCAAGCCTGATGTTCAGCTCCTGCAACAGCAGGTCCTTGGTATGTTGCACGCTGTGGCGCAGCATATCGCTGACACCCACAAAGAGTGGCTTGTCGTTCTGAATGATACATGCGTTGGGAGATATACTTACCTCGCAATCTGTAAAAGCATAAAGTGCGTCTATGGTTTGGTCGGTAGATACGCCGGGGGCCAGCTGAATAGAGAGTTCCACATCCTTGGCGGTATTGTCTACTACGCTCTTGATGCGGATCTTACCATTGTCGTTTGCTTTCAGGATGCTGTCTACCAGTTGAGACGTAGTGACCCCATAGGGTACATCCTTGATGTTGAGCGATTTTTTGTCAACTTCTTCTATTCGGGCACGAACACGGATCTTGCCACCTCTTGCGCCATCATTGTAATTGCTCACGTCTACCATTCCGCCGGTCTGGAAATCAGGAAACAGTTCAAATTTTCGGCCTTTCAGGTGCTTGATGGATGCGTCTATAAGTTCGCAGAAATTGTGCGGGAGGATTTTTGTGGACAATCCCACCGCAATGCCCTCGGTACCCTGAGCCAGCAGCAAGGGGAACTTCATGGGCAGGGTTACGGGTTCGTTCTTACGACCATCATAACTTAGTTGCCAATTGGTGGTTTTATTGTTGAAAGCTACCTCAAGCGCAAATTTCGACAGGCGAGCCTCAATGTACCTGGGCGCGGCGGCAGAATCGCCGGTGCGCACATCGCCCCAGTTACCCTGCGTTTCTATCATGATGTCTTTCTGGCCCAGGCCTACAATGGCGTCGCCTATAGATGCGTCGCCATGGGGATGGTATTGCATGGACTGCCCGATGATGTTGGCCACCTTGTTGAAACGGCCATCATCCATTTCCTTCATTGCATGCAGTATGCGGCGCTGCACGGGCTTCATACCGTCTTCGATAGCGGGCACCGCGCGCTCCAGTATTACATAGCTGGCATAATCCAGAAACCAGCTCTGGTACATATCGTTTATCACCACCGACGTTTCGCCGGACATTTCTAAGTCTTCAGACATTTATGGGTTATTCCAAAATTTGGTGCAAAAATATTCATTGCTCAGTAAAGTTCAGGATAAAATTTGGGTAAAAATCATTTTGAGGTTCCTTTGCAGATATCCGGGCGGCAATGGCCAGTATCGGTTTCCGCTTACCGACGATATAGTAATGCTGATTTAATGTGTCAACAGCCACGAAATACGTTCCGGGGTTGGCAGTTTTGATTTAATTTCATCCTCTTATGCAGACCAAAGAAGAAATTTTCCAGACGCGTTACGATAGCCTGAATGAGCGGCAAAGGGAGGCTGTAAATACTATTTATGGTGCGGTAATGGTCATAGCAGGTCCGGGTACAGGGAAAACCGAAGTGCTGGCCATGCGTATCGCTGCGCTACTACGTAGTGAAGCACAGGTGCAGCCCTACGAAATATTGTGCCTTACCTATACCGACGAAGCAACCAACAGTATGCGTAAAAGACTGGTGCAGATCATTGGCATTGACGCACACAGAATAAACATATTTACATTTCATGCGTTTTGTAACCATGTGATTCAAAACAACCCCTATTATTTCGGACAAACGGCAAGAGTAGAAATGCAGCCTGTGACCGACCTGGAGCGTACGGACATTATGTACAAACTGCTGGAAGGCCTGGCGCCCGGTCATAAACTCCGGAAGCTGAGTGGAAACATATACATGGATACGGGCAAACTACTCAGGCTGTTTGACGGGATGCGAAAGGAACATCTGAGTCCGGAGTATATTTCTACCGCCATAGACACCTATGTTGCCAGCCTGCCGGAAAGGGAAGAGTATATATACAAAAGGGCAGGGAAAGGATTTGCAAAAGGAGACCTGAACAAAACCAAACTGGATGAAGAGATCCGCAGAATGGAAACCACCCGCGCAGCGGCGTTCTTGTATGACGACTACCGCCGGATGATGAATGAAGCGGGCAGGTACGATTTCAACGACATGATTTTGTGGGTGCTGGAAGCTTTTCAGCAGGAGCCGGCCTTGCTACAGGGATACCAGGAAAGATACCAGTTTATTTTGGTAGATGAGTTTCAGGACACCAACGGTTCGCAAAACGAATTGCTGAATATGCTGACATCGTTCTGGGAAGACCCCAACATTTTTGTAGTGGGTGACGACGACCAGGGAATTTATGAGTTTCAGGGGGCGCGTATCAGAAATATCATTGACTTCTACGAGCGGCACAAATCGAATATCCGTATTATTGTTTTGCCAGATAACTACCGTTCGTCGCAGGCCGTAATAGATATGGCCATGACCTCTATAGGGCACAACAAGCAACGCCTTATCAATCAGCTTCACGACCTGAACCTGGACAAGAATATAGTCTCCGCTGCCTACCGTTTTCAAGCAGAAAACGCCACCGTGAAGCCGGTGGTGCACATATACCAGAATATTTTACAGGAAGAAACAGACCTGGTACGAAGTATAGAAGAGCTGCAACGACAGCATGTACCTCTGAAGGAAGTGGCAATAATTTACGCCCAGCATAAGCAGGCCGATAATGTAATGCAGCTCCTGGAACGCAAGGGAATTCCTTACAACAGTAAAAAGTCTGTAAATGTGCTGGAGCTACCCATGGTCGTGCAGCTGCTCAACGTCCTCAGATATCTGGATATGGAACGCAAAAAGGTATTTGATGGCGAAGAAGTGCTGTTTGAGTTACTACATGCGCCGTTTTTTGGGGTCAGGTCGGCCGATATTGCGAATCTGGCACTCTATCTGCAAAGTAAGAAAGCTGAAAAAACACCGCTGCGTTGGAAACTGGTGCTGGCCAACGGACTGTTGTTTGAGTCGCTGGGGTTAGCTTCTTCTAAAGAGCTTATCAGGCTGGGGCAAAAGCTAGACGAATGGGAACAGCAGCAGGCCGGACTGTCGCTGATTCAGTTACTTGAGAAAATCGTGTACGAGGGTGGGGTGGTAAACCATATTCTGCAAACCACGGACCATATTTGGGGCCTGCAGGTGCTACGCACGTTTTTCGAGTTTGTGAAAGACAGTTGTTACCGCGAACCCCGGCTTGGGATAGCGGGTTTTCTGGATACGATAACGAGGATGAACGCAGAGCACATACAGGTGCCTGCCGAGCGGGTGATTCAAAATGAAAACGGTGTCTATTTCTACACGGCTCACAGCGCCAAGGGAAATGAGTTTGAGTATGTGTACCTGCTGGGATGCACCAAAAATTTCTGGGAAGACAAGCGGGGTGGAAACAACGAATACAAGTTTCCAGACACGATCACAGCAACCAAAGATGACCCTGAATCCAGCTATAAGACCGAGGTGGCCCGCAGGGTATTTTATGTAGCGCTGACACGGGCGAAGAAATACCTGCATTTGTCTTATGCTATTAAGGATAATGCCGGTAAAAGCCTGACACCTTCCCTATTTATTGACGAAGTATCCCTGCCGGACCAGCGGATAGAATGCAAGGTAGACACAGAAGTGATACTGCAACAATTGAAGTTGTCACTGGAGCCTGTAAACGAAGTGAGGATTAAAACGGCCAATGGAGCTTGGGTGGACAGAGTGCTACAGCAGTTCACCATGAGCTATACCACATTGTCCAAATACCTGAGGTGTCCGCTGTCGTTTTATTACGAGAATATACTCAGGGTTCCGTTTCAAAAAAATGATGCACTTGCTTTTGGTAGTGCGGTACATAGCGCCCTTGAACGCATGTTTCTGGAAATGAAGGCCCGTAAGGGAACATTCCCAGATTTGGCTCATACATTGGAGTTTTTTGATAAAGCCATGTATTCCAGTGCGCCGTCTTTTACCACTGTACAATTTGAGCGGAGACTGGAGCAAGGGCATACAATTTTGACAGCCTACTACGAACGCAATATCGCCACCTTCCCCAAGGAAGTGGAAATTGAATTCAATATACCGAGGTATGTGCTTGCAGGAGTTCCGGTGACGGGTAAAATAGATAAGATAGAGTTGGATGGCGACAATTGTATTGTTGTGGATTATAAGACAGGCGATCCGGACAAGTCTGGATCCGCTATGACGGCGCCGCCGAGCGAAAAAGACCCCAATGGAGGTGACTATTGGCGTCAGATGGTGTTTTACAAGCTACTGATAGAGAATTTTAAAGAGAAAAACTGGAAAGTGAACATGGGTGTGTTCGATTATATCCAGCCATCTAAACAGGGTGAGTTCAGGAGCATCAGGGTACCTGTATTTCACCAGGATGAAGAAAAAGTACTGGAACAGCTGAAAGACAGCTATCAGAAGATCATGGATCATGAATTTAACAAAGGTTGTGGCAAGGAAAATTGTCGTTGGTGCAGCTTCGCCAAGCGGTATGAATTACTGAGTGATGAAGGCGAAG
>CAIYJV010000217.1 GCA_903926605.1 uncultured Bacteroidota bacterium
GTTGTAGCGCAGGCTGAACTTGAAATACATCCAGCAAAACTCAGCCCTATCGGCCAAAAAAACAACACCCCTTGTGTACTACAAACCCACATGAAGGCCTTGTGCTTGCAATCAAATGTTCTGATCCGTACCTCCCTGCGTATAAACAGAAGAAATTATTTTTCGAAATACCCGGATTTTAACATTTGAAACCTATACGGCTGCAATGTGGGCTAAAGGTGCTTTGTAATATGCTAATTGCTATAGTTTTGTGAAAAAAATGAAACTGATTTTAAGTCAATGCATAAATTACCTAGTTTTAACTCATGCCACATTTGCTTTCTGAGTCGGGTTTTGAGTTTTTTTATTATTCCAACGAGCAAGATGAACCCATGCACCTGTACGTGCACAAAGGTGTCGCAGAAGGGAAGATACGGATAGAGCAAGATATTGAAGTGGACTATATGGCTGGATTCTCTGGGTACGAGATAAGTGAGTTAATTGGAATAGTGCAGGAAAATCTGGAACGGATAAAAATGAAAATAGTATGAACATTTCCACTGGAAAATTTGAGTCTGTGGAACAGCTTATAATTTCTGAGGCGCTGAGAATTCAGGCCATCAATTTTCATAGCAGCATGAATCTGATGCTTGTAGTGCTGAATACAGGAACGGTGATTCGGGTTAGGATATCCAGGTACCCACGGTTGGCGAAGGCTGACATGGCGCAACTGGAACACTACAAACTGTTGAGCGGAGGAAGACGGGCGCATTGGCCCGGGCTGGACGAAGACCTGAGTTTGAAGGGTTTTCTTGTGGAGTTGCTGCGCGAGCAACTTGTGGGAACATGGCACGGAGCCCGTACAGATCTGCGCACCAATGGCTGAAAAGTAAAACGGCGAAAGGTTTCAAAACCTTCCGCCGTTTTTTATCTGTGGCGCAATTTCTTCGCCGGTTATTTCTGCTTTTTCTTGCCGAAAATATAACCCCAGAAATTTGCAAACCAGTGCCACCACTTTTTCTTTTTGGTGCCGGCGAGCCTTTCTTTGTTGCCCACCGCAAAGCCCATATCGTAAGCGTGTATCGGGTCTTTTACTTTGTCTGACGGGTACTTACCGGGTGGTATGGTGTCAAAACTTTGCACCACCAGATTGTGCTGTTTCCCTTCCTTACCGTCGAGATATCCCTTGTCGTACGCACAACCTGCGCATTGGTCTAAAATTCTGCTGTAATGTTTTTTCGAAGGCGGCAATGCCTCGAACAGCTCGTCATATATATGAGTCCTGTTGCAAACCATAAAAACTTGTTTGAACCAAAAATAATACAATTTTTGATTTGCAGGGTAAATAAATGCGGGAGTAGGTGATAACGCAGCTACGCATGTTGTTCAAGAGTGTTGCATCTAAAGAGTTAGTGCGGGCGTGCCGGTGGTTGCACGCCAATTGCCGGGTTGACTTCAGCGCATCGGCGTGCACTGTGTTATTTTAACAGGATCGCACTTTTGTAGTTCGTAGTTTGAATACTGAACCTGACCTGTCGGGGGACTCTCCCAGACTGCCCTCGCTGGTGAAGTATGCATGCACTAGCAGAACGCTGCTATGGCTCGCTCGGTGGCTGCGGGGATTTGCGCGGGAAGTTGAACAAGAGACTGGTAAGGACGGGCACGAAGAAAAACAGAATTGTGATCAGTGATGTGGCCGCATCTACCTTGGGGCTATCTAAAAATTCTGAAAAGGCTGACTGGGGGTAAAAATGGGTTAACGCGGATGCTGAAAGTTTGAACCCCAGCAGTCCGATGACCAGATAGGCCGAGGTTTCGAGAAATGGAAACCGTTCTATGAGTTTTACAAACCATTGAGCCACGAAGCGCATGGCAAAGATGCCGATAAAAACACCCAGACATACCAACACAATGTTGGGCGTAAACGCCACAGCTGCAAAAACATTGTCCATGGAAAATGCTACATCCATGAGCTCTATGAGCAGTACCGTAGACCAGAACTTGCCGATCAGCCGTTCTACGGGGGTGGACCATGAAGGTTCTTTTTTCTTTTTATGGCCCTTGTTTTCGGCCTTTTGGCCAGCGTGTCTCAAAAAATCAACAAAAAGGTAGAGCAGGTATAAACCGCCCAATGGTTTGAGCCACCAAATTTTTATGAGTATTGCGGCAAACAACATAGCAAGGCCGCGAAACAAGTAAGCGCCAACAATGCCGTAGCGCAGCGCCTTGCCCCGTTGACGGGTAGGCAGATCGGCCACGAGTGTGGCCAGCACAGCGGCATTGTCTACAGACAACAAACTTTCTATAAGCACCAGGTTGCCCGCAATAAACAAAGACGGCAACGGGTGGCTGATAATGTCCTGAATCAGTTCTTTCATGTAAACCTCAAACTACTTCGTAGCCAGTCAGAGCAGGTCTTCGGTGCGCACATTGGCGTTGATAGCATCTGCTACCACTTCGTACCACACCAGATTGTCCGAAACAACTCTTCCTACTGTCTTGATTTCTTCCTGAGTTAACTCCCTGCCTATTTCCTTCAGCGCTACTTCCTGAACGCCTTCGGTCGTGATTTTATAAATTATCTCATTTTTCATTCTTCGCTGCAATGCCGCCTGTGTGGCTAACCAGTAAAGCAAATGTAACGAATAATGTACTGCAATAAAAAATGTGCTTTTCTGCTTAGATCGCTTCCTGCGACCCGGTTATTCTGCTCCTTGCAGGTCCTGAAAACGGAGGTCGAGCGCCTCATATCGTTCGGCCTTGTCAGGCCAGTTAAAATGCCACCATTCGCCGGGTATGGGCGTAAAACCAGCGTACTGCATGGCTGACCTGAGGATCCGGCGGTTTGCGCTGGCTTGGGGGGTGAGCCCAGGAAAATCATAGTGAGCGGAATCGGTGAAACTATCGAAACCCGTGCCCATATCCAGCTCTTTTCCGCTTTTCAGATCTACCAGCGTCAGATCCGCGGCCAGTCCTCGGTTGTGCCTGCTTGCTTTTGCCGGGTTGGCCACATAATGCCTGTCTTTGGTTTTACGCCACATGGTGCAGGTGACACTAAAGGGCCGGTAGGCATCGTATATCCGGAGTCCGTAACCCTTGCTTCTCAGTGCCTCCTGCACACCAGCTAGTGCCCTTGCGGGCACCGCGCGCATCATTGCTACTGCGGTGGGGTAAAGCTGCAGTCCGGTAAAATTTTGCTTTGTTGCATAGCGTAGATCTAACTGAACGCCGGGAATGAAGCGCGCCAGATCCACCATTTTCTTCGAAGAGTCCATTAGCACAGAACGTTCGTACTCAGCCTTGCTTTTCAGCAACACGGCATGCGTAGGGCAGGGTTGCGCGTATACCTGTCGTACAGGTGCGGAAAGCAGGGCGAAAACATAAAGAAACCGGAGAACAGGCATATTTCAGATTCAGAATTTGCCGGATTTATACAGGCTGGCAACTGCAATTTATTAAATTTGAGGCGAAGCCCCACTCCCCATGCCCATTCACCTTTTAGATGACAGCCTTTGGTTTCCTCCTGTGACGGAGGCGAATGAAGACGGATTGCTGGCAGCGGGCGGCGATCTGTCGGTAGATAGGTTGCTTCTGGCGTACAGCATGGGGATTTTTCCGTGGTTCAACGAAGATGAGATTCCGCTGTGGTGGGCCCCGGACCCAAGGTTTGTTTTGTATCCGGATGAACTGCGCGTGAGTAAGAGTATGAAACGAGTGATCTCGTCCGGACGTTTCAGCTTTTCAGTTGATACTGAATTTCAAGACGTAATATCGCATTGCCGTCGCGTTTTCCGGCCCGGTCAGCCGGGCACGTGGATCACGCCGGAAGTAGAGCAGGCTTATATACAATTGCACCAGGCCGGTTTCGCCCATTCGGTGGCAACCTGGCAAGACGGCGAGTTGGTTGGCGGACTTTATGGTGTACTGCTAGGTAATGTTTTTTTTGGTGAGAGTATGTTTTCGCTGGTGCCCGATGCCAGTAAGTATGCCTTTGTAAACTGGGTTCGCATACTGCAGGATCGGGGTATATCAGTAATAGATTGTCAGGTGTATACCAGCCATCTGGCCAGTCTGGGTGCAAGGATGGTGGCCCGCAATGTGTTTTTGCAACACCTGTCTGCACCGCATTGAGAAAACTACTTTAGGTGGCATGTAGGGTTTATACGGCATTTTTTATATTTTTACGTCATTGGAAATTCCTTTTAAAACGACATTTGAAGATGCGGTCTTTATTATATGCACTGGGTTTTAGTTTGGTTACACTGTTGTGTGTGTTTACCTCATGCCAGAAAACATCATTGTACAATCCTACAATGACGGCCTCGCTGGATTCGTTGCCATTTGCGGCCAACGGTAGTGGTGCCGCCTATTGCGATACGGCCGCAGACACCGCGGGTATGCTGCATATACATGGGAATAGCGACATTTTCACGCCCGGTACTGCTGTCCGTCCATCTCTGTTGCTGAATGTGCCGCGCAGGGTAGGGACTTATACTATTGGCAGCGGTTGCAGCGCAACACTGGTATCTGCGCGTACTGGCAAGAGCAGCACACATGCGGCCTCGGGCAGTATTACCATAGTTGGTATCCGAGATGGCAGGGTGGAAGGGACTTTCTCTTTTACCTGTGGTAACGGAGAGCAAATTGCCAACGGGCAGTTCTACACGCTGCTGCCAAAATAACTGGCCAGTCTTTTTTGTTTCAACATTCTTTTCTTCTGTGTGTATGGAAGTGATGTACTCGTACGACCGCCTGTTCAGTTTTGCACGGTCTGTTTTTGTGAAAATGGGTTGTACGGATGCCGATGCCAACCTTGCCGCAGGTGTACTTGTGAGTGCCGACCTGCGTGGCATAGACAGTCATGGCGTGGCCAGGCTGAGTGGCTATGTGCGTTTGTGGGAGGCGGGCAGGATAAATGCAACGCCCGATATACGCATTGTGCATGAGTCTCCCTCTACGGCTGTAGTGGATGGTGGTGCGGGTTTGGGTCTTGTAGTAGCTCCCCGTGCCATGAATATTGCCATAGAGAAAGCGCGTATCTGCGGCACGGGATGGGTGAGCGTGACCAACAGCAACCATTTTGGTATCGCCGGCTACCATGCCATGATGGCTTTGGAGCATGATATGATAGGTATTGCCATGACCAATGCCAGCGCGCTGGTAGCACCCACGTTTTCGGTAGAGCGCATGCTGGGCACCAACCCGATTGCTGTAGCTATACCGGCTGGGTCGCAACCGCCATTCGTTGCAGATATGGCGACCACAACTGCATCAAACGGTAAACTGGAAATACTGCAGCGTAAACATGCCGATGCGCCACTGGGCTGGGTACAGAATGCCGATGGTACAGAAACAGTGAACGCATCTGTACTGAAAGAAGGCGGGGTGATGTTGCCCTTGGGCAGTGATCGCGAACATGGTAGCCACAAGGGATATGCTTTGGGCAGTATCGTTGATATTTTTTCTGCGGTGTTGAGCGGAGCCAGCTATGGCCCGTGGGCACCACCATTCCCTGCATACGTACCCATGCCGCAGGATATGCCCGGCAAGGGACTGGGTCATTTCTTCGGTGCGATGCGCATAGACGCTTTTCGCCCGGCGGAAGAGTTTAAGAGCCACATGGACCGGTGGATCGGCCGATTCCGCGATGCGCGCCCGGCACCCGGGCATGACCGTGTACTCGTACCCGGTGATCCCGAACGCGAGATGGAGGCCGTCAGGCGTACAGGTGAGATCCCGGTATTCGAAAGTGTGGCCAACGACCTTGCGCTAGTGGCTGAAAAGTTTGGGATCGTATTGTGATGCCATTTGTATAAGAGCAGGTTGTGTATTTTGCGCGTTGAATTTTGGGTTTTAGTCCTCCTGCACTTATATTTATGCTAAATACCGTAAATGTTATCCATAACCTACTTTTACCGTGAGCCGAGGAAAACCGGTATGTCTATTGAAGGAATATTCAGATCGGTAAAAGAGTGCCTAAAAAACGATGCGGATATACAGGAGTTTTTTTGCGACCCAAGGGTATCCAGGATAAAAAATATCCTGAATGCAGGTAAGTATTCACGGGCTATAAACCATATCACCGGGGACGTAAATTTTTTGGCTTTGGGGTTAAGAGGCAAGAAGACCATACTAACAATACATGACCTGGGGCATTATGAAACCTTGAAGAAAAGAAGTTTTTTGCAACATTATATTTATAAGCTTTTCTGGTTCAAATACCCGTTGCGACATATAACCATAGTGACCGTGATTTCGCAGTTCACCAAGCGTAAACTTATAGAGTACTTTCATTTTCCGGAAGACCGGATACGGGTGATTTATGACCCGGTAAAACCGGTCTTCACCTTCCGTAAAAAAGAAAGAATTAGCGATGTGCCGCGAATATTGCAGATAGGCAGTGGCGCGCATAAAAACCTGGATAATCTGGTAGAAGCCATAGAGGGCATGAACGTGCATCTGGATATTGTTGCCTGGCTGGATGAAAAAATAGTCAAAAAGCTGAATGATAGAGGGGTGTCTTACACTATTTATAATGGGCTTTCGGATGATGAGCTACACCGTCGGTACATTGAGTCTGATCTGGTTTTTTTTGCTTCTTTTTATGAAGGCTTCGGAATGCCGATAATTGAGGCGCAGGCCGTGGGCAGACCCGTGATAACCAGCAATATGGATGCTATGAAAGAAGTGGCTGTAGATTCTGCTTATCTTGTGGACCCTGGCAAAGTTTCGGAGATCAGGGAGGCCATTGTGCGGATCCTTGACGACAGGGCGTTGTATGATGAGTTGGTATTAAGGGGGAGGCATAATGTGGTCCGTTTTGGCTGTGAAAAGATATCGAAAGAATATCTGGATGTTTACAAAGAACTGGGTGGTTCCATTTGACACCGGGCGTGCAAAAGGTTTGAAATTAGTATATGCGTAAGTTAGTAGTTGTTTCTGTTCATCCCATACATTATAACGATCATCTTTTTCATGAAATAAGCAGATCGGGAATAGATATTTCTGTGAACTATGCGCACAAAGTACTGGGCAATTACCCATGGAAAGAAAAAACAGCGTATTCGTTTCCGCACAGGAATTGTAGCTACTGGATGGGCGTTGACTTTTCCCTTATCAGGAAAGCAATATTTAGCCGGAATACGACCTTTATGATAGCGGGCTGGGACACTTTTTTTAAGAACATTTTGTTGCTAACCCTGATCATTTTTCGCAAGCGATATACCATTTGGACCGATACGGTGAAGCCGAATGCTAACCGTGGTTCGCTGAAGAGTTTTGTGCGCAGGATATGGCTCCAGTTCATTTGGACCAATGCATATAAAATTCTGACTACGGGTGAAGTTGGTGTAAGGGCGATGAACAAAATTTATCCCGCCGGAGCAAGCAAGATCATCAATTTTCCATTTGCCACAGATCTCCATTATTTCAACTCCACACCTGACTTTGTGAACTCCAAAAGTGAAACAATTCTGCTTTCTTCGGGAAGACTATTGAACTCACACAAGGGTCATGATTTAGCGATCAGGGCTATGGGCATAGTGAGGGAAAAAGGTTACAGGTTCAAATACTTTTTAGCAGGTGCCGGACCGGATGAACAAATGCTGAAAGACCTGGTGCGTCAACTGAGCCTGGACGAATATGTTACATTCCTTGGATGGCAGGAGTTGCCTCAGGTCAGGCAACTTTATTCAAAAGCGCAGGTACTTGTGCATCCTGCACATTTTGATCCTTTTCCTAATGCTGTACTGGAAGCTATGGCATCGTCGCTGATCGTTATTGCTTCCGATATTTCGGGGTCTGCGGTAGAGCGGATAGAGAATGGTGTAAATGGTTTTCTGGTCAGGGATAATAATGTGGACGAACTGTCGGACAAGATCATTCAGGTTATAAATAGCACCGCGCATGATCTCGAAGTTATCTCTAAAGCCGCACGAGCGACCGCAGAAAAATGGGATGTGTCTTACAACTTAAAAATAATCACGAACACCCTTGAGTAGAATAAATCCACGTCAATAGGTGCAAGTAATGGTGTTTTGGGACCATGTGAATTGAGCAACATTACTGCGGTACGTTCCCCTGGGTCGAAGCGCAGCTATTTGTCTATCACACCAATCAAATTCGGAGTGAAGATCCCATTTCTGTTTCCGGTAGCCACCATTTTTCTGAATCGCATTTTCAGTACGATCAATGACCACAAAATATTTCGTATTGTAGACAGCAGTCCAAGAGGTGGGGGCCCAACAGGGTAGCACCTGGATCCCGAGAAATCTGTATTCAAAGCTACCTGATTCACAGAACTTGCCGTGTACGCCATTTCATGCGTGTAGTCTCCGTAAAAAATACTTGTATAAAACAGCCCTTCGCCATTGGGTACCTGAATCAGAAATTTTCCTTTGTCGTTTAGGTTTTTGTGCACCAGCGCGAAGATGTCAAAAACCTCATTTCTCGTAAAGTGCTCAATTACATCTTTGGCAATGATCAGGTCAAATTTTTCGGTGTTTTTGTTCAGAAATTCGAACAAGTCAATGCACTCAAGGTTTTTTATGCCAAAGCCGGTTCCCTGGTCTACCTGCTGCTTAGACACATCTATTCCTTTCGTGTTTTGATACCCTTTTTGCGTTATCCAGTAAACCATGTTGCCATTGCCGCATCCTATCTCCAGAATTTTGGCTTCGCGGTTTTGGGGAAGGTGCCTGCCATAATAATAGTCCATTACTTTGCCGGCGCTGGCTATGTGTGCCAGCGACGTTTCGCCGTACAGGTTTTCATTGTGTTTCTTAATATAGTTGTCGTAAATGATCTTCTTAAAATTATCCATAAACCACTTAAAATTTAAATTGGTCGTGTAGTAATACAAGTATTTGCTTTGCCCTCATGTCCAGCGAATGGTCGCGTTGGGCTCTTATGTATCCCCTGTTTTGTATTTCGGTTCGTTCGGCTACATGGTCCAGGTAGTAGGTTACTTTAGTCGCCAGTTCGTCGGCATCCGAAAAGAACACCGCTTCTTTGTCTTCCTCATAGTATAAGCCGATCTCGTCTGTCCGCTCGTGCAATAAAAACCCGGAGGCTCCGGGTATATGAAATGTCCGCGACGTGATAAGATCTCCGGAGGAGGCTCCCCGCACTTTTTCAGACAAAATACCAAGGTTTATTTTTGAACACTGTATGGCCAGCGCGTAAAGGTCTCCCAATACTGGGCGGTTCTGAATACTGGGCTTTAGTTCCATTTCAGTGATGCGGTTCCATTGGTCACCCCATATCTTCAAATTTATGTCCGGGCGCCTGCGTACAAGTTCGGCCAGAAAATTTTCTTTTTTCAGCGACCATGTGCCAATAAACGAAACATCGCAACCGAAAATACGCTTTTCTTCTTCTGTGATCTCCAGTTTTCGATGCACTTCGGGGTCAAACCCATGGGGTATGAAAAATGAGTTGTTGTAATTGAATTTTTCTTTAAGGTCGGTAATGCCAAACGTTTTTGTAGTGAAGATCAGATCGTATAATGGAATTGATTTCACAATATGCACGTCATGTGCCTCCATGCTTACATCTGGATAAAAGAGCACAGCTTTCAAGCCATTTTCTTTTGCGTAAATGATGGTGGAAGGATACACAAAGGCTCCTTTGTACACGAACAATACCGAGGGCTTGAACTTGTTGATAGATTCCAGGATCGCCCGGTTGAATTCGTCCAGTTGTAATGGGCGTATCAACCGTTCTGCGATCTTCGTTGTCTTCTTTTTAGCCCTGAGGCTGATATAGTAAAATTCGTCAATAATCTCGATCAGGCACCCCTGCCTGCCCAAAGCTTTAAACAATCCACCGGCATTACTACCTCTCCATAGCGGCCCGACAGCTAATATTCTCATATTCCCATTTTAAAAGCGGAGTGCAATCTAATGAACATAGATTGTAAAGTATATACGCAGGCGGTGACACAGGTGTTCGAGCCAGCGTAAAAGCCTTTTATGTTCAGTTACGAATATAGACATTAGTTTTCATTGATTCAGCAATTTTCAGATTCCCACTTAACCCACATTGCAGCCGTATAGGTTTCAAATGTTAAAATCCGGGTATTTCGAAAAATAATTTCTTCTGTTTATACGCAGGGAGGTACGGATCAGAA
>CAIYJV010000218.1 GCA_903926605.1 uncultured Bacteroidota bacterium
ATGAACAGTAAATTCGTAAACCGAATTATTAATACCTTAGCGATTGAAATTTCAACTAAATTTTGTCACCAAAAAATAAAGAAACTGACATGTCACTGGAACTGAGAGTAATGGAGGAATTGAAAACCGCGATGAAGGCTAAAGATGAAGCCGGTCTGCGTACCCTGCGCGCTATTAAGGCGGCAATAATTCTCGAAAAGACATCAGAAGGGGCAGCAGATGTGCTGACTGAAGCTACCGAACTAAAAATGCTGCAAAAGCTGGCCAAACAACGCCGCGACTCGCTGGAAATTTTCGTGAAACAAAACCGGGAAGACCTCGCTGTCAAGGAGCGGGAAGAACTGGCCATAATAGAAAAGTTCCTGCCACAACAAATGTCGGCTGAAGAGCTGAATGCCGAACTTAAAAAGATAATAGAGTCAGTGGGTGCAAAATCTCCGGCGGACATGGGTAAGGTTATGGGTGTTGCTTCTAAACAATTGGCCGGCAAGACGGATGGGAAGGCAATATCGGAAGCCGTAAAACAGCTTTTGGCCTCCTGAATATGACACTGGATATTATTTCCCTCGCAGTGATCGCGCTGTTTTTCGTGCGCGGTTTTTTTAAAGGATTCATCGTTGCGGTGTTTTCCGTGGTGGCAATTTTGCTGGGAGTACTGGTATCGCTCCGGCTATCTCAGGAACTTGCGGGCTGGATGTCGGCAAAGGGTCTGGGCACCGGTGCATGGATCCCCGTACTGGCTTACGTCATACTTTTCGTGGGGGTAATAATCATCGTGAACATGATAGCGCGTATGCTCCAGAAGTTGCTGGAAAATATGATGCTGGGGCTAATGAACAAGATAGCCGGAGGCGTGCTATATGCTGTATTCAGTATATTGTTGTGGAGCATTATGCTTTGGCTGGGTACGCGAACGGGCATTATTACTCCCGAAAACATTGCCAGTTCAAAGACTTATTCGTTCCTGCAACCGGTAGCTCCCTGGTTTTTTGAGCATACCGGGAATATGATCCCCTTTGTAAAAAATACCTTTTCCGGATTGCAACATTTTTTCGATTCCGTACAGATAAAACCGCAGCAAAATGTGGGTGCTCATTGACAACTACGATTCGTTCACCCACATTTTACTGCATTATCTGTTACTTACAGGCCACCCGTGCAAGGTGTTCCGCAACGACGAGATCTCCATTGCGGCATTGGATGCCCTCAAACCGGAAGGCATCATCATTTCTCCGGGACCCGAAACACCGCTTAAAGCAGGAATTACCATGGATGTGATCGCTCATTTTCACCGGTCCACACCTATTCTGGGCGTATGCCTGGGGCATCAGGCTCTGGGTATGTATTTTGGCAGGCAATTGTTATATGCACCCAAGCCTATGCACGGTAAGGTCAGCAGCGTGATTCATACCGGACATGCACTGTTTGACGGCGTGCCGGATCCGTTCGATGCGATGCGCTATCACAGCCTTATTCTGGACAACCAGGCTAAAATGTGCCTCCGCACCATTGCAGAGACCGAAGATGGTATTTGCATGGCGGTTGCCCACGATACCCTACCCTGTTATGGTGTCCAGTTTCACCCGGAATCGGTTGGTACTACTCACGGGCAGGCCATCATTAACAACTGGGCCAGTTTGGCTGAAGGATGGAAGTAACAGCCGGTTATTAAAAATTCGCTTCGTTTACAGCATGTTGCTTAATTTTACCCCAAACAACAAAAGATGAAATTAGTGACCTACCTGCACGCAGGGCAAGAACAATTGGCTTTTCTGATCGCCGATCAGTTGATAAATACAAACGTGGCTAACAGTGCATTGCCCGCTACAATGGGTGAACTGCTGAAAAACTGGGAGCAGTTCATTCAACCTATGACGGATGCCTGCAACGATCTGAAAAATGGCTATATCACGGCACAAGGCACTTCTTTTGGCAATGCAACCTTACTCGCACCCGTGCCACACCCTACCTCGTGCCGCGATGGATATGCGTTCCGCCAACACGTGGCAGCTGCCCGCCGAAACCGCAAAGTGGACATGATTGCCGAATTTGATCAATATCCTATTTTTTACTTTACCAACCACAATGCCATTCAAGGACC
>CAIYJV010000219.1 GCA_903926605.1 uncultured Bacteroidota bacterium
TGGCGAAACTGGTAGACGCACTACTTTGAGGTGGTAGCGCCTGTAACGGGCATGGGAGTTCGAATCTCCTTTGCCGCACACAAGGAGACAAACAGGTTTCAACCCCTGTTTGTCTTTTTTCTTTTTCGCCTGAAACGCTTGACAGGCTTGCGATTAGCTCGAATATAGAATTTACTCTTTGTGTTCGAAATGCTCCTTTTTTCTTGTCATAGACAATTCCGTCAGGGAACACCAGTTTTTGTAGTTTTTCTTTTTGCTCAACATTGCTGGAATCCCACTCTGTAGCGAGTCCTACGGATATGCCCACTGCTTTTTCTAATGCTCCCAAAGGGTTCGAAATGCCGGTTGTCAATTGCGACAGTTTTTTAACAATGTCCTTCCGTTCTTCCTCAAACTTTAAACGGAACTTATCGTAGGTTACTTTGTTCATGTCCTTAGTAACATGCCAGTATCCGGCAATACATTAAAATATCTGGCTTTTTCTTTTCGGCTTATCGCAAATGATTTGACAAATAGCTTTAGTGTGTCGGGTGGGGAAAATGTTTTAATGCTCATAGTTCATTGAGCAGCATTTGTGTGGTTACGATTATCAATTAAACAGAAGTTAAGGTTACATGTTGCTGCACGCCTATCAAGTTCTTATTTTTTGATAAGTCCAATTAAATAAGTCGCTGAAACCTGTAAGATGCTTGGCCGTAGAGAGTTTCCTTATTTGATGGTTATTTGATAAAAGCTTATAAAACTCTCTAACGGAGGTATCACTTATTTTGAAGAGAATATTTCTTCAAAATATTTTTGCACCTCAGCAATTACAATTATATAGTCAGCCAATTTATCTTTTGGAATTTGATGACCTAAACTATTCTGCCAATTAAGCTTCAATATGCGTTCATTCTTAGGATTAATCAATTGATCTATTCCGGTAAACTCAAGATTTTTGTAGGCCATTTTCTTGTGGAATGCCTCAACAATCTTTCTATTACTCAGCTCTTTGTAATGAGTGCTTAAATACCAAATGTCATAGTAATCTCTCGGTGCTGTATATCTGCGCTGCACTAACGCACGAATTTTTTCTGCCATTACTTCCTCCAACGAGTAACAAGGAATACTGAGTGCATTTTCAGACAGTTCATCGGAGTATGAGTGAATCATTTGTTTAATTACCGGCTCAAACAATAGTGACTCATAAAGGATGATTTCAATTTTGATACTTGTTTGCCATCTATCTAACGGTGGCACCGCTGAATTGAACTGGTGATCGGCACCCCAATATTTTACGATTATCTCATAGCCCGTTTTTACGTCCTTGAATATCAAATCCCGAAAAGACACTATTTGGCAGGCCATTCCGGTTCTTTCAACTACTAAAGCTACAACGGTATTAAACTGATCCGCTGTAAGTATGAATTGCTGATCAGTTGCAGTAAAATCCAGATCTTCAGAAAAACGATAATCCGGGAAGTAGCATTTCTTTAAGCAAGTACCTCCTTTAAATATTAACACGTCCTTCAATTCCTTGATCGAAAATATTGCATCAATAAAATGGCCTAATACCCAATCTTTGTCAATTGTAGTCTTTGATACTCCTGCTTTCGCTGCTATTGCCGTAATTTCTCTTTGTAGAATCATTCTAATAAATCTTATTGCATATTTCCGATATTTCTTCTTTGCTAATATTTAGCCTGATTTTCCATTGGCTTATATGCTCTCCCAAATCCAATCCTATTGGATCAAGGAGGTTATATTTCCCATTTACTAGCGGCCTTGCATAATCAAAAAACACCTCAAAATCTGGCTTTTGTAAAAACTCAGCAAGGAAGGCAATGCGTTTAGTAACAGCAGTATTATCTATCGCCTTACAATACTTTATCAACAGATTTGCATCTAAAGTTGCACTATTGAACGCTCTTAATAACTCAGCATATCCGCCTGAATATTCCGGCAAATCAAAACAATCAACAATGGTCTTTTCAATGTCGGTCATACGATATTGATTATTACCATAGCCATACATTTTGTATCCTGTCAGCTTTCTTTTCTTAACTCGGACGAATTTGTAGTTTACACCAAATATGTTTTTCTCCCCCTTCTCCTTGATTGTCTGAACAAATATTGTATTTGCAAACTGCTCTGTTAAGCCATGCCTGTTTAATGCAGACCAATAAGCGACAACTCCATCGCTAACCAAGTAATTGCTGATAACCCATTCATCGTTGAAATTATGTCGGCAATATTTACCTCTTTCTATCCGCTTTAGTAGGCCTTTCTGTACAAGCTTCTCTGCAATCCCCTGTATGTCGGCAAAAGAATAATTGACCCGCTTTTCAATATCTTTTAGCGTGAAAACGTTAATCTCATAGTCATCCAACAACTTAATTAAATGAAGTTGAGGATTGACTGTATTCGATATGTCTGCTTGTTCTATCATAACCTTTTGTACGACTAAATCCTCTAAAACGAACTATATTGTCGTTCGAAAGGTTATCAAAGGTAAGTTTTTCTGCTTAAATAGCACAAAATATTCATAAATAGCCATTCTTCGACGTTTTCAGTGTTAATTCTTTTCAGGCATTGCTGATTCTGCATGTAATGTCCAGCATTATAATTCTCCATAGGGTTATGAAAATATTATTAGGCACTATAACCCTTGCTATGAAACTGCTCAATTGCCCTCAAATCTTCCATGAAATTATTCGAAGATTGGTTACCCACGCGCACTGGAATAGAAAAGGATGAACGTTTGTTCGTCCTTTTTTTATTTTAAAAAATCGACATGGTTCGAAGTCTCCACTACTTCGCCCCGGAGGCAGATCTTCCAATTTTTCTACTTCCTAATGCCAAAAATATAACTCCGAAAATTCAGAATCCAGTACCACCATTTTTTAGGGGGAGCGGTAAGTCTTTCTTTTTCCCCAAATTCAAAGCCCATATCATAGGCATGAATCGGATCTTTTGTTTTGCCAGGAGGATATTTATCAGGAGGTACAGTGTCTAAACTCTGAATATCAAGGCTGCGCTTCTTTCCTTGTTTGCCATCCAGATACCCTTTATGATATGCACAACCGGCACATTGGACCAAAGTACTTGTATAATGTTGACTGGAGGGAGGCAAATCTGCTGTTATCTCGTCATAAATATGAACCCTGTTGCAAACCATGGAGGATTTTTGGCGTCAAAAATAAAGCTTTATACTTTGAGAACATTTAGGGAATCCTGACCACCAGTTATCACCGACTATATTTCTACATATAAGGTGCTCCTAAATCTGGTTTTATGATTTCACCCGGGTTATGAACTCCTTTCGGTGATTCCAGTAGTTTCTTACTACTATTGGCCAATATAGAGATTGGCTTCCACTTTGGCATATTCGGAGACTGCCGAACTGTGTTCTGCATTTTAGGCCAAATAAACGATCCGCTATAATGTCGTCCCCCATTTCATCCATACCCTAAAAAAAACGCCCTACGAATAGGGCGCTTAAAATATTTGTGTTCCGAACCTATTAGTGATACGCTGGCCCCAGAAGTTTGCAATTGGGGTTGATAAGCGGGCTTGCCACGAGCGAGTCTACGGTGGCTACATTGATGGTAATGGGGCCACTGCGGCTACCGCGGGCAGTAAACAAACCCAGCACATTTTTCCCCTTTACGTTGGTGTATACGGGTTCGATTTCGTTGCCGGTAAGACCTGTACCTGCCGACTGCGCAACCTGCAGATAGCTATTGAAATCTGCGGTGCTGATATAGATAGACAACCGTGCCCTATCCAGCAAACGATAGGTATTGGCCGGAGCAACGCCCATACCTGTTGCAAGTCCTGAATACAGGCTTGTGTTGGTAACAGGAAAACTGAATGAATTGCTATTCATATAGGTATTTCCCAGGTCAAAATCGAAGGAGCGCCTGGTCATAACATGTGTGATACCGTTTGAGTCGATCCAGTTGAACGTCAGTACGCCCTGAAGTATCCCAACCGGATTAACACCGGAATTAACAGGGGTGTAGGTACCCGACAGGTGCACAGAGGCTCCAGGGATCGTTGAGCTGAAATCAATATTTGAATTTGCAGCGTTTGAGTCCTGAATCTTGTTTACTACAAAAATGCTTGCGCTTTGATCGTCGAGAATCGGTGTGGCCACAGAGTCTACCTCTCCGGTTAATGGATTATAGATTCGCAGACGGTAGATATAATTGGAATTCAGTAAGTTACTAAACTTGTAAGCGTAGTTGGGTGAATTGTAGAAAGTGCCGGTAGGCTTTGCATAACCCTCGGCAGTGAGGTCTACGCGCGTGAGGTGAATGGTATCTACAAGATTAGAATCTCTATCCAGACGATCTATGCGCACGTTCAACTGCCGGTAATAGCTGGAATCTGCATTCTGAGACATTGTTATGGCGCTCAGATTGTTGTCCAGAAAGGCTTTTTGAATACGAATATAATGGGCGGTGTCGTTCTGGTCGAGATAACCGTACACCACCGTAATATTTTTGTATGGCGCAGCCACATCAAATTTGTCAGAACAGCCAGTACCTAAAAAACTGAAAGCTGCTAGTATGGTCAGAATTGAAAAAAGTCGCATTATTAAAGATTGTAAGCCGGACAAAGTTAATTGATAAAGAGAATTAACATACTGGGGAAATGTTAAAAAAGGAGATTAAAAACAACGATGAGTGCCGTAACAAATGACTAATTACCACTATTTTTTTGTTTTCCGGTGTTTCGCGGGATTGGTGTCTTTGTTTTTAGACCGGCTGTTCAGAAATTCAAGCGCCTTGTCGTGTATTGCCTTCTGAGCACTGATCATGGCTGCGGTGGGACGAAGGTCGGCATGCTGTATCAACTGTTGCAGGTACAAAAGCGACCCGACAAGGTGGTTCAGCTTTTCTGCGTCGGGCGCAATGGCAGATAAGGGTGCCGTGCCCTCTTCCTCCTCCTGCTCACCTCCGGGCATAACTGCCGATTTTGCCGACATCCACTGTTTCCGGAATCGCAGCAGCGAGTCGGCATCGTAGTAACACATCAGAGACAGGTCCGATTGCAGTTGCAGGTCAGTGATCTCGGTTTTCACCCTCGGGTCCTGCACTATGCGTATTTTCTGCGTGTACTGCTTCGTACCTGCCGTAAGCACGACTTTGTAGGTACCGGGCATAACCCATGGTGAGGTATAGTCTGGCGGCGTATTGCCAACTATTGCGTTCATACCGAAAGACGCAGGCACGTCGAGTGGCTGATAGTGCATATCCCAAACAAAACGATGGGAGCCGGCCTTGCCGGAAAGCGTTTGCTGCGGGCGCACCCAGTACAATGGAATATTGGCGGTGGGAATTGTATATAGCGTATCGTCTGACGCGAAATGACGCACCCTGTTTCCGACGCTGTCGAAGATGTCGAGCCAAACCTTGTCGGTGTTTTCATGCAGGTAATAGTCTATGATGGCGCCATCCGGTGGATTTTTCCCCACAGGTTCATCTCCGGGAAATGGCGTATCCGTGTTCATATTCCACCTCACCCTGACTTGGTCCTGAAGGGGGTAAAGCTGGTCAGCAGCTACCGTTGGCACGACCGCCAAATGCCGGAGCGACATGATATCATCCAGTATCCAGAAAGACCGGCCATGGGTAGCGACCACGAGGTCATTGTCTTTGATAATAAGGTCGCGAATAGAGGTGGCCGGCATATTGAGCCTGAGCGTCTGCCAATGGTCGCCATTGTCGAACGAGACATATACAGCGCGTTCAGATCCGGCAAAAAGCAGTCCTTTGCAGGCAGGGTCTTCCCTGACTACATTGATAGGCTCATCGGGAAGTCCGGAAACGATCCCGGTCCAGTTCCTGCCGCCATCTATGGTTCGGAATATGTGGGGTTTGTAGTCGTCGAGGCGAATGCGGTTTACCGCTGCGAATGCAGTTCTAGCATCGAAATGACCCGCATCCATCAGGGAAACCTTGCTCCAGGATGTTACGGCGGGTGGTGTAATGTTATTCCAAACTTTGCCGCCATCGGTAGTGTTCCAGATCAGACCGTCATCTGTTCCCGCCCACAGTACATTACTGTCCAGGGGAGAGGGCGCCAGCGTGTAAATAACGCCACGCTGGGGCATAGTCTTTAAATCTTCGGATTTGTATATACCCACGCATTCCGGAATATCCCAGGACTTGCGCGTAAGATCCGGACTTATTACCTGCCACGAATCCCCGCCATTGCGGGTGCGGAAAATAACATTGCCGGCATAAAATAAAGAATGGGGGTCGATGGGAGAAAACAGTACCGGAGCAGTGCGCAAAAACCTGTAATCGCCCGAACGAATGGCCTCGGGCGCAATATTCTGACTTTGCCCGGTGCGCTTGTCGTAACGGGATATTTTGCCACCGTAAATCATATTCTGGTCGAGCGGATCGGCCACCACATATCCATATTCTTCAGCGCCCACGGGATGCCAGTCGCGCATGGTGATGGCCCCGTCATTGCCTCGCGAGGCAATACCCACAGAACCACTTTCCTGCTGACCACTGTACACGTTGTAAGGGAAACTATTGTCGGCACATACATGGTACAGCTGGGCAGTGGGCTGATTGTACCAGCTGCTCCATGTTTTACCGCCATTCACCGTCACGATCACACCCTGATCGTTGGCACACAAAATAATGTCAGTTTGTTGCGGATTGATCCAGAGCCGGTGATAATCATCGCCACCGGGAGCGCCTTTGAAACCTTCCCAATGGTGGCCTCCGTCGGTAGACTTCCAAACCACCACATTGGCATCGTACAGGATGTCGGGATTTTTAGGATCTGCTCTGAGCTCGGCAAAATCTATGCCGCGGTCCCACAGCCGGATATCTGCTGATATCCGGGACCAGTGCTCGCCGGCATCGTCGCTGCGATAGATACCGCCATTTCGGGCATTGGCACTCACCACTGCGTATAGTCTGGTATGCAGCGAAGGTGCGATACAAAACCCTATGCGACCCAGCCCACTGTCCACACCGGGCAGACCGGCCTTCAGTTGCCGCCATGTGGTGCCTCCATCGGTTGATTTAAAAAGACCACTACCCTTCCCCTGCCACTCCCCATTCTCCCAGGGCGCCATCCGGGCTGCCAGCATATCGGCATACACCACATTGGGATCAGTAGGGTCAATGGTGACCTGAATGGCTCCGGTATTTTCGTCGGTATAGAGCACTTTTTGCCAAGTGGTCCCACCGTCGGTGGAACGAAAAACGCCACGCTCGGGATTCGGGCCATAGGGATGACCCAGCACCGCCGCAAAAACCCTGTTTTCGTTATGGGGATCTATCGCGAGGCCTCCAATTTGTAATCCATCCCGAAGACCCAGATGCTGCCATGTTTTCCCGGCGTCTTCAGACTTATATATACCATCGCCGACAGAAAGATCGGGACGCTGCAAGCCCTCGCCACTGGCCACATAAACGACATTGGAATTGGATGGTGCGACCGCCACATCGCCGATAGAACCGGTGGGCTGATCATCGAAAATAGGATTCCAGGTGCGACCATAGTCGTCTGTTTTCCATACACCGCCATTGTTTACACCGGCGTAAAAAACGGAAGGATGGGCGGGGTCACCGCACGCACCCACGGTGCGTCCGCCGCGGAACGGGCCGATCATGCGCCATTTCATACAGTCGAACAGATGTGGATCGCGCGTCTGCGCCTGTGTATATAAAACAGAAACAACAAAGAGGCACAGCAGCAAAAATGCCCGGCCACAATTCGAACAAATGGAATTCATTATGTGCAATTTAATAAAAATGGAGAGATGGGGGACTTTGACGCAATAGTTTGATATCTGTGTTGGTTTGGCGAAAGAGTCAGTCCTCATTCCGAAACTTACGCCGGATCCACATCAAACACTATACTCAATGCCGACTTACCTTTCCGGGAAAGAATAAGTTGCTTTTGCTCGCGCAGCAGGTCTTTAATGCGGTCGAGGACCTTGGGGTCTCTGGGACATTTGATCCATATTTCGTGGATGAACTGGTTGCGGACGCGTTGCACAACCGCCGGGCCGGGACCCTGAACCACGATCTCTTTTTGTTGCTGTAATACGGTAGCCATCTCCTGCGCGCCGGCAATGGCACGGGCCTCGTCCACATGGCGAAAGGAAATTTTTATGAGTCGAGAAAAAGGCGGATAACCAAATTGTTCCCTGTACTTTATCTCGTGTCGATAGAAGGCTTGTATATCATGGTCTTTGACCCATTGCAACACGGGATGCTGCATATTGTAGGCCTGTATAAGCACAAGACCGCGACCATCCGCCCGACCGGCACGACCACTGACCTGCTCCATTAGCTGAAACGCTCTTTCATTGACCCTGAAATCGGGGAATCCAAGTATGCTGTCGGCACTCAGGATACCGACCAGTGAAACGCCTGCCAGGTCCAGCCCCTTTACCACCATTTGGGTACCTACCAGCACATCTATTTTTCCTTTTTCCAGTTTATCCAGCAATTCGGGCATACTGTTTTTGGCACGCATGCTGTCCACATCCATTCGGGCCACACGGGCCTTGGGAAATATGGACTGCACCTCTTCTTCAATTTTTTCTGTACCGAAACTGCGCGCAGCAAAACGATTGTGTCCGCAAGCAGGACAGGTATTAATGATGGCCGCCCGCTGGCCGCAATAGTGGCAATGAAGCTTATCGGTGCTTTTGTGGTAAGTAAGCGATACCGAACAGTTGGTGCATTGTGGCACCCAGCCACACGATGTACACATCATAAAGGGTGTGTAGCCCCGTTTGTTCTGAAACAGGATCACCTGCTTGCCATTGTTCATAGCCTGCTCCATAGCATACTGAAGGGCGGGTGTAAGAATGCGGGCGCCCTGAGTCTTCGTAACCTCTTGTGTGCGGGCATTCACCACTTCTATCTGCGGCATCTGCACGCCGAGGTAGCGCTCCTTCAACGACACATAGGCATAGCGTGCCTGCTGCACATTGTAAAGAGTCTCTACAGATGGTGTGGCAGAACCCAGAATAACCCGGGCATCGAACAGGGACGCAAGATAAATAGCTGTGTCGCGCGCATGATAACGGGGTGCCGGATCGCGCTGTTTGTATGATGTATCATGTTCTTCGTCCACAATGAGCAAACCGAGATCACGGTAGGGCAACCATAAAACAGATCGCGGGCCTACAACCACATTGTACTTGCCAGACTGCACTTTCTCCCAAATTTCCACCCGCTCATTGTTGGTAAAGTGGGAATGATACACCCCGAGCTTGTCGCCAAAATAGGCGTGCAAACGGCTTACAAGTTGTGTGGTGAGACCGATCTCCGGTACCATGAGCACGGCGGTACGCCCTTCGGCAATGCACTGCCGTATTTTGTGAATATATAATAATGTTTTGCCGCTTCCGGTGACGCCATGCAGCAAGGTGACCTGCTTTTTCCCAAGTCCGGTTTCGAGCTCGTCCCATGCGGTTTGTTGGGCGGGTGTAAACACTACTTCCTTTTTTTGCGCCACGTCTTCCCGGAAAATCCGATCCACATTTACTTCCTCTATCCCGAACACGCCTTTTTCCACAAGTGCTTTCAACTGGGCATGTGTAGCCTGCGCACGGTCGAGCAATGCGGCCTGTTTTACAAAACCTTCCTTCTGATCTATCTCTATCCACGCCATGATGACCGATAATTGGCGCGGGGCGCGCTCCAGTTCCCGGAACAAAGCGATCATGGCCGGTTCATGCCGCAGCGAATCGTTCAGGCGCACCACTTTTTCCTTTCTGGGTTTGTAGGTTGCCTCGAGCGCATCGTTTATCCAGACCACTTCCTGCTCCAGCAGTTCGTTCAGTATGGCAGCCACGTGCTGCAGTCCTGCTATCTCTTTCAGTTCTGACATAGTCAGCGCCTTGCGCAATACCAGCGCATCCACAACTGCCCAGGCCCTGTCCGACCACTCATACACTACGTCCTCACTACCCACCCACTCTATTCGGGTTTCAGACATCAGCTTAAGGTGCGCTGGCAACGCAGCCTGCATCACCTCGCCCGGTCCGGCCAGGTAATATTTGGCTACCCAACGCCACAGTTTCAGCTGTACCTCATTTACTATGGGTAGCTGATCTATAACAGCCCTTATCGGTTTTACCTGATATTGTTCGGGCTTGAAATTGTGAAGTGAGTCCACAATGCCCGCATACAACTTATTCTTACCAAGGGCCACTTCTACCCTCATGCCGGGCCGTATACGATCCTCCATACCAGATGGCACACCATAGGTGAGCATCTGGGGCAGGTTGAGCGGAAGGATAATATCGGCGAACATTATTGCAAGGTAAAAAAGGTTGATGAATTGATGCCGGGCGAAAAGGGATGCTTAAACAAGCACCACTCCACCCTCTCCAGATCAGATGTACTTGCCGGTATAACTGTTTTTCACGGAGTGCAACCCACCAGGTTCGCCCTCGTAAAGAAGATAACCACCTTCGTCACCTCCTTCCGGGCCCAGATCTATAACCCAGTCCGCGCAACGAATGACATCGGTATTATGCTCAATGACGAGTACAGAATGGCCTTGTTCAATGAGTGCATTGAACGAATCCAGCAACTTGTTGATGTCGTGCATGTGCAGACCTGTCGTTGGTTCGTCGAAAATAAACAGCACCTTTTCCTTCGCAGCATTCTTTCCTTTGTCCAGGAATGAGGCCAGTTTCACCCGTTGTGCTTCTCCCCCACTCAGGGTATCGCTGCTCTGGCCCAGCTTGATATAACCAAGGCCCACATCATGCAAGGGCTGTAGTGCCCGCGCCAGTCGTTTTTCTTCTTCAAAAAAAGCAATGGCTTCGTCTACACTGAGGTTAAGGATGTCGTAAATATTTTTACCCTTGTATTTTACCTCCAGCACCTCGTCTTTAAAACGCCTGCCCTTGCAGGATTCACATAACAAATGCACGTTGGCCAGGAACTGCATTTCCACCACCACTTCACCCTCTCCCTTGCAAGTATCGCAACGACCACCATCGGTGTTGAATGAAAAGTGTTTTTCTTCAAATCCATTGATCTTCGACAGCTGTTGTTTTGCATAGAGTTTCCGGATCTCGTCGTATGCCTTGATATAGGTCACAGGATTGCTCCTGGAAGATTTACCGATCGGGTTCTGGTCTACCATCTCTATGTGGGCGATATTGCCGAAGTCGCCTTCCATAGACCTGAATTGTCCGGGACGGTCGGCACCTTCGCCATAATGTTTCATCAATGCAGGGTAAAGCGTTTGTTTTATCAGCGTGGTTTTGCCACTGCCGCTCACGCCGGTCACTACACACAACACATTGAGCGGAATAGTCACGTCTACATTCTTGAGGTTGTTCTGACGACAGCCCGTGATCCGGATAGTGCCGGTGGGCTTGCGTAGAATGGACGGAGGTTTGATGCTTAGTACCCCAGCCAGATATTTCCCGGTCAGGCTTTTCGGATTAGCCATTAGTTCGGCACAAGTGCCCGTAGCTACTACTTCCCCGCCCTGATGACTGGCCAGCGGCCCCATATCTATGATATGGTCAGCTTCGCGCATCATGAGTTCGTCATGTTCTACGACCACAACCGTATTGCCCAGATCACGCAACGACTTTAGTACAGAAATAAGCCGCTCCGTATCCCGCGTATGCAGGCCAATACTGGGTTCGTCGAGAATGTATAAAGAATCAGTAAGATTGCTGCCCAGGAACCTTGTGAGCTGAATTCGCTGACTTTCGCCACCGGAAAGCGTATTGGCCTGACGATTGAGCGTGAGGTAGCCGAGACCCACATCCAGCAATGTTTTCATACGCTGGTTTATCTCCAGCATTATCCTTTTACTAACAGCCTGGTCGTGTTCGGAAAGCTGCAGATTTTGTATTCTTTCATTTAGCTTTTCAGCAGGCATGCCGAGCAAATCGGCCATGCTCAATCCATCCACCTGCACATAAAGGGCCTCCTTGCGCAGGCGCGAACCACCGCAATCGGGACACTGAGTGCGTCCACGATAACGAGCCTGCATAATACGGTACTGTATCTTGTAGAGGTTTTGCTCCACCATCCCAAAGAAATCACGGATACCGTTCACCTTGTCATTCCCATCCCACAAGAGCTTGTATTCTTTTTTGGTGAGTTCCGCGATAGGCTTGTGAATGGGAAAATCGTACTTAGAAGCGCTACGGATAAAAGCCTGTTGCCACTCGCTCATTTTTTCGCCCTTCCAGCATACCACGGCACCTTCGTAAACACTCAGGTTTTTGTCGGGTATCACCAGGTCTTCGTCAATGCCCAAAACCTGTCCAAAGCCTTCACACTTCGGGCATGCCCCGTAGGGGTTATTGAACGAAAACAGATTGGGAACCGGCTCGTCAAACACAATTCCGTCGGCTTCAAATCTATTGTTGAAAATCCTTATCTCAGCCCCGTTTATTTCTACATGGCATTCGCCGTCACTTTCATAATAAGCCGCCTGAATACTGTCTGCAAGCCGGTGCAGATCGTCCTCGGAAAAGGGCTTCTTGACCACAATCCGGTCTATGAGTAAGTTGATGCGGTATTCGCCTGTGTTCACCCTACCCTCCAGCACCTCTTCTATGCGAATGGGTTTTTCGTCCACACCGGGAACATAGATGCGGCTAAAGCCCTTGTGCATCAGGATGTTCAGTTCTTCCTCCGTGCTCCGGCTGTAGCGGGTCACCAATGGTACGACAAACTGCACCCTTGTTCCAGCGTCCAGCGACTGAACAAAGTCTACCACGTCGGATATGGTGTCTTTTTTTACTTCCGCACCGCTGACGGGCGAGTAAGTTTTACCTATACGGGCGTAGAGCAAGCGTAGATAATCATATATCTCCGTCATGCTGCCCACTGTGCTCCGCGGCGTGCGCGTGGTCACTTTCTGCTCTATGGCTATAGCCGGACATATTCCACGTATATAGTCCACATCGGGTTTGTCCATCCTCATCAGGAACTGACGCGCGTAAGAACTAAGACTCTCAGCGTACCGGCGCTGTCCCTCCGCGAAAAGCGTATCCAGTGTAAGTGAACTTTTACCCGATCCACTTACGCCTGTTACTACCACAAATTTGTTGCGCGGTATGGACACATCCACATTCTTCAGATTGTGCATACGCGCACCCTTGATAAAAATATCATCATGTGTGGCTACCACAGGCGCAGTTTCGGCAACCGGTTTTTCAATCACAGGTTCTTTTGCCTTTTTTCCCGATACCTTTTTTGTCACTTTTATTTTCTCAGCCATAAAGCATTGCAAATTTAAGGGATTGAAGGTGAGCAAGCGCTTTGTTGGTCTGCAAGGTGCTTCATAAAAACCCGATCGTCAAAAGCAGCCCTGACCAATCAATAATTCGGTGTTAAACCGTCAGGAATTAAGCATGATAATTTCCGTTTATCCGTAGGATTAGTATATTTGCGACACATAATATCTCGTATATGAAAGAGTTTTTTAAGATGTTTTTCGCCTCGATACTTGCCATGGTCATAGGCGGCATAATCCTGATTTTTATTTTTGTGGGCATTCTGGCCGGCGTCGCCAAATCGGTGACAGATAAAGACAACAAAGCTGTGAGCGGCGACGTGCTGATGATAGACCTCACCCATAAGATACACGAAACAGGTGCTTCCAATCCGTTTGCGGCTTTTAGTGATGATTCACCCAACGAGCCGGGATTGTATGACCTCATGAAAGCGATCTCCCGTGCGAAAACCGATGGTGCGATCAAGGGTATTTTCTTAAAACTGGGTCCCACACCCAACGGATGGGCCACGTTGCAGCAGCTGAGACTGGCTCTGGAAGATTTCCGGACGTCTAAAAAGTTCATTTATGCCTACGGCGAACAGATACCCCAAAACACCTACTTCGTGGCAAGCGCAGCGGACAGTATCTATTTGAATCCCCTTGGCAGCATTGAACTGAAGGGCTTTGCGACCGTAATGGCCTATTTCAAGGGCACGCTGGAAAAACTGGACTTGCAGCCGGAAATTTTCTACGCAGGTAAATTCAAAAGTGCGACCGAACCATTTCGTGCAGACCGCATAAGCGACCCCAACCGTGAACAGATAAAAGCACTGCAGGGTGGCCTTTGGGATCAGTTTCTTACAGCTGCATCTATGTACATGAATTGTGAGCGCAATATAGTGAGCCGGCTGGCCGAGACCGGCGCGATCCAGTTTCCGCAGGATGCCCTGAAGAACAGGATGGTGGCGGATCTGCTTTATTCAGATCAGGTAGAAAAGAGGCTCCAGGCCAAAACCGGTCAACATGGAAATGACGCGATCAAGTTTGTGCCGGTAGAAGATTATGCCGCTGCCCAGAAAAAAGAGAGCAAGTACGGCAACAATCAGGTAGCGATACTGGTAGCCGAGGGAAACATAGTAGACGGCGAACAATCTAACGACAGGGAAATAGCCAGCAAAACGCTGTGCGAACAGATACGCAAGCTGCGCAACGACGACAAAGTAAAGGCTGTGGTGCTCAGGGTCAATTCGCCGGGAGGAAGCGCTTTGGCATCTGAAGTGATACTGAGGGAACTGACGTTGCTGAAACAAAAGAAACACCTTGTAGTTTCTATGGGTGATTATGCGGCTTCGGGCGGTTATTTTATTTCCAGCCTTGCAGACAGTATTTTCGCGCTGCCCAATACTATTACCGGAAGCATAGGCGTCTTCAGCATGATGTTTAACATTGGCCCCCTGATGCACAACAAACTGGGTGTCACTTTCGACGAGGTTAAAAATGCGCCCTATGCCGATCTTCCTTCAGCCGTAAGGCCGCTCACAGCAGACGAAGGCAAGAGAATGCAGAACTCGGTAGACACCATTTACAGCATCTTCAAAAGGCATGTAGCCAACGGCAGGAATATGAGCCTGGCCAAGGTAGACGACATTGCACAGGGACGTGTATGGACCGGAACCGATGCCCTGAAAATAGGACTGGTTGACGGTCTTGGCGGATTGGGCCGTGCCTTGAAAAGCGCCGCTGCTTTGGCAAAAGTGTCAGACTACAAAGTCGTGGTATATCCCGAACCCGTGGACAAGCTCAACGCACTGATGCGCAAGATCAAGTCTAATTCTGCATCGTCTGAAGTGATGAAGACTGCACTGAAGGAAGAATTGGGCGACCAGTACATTTGGCTGGAAAGACTACAGGACTATCGTAAAATAAATGGCAAAACCATGATGGAAATGCCGTTCGCACTACGGATAAATTAATCTTTTCACAACAGCCAGTTGGCTATTTTACCGGTTTCGCCCCGGCAGACGCAAAACGATATGAAGTATCTTTCAGAAGTACATGCCGCCGACCTGATGGAACAGGCCAAGGTTGCCAGCCTTTATACTTATTCCCCTTACTCGCATTTTGCGGTTGGGGCAGCGCTGCTTACAAAAGATGGAAAAGTCTATACCGGAGCCAATTTGGAAAACGCTTCGTACGGACTCACTATTTGCGCCGAACGTACGGCAATTGGCCACGCAAGGGCTGCCGGAGCAGGCCCGATCGTGGCCATTGCCGTTTGGTCTGCTGGCGAGAGCCTGTCGCCATGTGGCGCATGCAGACAGTTTATTCTGGAATTCGGCAGGGACATTGTGGTCGTATTTAAGGACCGGGGTCAAAACATCCAAAAGACCGCAGGAGAACTACTACCCTTCGCTTTCGACGAATCTGATTTAATTTAAAATCCTACCTTAGAACTTTAACGGCATAATCTGATGGAACGACTCACGGGACTTTTGGGCATAATTCTGATACTGGGTTTAGCATATCTGGTATCTAACAACAAGAAAAAGATAAACCTGCGCCTTGTGCTTAGCGGGCTTGGTTTGCAGGTACTCATTGCAGTGCTGGTTTTGAAAATTCCGGTTGTAAATGGCTTTTTTCAGTTTCTGGGCCGGGGTATGCAGAAACTGGAAGGATTTGCTAAAGAGGGAGCTGGATTTGTATATGGCGGACTTGGTGCTTTCGACCATACAGGTGTGGTTCGCAATTATGGGTCAGCGCCTGTATTTGTGTTCGCATTCAACATCACCGCTACCATAATACTGGTGTGCATTCTGGTGGCCATTCTCTACCACTTCAGGATCATGCAGCTTATCGTATCTGTGGTAGCCAGAGCCATGAATTTTGTAATGCGCGTGAGCGGCGCAGAAGCATTGAGCAATGTAGCCAGTGCATTTGTGGGACAGGTAGAGGCACAGGTAATGATAAGGGGCTATCTGCCCACTATGACGAACAGTGAATTGCTGGCCTCCATGAGCGGAAGCCTGGCCTGCATAGCGGGCGGTATCCTTATAGTTTATGCCAATATGGGAGCCAGGCCGGACTACCTGATCGCAGCAAGCCTGATGGCTGCGCCCGGAGCGCTCGTGATCTCGAAAATCGTTTTTCCTGAGACAGAAGTATCCGCTACGATGGGCAAGGTGAAGCTGGACGTAAAAAGTAACTACACCAACCTGATCGATGCCATCTCGCACGGTGCTGCCGACGGTTTTAAGATCTCTATGAACGTTATTGCCATGCTGATGGGTTTTATCGCACTGATCGCAATGGTCAACTGGATGCTGGGGCATATGTATCACGGTTTATCGCTCGATTTTATTTTCGGCAAGCTGTTTTATCCTTTTGCCTGGACCATGGGTGTACCGTTGCAGGATGTAAACAATGCCGCTACGCTATTAGGCCAGAAGTTGACCATAAACGAATTTGTGGCTTTTAAGAGTCTCACTACACAGGCAGTACCTGTCGTGACCCCGAAGGGACTGGTGATCATCACGATCGCAATTTGCGGTTTCGCAAACTTTTCAAGCGTGGGCATGCAGATTGGTGGCATAGGCGCTTTGGCACCCGAACGCAGGGTGGATCTGGCCAAATTAGGAATGCGGGCGCTGTTCTGCGGCACACTGGCCTCCTATCTTTCAGCTACTATAGCGGGTATACTCATGTAGCCCGGGCAAAAAAATACCGGATCACCTGAAAAGGGACCCGGCATATTATTCAAAAACAAAAAAGTTACTACGCTGTTACGAGCGCAAGATGCTCTGAACTTACCATTTGTAGCGCAAGGCTCTTGATGGACGGATACACAAGTTCATACACACCTTTTTTACTGGGTGGCACATCAGCTTCCTGCATGGCCACAATATATATGACCGACTCTGGAATATCCAGTACAGTGCAAACCTTGTTTATGGTTCGCTGGCTCGGTCTTTTTACACCTGTCTCAATTTGTGACAACGAAGTTTGAGACAACTCACACCTTTCCGCCAATTCATATTGGGTAATGGAAAGTTTTTTTCTGATCGCTTTAATTGCTAGACCTATGTTCATATTTTTTGATTTATTTTATAAATAAATACCTACTTTTATCAAATACGTAATTCCTCAAAAGCCTTTATATTAAGTAAGACGGTGAAAAAGGTGAAAACGTTTGGTAACTGGATTAAATAGGGATTAAATTTTTATTTTTATAAAATAGAAACTAACAAAATATGGGCACCTGGTTAAATTTTTCAAATTTTGGCTGGCAGCAGATCAAGCCAAACCGGAGCGATTAAAAATAAATCTTAAAGCCACTTCGCCGCATAAAGCCACTATAGTTGGCCTTCATGTAGTTGCTGATAGATGATGGTCTTTTGTATAACTGGCAGGCTTCAAAAAAAAGAATATCAAGTAAGGTGGTCTCGATAAAATTTATGTCTTCGTTGTAGCCCGAAACCGCAGCGGCTCCGGTGGCTTTTATGAATTTCTTTATCTCAGCAGGTGCCATGTTAAGCACCGAACAACTGCCAAAGTGGATGATCTTCCCCTTAGCCGCGCCGTCTATGATCGTGGCCAATTGCTCCATGCCTTCCTCATCCAGGAGTTTCAGTTTTTTGCGCTTCTCTACATGAAGCGCATTAGGACTGCCATGAAAAGCAAGGTACAGAATACCCGACTTATCATTTCGCATCAGTTTAAACTCTGTGATGTGGGCTTTGAACTCAGCGATCGTGGAGCAACGCAAAAAAGTTTTGTTGATCCTTGGCGTTGAGTTTTCCTGAAGAAAATCCATCGCTTTTTCGATACTCATCTTTTTTCTCCGGTCGTGTTTCCAAAAACCTTCAATACAAAATATGTCTTTTTTATGGTATTTTGTATGCTGCATAAGCGATTGAATCTATCAAAGATAACAATTTTTACAACAGCGTTATTTTACTACTGTTAAGAAATTACGAAAAACAGGAAGAAAGCCTGCCACCCACCTTCACATCCGCAAAACCCTATTTATCCAACTGCGCGCCTATGTTATTGACGGTATTAACCCTGTACACTCTATAAGTAGACAGGTTGCTATGCAGTTCGAAATACTTTTCACCGGTCAGAGGATCTACTTCCAGAATATAGTTACCGGACCCGCCACCGATCAGGTAACGATTACCTATTTTCTCCACCGACCCCATATATTGGGCAAACCCCTCGGGAATACGATACGATGAAAAAGAATCTATCGTTCTTTCCCGTTCATTCAACTTAAACTCGAGCACCCTCGAATAAGGCCTCGTCAGGCTATCTCCGTTATCCAGCAGCATAAGGCGGTGGGTGCCTGCTATATAGTGTATGTCGTGCTGCCGCAAAAAGATCTGGTCTGCCGATAGTTTAAAATCAGAATTGTTCCCACCAAGTCTCCACAGGATACTACCGTCGCGCCTGCTTATTTTAAGGACCTGATCATTATTCCTGAATGAGCAGATCAGGTTGCTGTCGAACGGATCTATGGTTGCGGAATTAAGGTGAATATAGTCTGCGGCTACAGACGTATCTCCATACTTGTTGTTTTCCAGACTGGTACCATAAAGCTCAGGGAACTGCGCGCTTTCCCAATGCCATAAAACCTTGCCCGCTTCAACCTCTTCTATCACCGCCTCCGCCACTTGTATTCCCGTCTTAGGATGCAGACTATCCGGGATATTATTAACCTTTCGGGTCCGGTACAACATGGCGATAAAATGGTCGTCAGACAGCATAATAAGATCGTGCATATCAAAACCCTGCCTCCCTATTGTCTCGGTATCTGCAAGCGGCACATACTGGATCTTTGCTATTTGCTGCAACGCAGAATCTGCCAGTATATAATAGCCCATCGCCAGTTTTATTCCTTTGCTGTGCTGTACCTTGGCATCATTCACAAAATAGGTATAACGCGTATGCCCGTTCAGATTCCATTTACGAAAATTGAACGCAGAGCCATTAATATACTTCTGGTAGTGGATATTCCCGGCCCCGTCCAGTATCATAAGGCGACCATGCCACCACCGATTTACCATATAGGGCGAAAGCAGATAATAGCCATCCTGCGCTTTGCCCGGCTTGTTGACAATATACGTGAACTCATCTATGGGATATGGCTTCACGAACTGTTTCCACCGCCTGAATTCACGATAACCTACAGCCACAGCCGCCAGCAAAACAACTGGCAATATCCATTTTATGTGCTTATTGATAGCCACCGGCAAACAGCTGAATGCAGCATTTTTATTGAGCGCCAAAGGTAACAAGTTAGTGCAACAAACCGGCACAATGGCATGAACCTGTTACCCGGTTCAGAATGGAGAATCTTTGGAGCTAAAGCTCTGCCGACCCACTCATTTTTTGAAGGATCTTAGAGATTTTATCGGGTTAACTTTCGCCTTCCAGCAGCTTAATGACGCCCTCCCGTTGCAGTATCAGAAAACCGATACGGTCGTCTGATATGCCGTTGCGCAGCTTGTAGGTAAATTCAAAAGTTCCACGATCCGTAGTGCGTGTTTCAAAATAGGCAAACCTTATTCGGTTGTCCTTCTCAAACTGGCGGGCCACCTCGTACAAGTGGGTCGACAATATTACCAGATGATCTTTCCGGTGCGTAAGACCCTCAATCACGGCCTTTGTACATTCGCAGGCATCGTGCACATTGGTGCCTTTAAATAGTTCGTCGAGCAACACCAGTTGTGTACCTGTATCCTGCAACTTTAGCGCCGTATTCTTCATCCTCAATACCTCTGCCAGAAAATAGCTCTCGCCTCTTGCAAGATTATCTTCAACATGCATATTGGTAATCATCCCGCTCATATAGCTCAGTTCCAGCCGCTGTGCAGGAACCCCCATGCCCAGATGGGCCAGCAGCGATGCGATACCCACTGCACGCAGTAGCGTGGTCTTTCCCGACATATTGGCGCCGGTGAGGATCAGGAAGTTCTTTTCCCTGTCCATATTTAAATCATAGGCCACCGGGTCGGAAACCAGCGGATGCACCAACCCGTCGGCGCAGAAACATTGGTTTTCACCGGCAATGATCCTCGGGAACACCCATTTGTTGCTCCGGGTAGCGGTTGCCATAGATTGCCAGGCATCGAGGCGTGCATACAACAGGATGAGCCGCCGGATGGAATGCTTCATTTCCCGTTTTACCTGAAAGTCGAGTCGCACCAGCGTGGCAAAGTCAGCGTTTTTATCCAACGCTGCCAATGAACCGGTGAGCCTGTGTTTCATCTCGTCCCCAATCAGGGCGAGATGTCGGCTCAGTTGAGCCGGACAGTCATCTTCCTCACCCAAGGCTACCAGACTCTGGCAACCCCTTATAAAATCTGACACTTGCAATAGTGAAAACTGTTGCAAAGAATGATCTTTTTTAACCCAGGCCTTGCGCATCAGCGAGTCCAGCAACAGCCCCAATCCTCCGGGCTGCACGGTAGCGCTGTCGGCAGAATCGAAATAATTTTCCAACATCACGATGGTACCGTTCAGAATAATTTTCGGCCACTTATCCAGATGCCGGGTTAGAAACAAAATGGTTTCCTGCACAGCCCGAAGCTCATCGCCTGATGCGGGTGGATTTAAAAAATGTAGCTTCAGTTGCTCCCTTCCGGCTTGTGTAACCGTATGATCCACTAACCGGAAAACGCTGTCGTCTTCCTGCCCGGATTGATGAAATACCGACAGATCCCTGAGCGTTGTTTTATCCTGTATCATGGGGCCACCTATCGGTCAAAACTCAGCCTCTTGCCGAAACTGCCTTCAATAATACTGCCTTTATCAAACACTTTGGTTCCGTTCACAAAGGTGGTGACTACCGATGCCGGGAACGTATGACCCGCGAAGGGAGACCAACCGCACTTGTACAGAATATTTTCACGGGTCACGTTGTAAGGCTTATTCAGGTTCACCAACACCAGATCGGCATCGTAGCCCTCTCTGATGTATCCCTTGTTCCTTATTTTGAAACAACGCGCAGGTGCATGGCTCATTTTTTCAACCACTTTTTCAATAGTCAGCTTTCCCTCTTTCGCATACTGCAACATCAGCAACAACGAGTGTTGTACCAGCGGTATACCCGATGGGGCTTTTTGGTACGTCTGTTGTTTTTCATCCCAGGTATGGGGGGCATGGTCTGTGGCAATAATATCCAGACGATCGTCCAGCAAGCCTTGCCAAAGCGCAGCTCTGTTTTCGGGTGCTTTAATTGCGGGATTACATTTTATCAGATTGCCCTGTTTAGCATAGTCTTCTGACGTAAAATGCAGATGGTGTACGCAAACCTCGGAAGTGATTCGTTTCTCTTCCATCGGCACCATATTGGTGAACAACTGCAATTCCTTTGCCGTAGAAATATGGAGTATGTGCAGCCTGGCATCGTGCTTCTTAGCCAGCTGCACCGCCGCCAGCGAGCTTTGATAACAACCTTCCACATCCCGGATGAGCGGATGGAAGGAAGCGGAATCCGCATTGGGATATTTCTCTTTGTTGGCGGCGATTACTTTTTCGTCTTCGCAATGCGTGGCGATCAGTAATTCGGTACCGGAAAAAATGCGCTCCAGTGTGAGGTAATTATCTACCAGCATATTTCCGGTGCTGGAGCCCATGAATATTTTTACACCGCAAATAGATTTTTTGAAATCATTGGCCCGTAATACTTCCTCAGCGTTGTCGTTGGACACCCCCATGAAAAAGGAATAGTTTGCGGGCGAAGACGCGGCGGCGATGGCATATTTTTGTTCCAGCAGGTCAAGTGTCAATGCGGGGGGGGTGGTATTGGGCATCTCCATGAAAGAAGTGGTGCCACCGGCTACCGCTGCCCGGGACTCAGAACCAATATCTGCTTTTTGGGTAAGACCCGGCTCGCGGAAATGAACCTGGTCATCTATTACACCGGGAAGCAAATGCAAGCCTTCACCGTTGATTTCCTCATACCCCCCGGACAAGTTGATATGTGTATCCAGTTTTTCAATGATCCCATTTTTTACAAGGACATCCAGCACCCTGCTTACGCCTTCGTTCACTACAGTGACATTCCTGATAATCGTTGTGTTCATACTCCAGAATTGAACACAAATCTACCAAATGAGGATTACACTCCGTATGCTGTGATGAAAAATGCCGCGGACTGAGCACTGCCTTTGTCAGGTCTAGTCATCCCCCTGTTCGGCATTAATAATCTCCTGCTCCCGTACTTGTGCGTCATGGGCTTTATTTTTATCGCCAATAGCCATATACAACTTCGAGAGAATATCATAAGACTGCACATCATTCGGCGATATCTTCAGCTTGCGGTTCACGGCTGCGATAGCTTCAGGTACCTGGCCTTTGTTAGCCAATGCAATGGCATAGCCTATATACGAAGTCTCGTCGTTCGGGTCTTTGGCCAGTGCTTTCTGAAACCAAACGATCGCACTATCGTAACTATTTGCTTTCAAAAAAGCACTAGCATTAAAAGCAGCATGTTCGGGATCACCCTGCACAATTGCGCACAATGGGGTATGATCTGCTTTTATAGTTTCAATAGTACCACCGGGTGGGAAATGAAACTCACCCGCTTCATTTTTCAAAATATCCTTATCAATGAAACGGGTGTAGATCAATGCGTAGTCCCATTTTTTTTCATACCGCTGATGATACCGGATATAGACACACTGTATGCGGGGATTGATACGATGAAAATACTGTATCACCGGCTCGATGGCATTGGAAGCCACCACAACCGAATCCTTTGTATTGAACAAGTCTTTCATTTTGGCCAGCTTGAAACTGGCTTGTTTCACGCTGTTCATATAATAGTCCGTTTCATAGTGGCTGTACGCACCGTCTATACCACCGATCAATTCATTGAAGTACACAGTCTCATTGGGGTGATTGGCCAGGCACCATTTGGCAGGAAGTATCAACCCCAACACCAAAATACCTATTACCGCATACTTCATTCCTTGCTGCCTGACCCTGTCTATAGCCGATGTGAACAATAGCGATGCCAGCAACACCAACGGAGGATAAATAAAGAAGAGGTGACGCCACCCATCGTACAAAGGCGATTTCTTATAAATAATGTAACACAGGGGGAAAAGCGCCGCGAAAAAAAGAAAAAACACACGATTGGCCTTAATTTCCTTGTCCCTGAACAAAGCAGGAGATAGTACAATACCCAGCAAAATAATGACGGGTGTGGAAATGAACAACCACTTGGGAATATAGTACCACGGCACGTTTTCACTTTTAATGTTGTGGTCGTTGAAGAGCATACCGATCGAGGTGCTGAAGTTGGACATTTCTCCCAACGCTTTTAATGGGTTGCTCATCGGACTTTGCAGACCATAGGGCCAGAACAGGAGGCCGAAAATGTACCCTCCCACGGCTACCATTACACACTGCAAAAAGAGCCTCTTGATCTCTGCGCTACCGAGCGAAAAGTTTTTGCGCCAGTCTGTCATATATTGCAGACCCACGGCCACACCCAGGAAAGGAAGCAGCAGAAGACCACCCACACGTATACTGATGGCGAAACCAATGGCAATGCCAAGTTTGATCATGTCAGCTTTTGAGGGCTTCGGGAACGCACTCACAAACCGCATGATATAATACGAACCCATCAGCATACCCAGGGCAAAAGGCACGTCTTTTGGATTGTTCATACACTCCCCGAAAAAGCGGGGCGAAAGGAACAGCAGCCATGAAACCACCAGTGCAGCATTCCATCCCTTTACCCAACGGGCTGCCTTGGCCGCAAAAAAGATGATCATGAAGCCAAAGAACGCATTGATAAAGTGCCTTGTGTCGAACGGATCAAATGGAGAAAATTTGTTTACGGTCACACAAAGCAGGTCATAAAAACCCCCATAATAAAATGCATTCGTAATACGCCCGAATGGCTCAAAACAACTCTGGTCGGCACCGAATGTGGCATAATATTTATAGACGCGTTCCCCATAAGTATTCTGGGTCATTTCGTCGCCCGATATACCAAAATCCTTACTGGTGTACAGCATCACCACCAGCATCAGTCCCAGGCTTACCAAAGTGGCAATTCTGAAAATATTCCTGCTGTCAAAAGTTTCTTTCATGTATTGTTTTGCTTTTCGTCCTATTTTGGTGCCACAGGGGAGGGCTTATAAGTAAACCTTGTTCTGACGACGATGGAGATCAATTCTAAAAACATTTTAATTCCATCGCGGAGCACCACGATCTTACTGCCTTCCACGGCATGCCAGTTCAGCGGCATTTCAATGATCTCACATTTGTCGAGCTGGGCCTTATACAGAATCTCCACATCATGTGCCCAACCCATCGTCTTCAGGCCTGCGAAAAGATGCTGTGCAACAACTGCCGGGTATAGCTTGAAACCGCATTGGGTATCCCGGATATGAAGGGGGGAGAATATCCTGGTGAGTAGATTGAATACATTGCCAATAAATTTTCTGTTACCCTTTTTTGTAATCACAGACTCCTGGTGTTCTCTGGAACCGATATAAATTGTTCCTTTTTCTGGTCTGCCTCCTATTGTGATCAGCCATGTGAGCAACTCGTCTGGCGGACTGGCCATATCTGCGTCCAGCGTAAGAATATAATCGCCCTTTGCAGTGGCCACACCGCACTTCAATGCCCCACCCTTCCCCGTATTTTCCTGACTGATAAGCTTGAAAACGTCCGGATGCTGACAAAACAGAGGGTGCGAGGCTACCAGCGAACCGGTGTCGTCCTTGCTCCCGTCATTTACGATCACCACTTCAAGCGGCCCCTGCCATTTCTCCATAAAGGTCTTTATACCACCAAACATAATTTCCAGCCTTGAAGCCTCATTATAGCAAGGGATCACAAGCGACAGAGAAATATGTGTTTCGGATTTATTCATGGTTTCGGGTGAAAACGACAATTTTTTCGGTTATCCGGCAATTTCAAAGCATGATTCGAAAAAGCAAATATAAGACAGCGATGTTGATTTTAAGTATGCAAGAAAAGAACCGCAAATTTTACACGGTTCGTTATATCGGCTCCTATAATAACCCTCAATTAAAATAGGCTGCCGGTTGAATCAATTTTATGTAAATGATGAAAAAAATATTTTAAAACATCCGAATCATTGCCTAAATTTACTGACCCTCATTCGATTCAGGAAACACACAATACTAATTATTGCTACATGAAGAGACTGCTCCTCTTTTGCGCACTTCTGTGCACGACACCCTATTTGTTTGGCCAGGCGCTGAGCAGTTATAGTTTTTGTGCGTTCGACAGTACGTATGTCCCGTTACCGTCCACGCTTCCGTTTCTGACTCCAGACGCCTCCTACGGCGGGGGTGGTTATTACGACGATGACTCATACAACGGTATTCCTATCGGATTCAATTTCGTGTATTGCGGAACGACCTACACGACATTGTCCGCGTCAGAAAATTGCTACGTGGTTCTGGGACAATCCTTACCCCTCACCACCACACCCTGGACTTTCGACAACGACCTTGACAATCTGGGTGGTCCCGGATATGGGTACGGCGGCAATTTAAACCTGCCCCGCCCCATACTTGCAGCGCTGTGGACCGACGTGGTGGCCTCCTCCGCCAATGTACGTTACAATACGGTAGGTGCCGCGGGATCCAGAGTTTTTACTATAGAGTGGTATAATGCCAGCTTCTATCCATCCTTTACGCCTTTCGAAAGCGTCGAGATCAAACTCTACGAAACTTCTAACTGGATTGATTTCAGATACACCAATCTCACCACCGGCACCTATTCGGGCGGGTATTGCGCCATTGGCATAACCAGCGGCAATGGTGCTACCGGTTCCGGAGCCGTAAGCGGCACGCAGCAATACTGGTCGCTAAATAATGCCGGCACTTCGCCCACAGCCAGCATGACCGTAAATACACGTACCATAGCCGGACAGCCGGTATCTAACCAGGTTTACAGATGGCGCGTATTTAATATGTCTGCATCAGCCAGCAATTCAGGGGCAGTATGCGCCGGGGGAACAGTCACACTTACAGGCACCGTTACTGGCGGACCAGCAGTATCTTATACCTGGAGCGGCCCCGGAGGCTATACTTCTACGCTGCTCAGCCCCACCATTACCGGGATCACCACCGCAGGGGCAGGTACCTATACTTTTTCAGCAATTAACGGCTGTTATACAACTACTGCTACCACTGTGGTCACCGTGAATCCGATGCCCGCAGCTATTGGTGGCACATTGTCCATTTGTTCAGGGTCCACCACTACGCTTACCGAAACTACATCAGGCGGCACATGGTCCAGCGGCAGTACCGGTGTGGCTACTGTGGGCGGTACCACTGGTGTGGTCACAGGCGTCTCGGCAGGAACGGCCGTAATTACCTATACGGTGGCTGGTGGCTGTTTTGTTACCGCTACGGTAACCGTAAATACGCTACCCGCGGCCATAACCGGAACGGCAACAGTATGCACCGGAAGCACTACTACTTTGGCAGATGGAACATCAGGAGGTTCATGGACCAGTGGTAGCACGGGCGTGGCCACAGTAGGCGCAACTACGGGTATTGTTACTGGTGTCGCCGCCGGTACTGCGAACATAACTTATACAGCAACAGGAGGCTGCTTTGTAACGCGAATCGTTACCGTGAACACAACTCCTGCTGCTATCACCGGACCAACCAACGTATGTGCCGGCTCAACAATTACTTTAGGAGAGACCACGGGAGGCGGCACCTGGAGCAGCGGCAGTACGGGCGTCGCCACTGTGAGTAGCGCGGGCGTTGTGACTGGTGTAACCGCTGGCACCGCGACGATTTCCTATGTCATGCCTACGGGCTGTTATGCTACAAGGATCGTAACCGTAAATACTACCCCGGCGGCCATTACTGGCACGGCATCGGTATGCACCGGCAGTACCACGACCCTGGGTGAAACCACCGCCGGCGGAACGTGGAGCAGCGGAAGTACCGGAATAGCTACAGTGAGCGCGACCGGAGTGGTTACGGGTGTAAGTGCCGGTACCGCTGTGATATCCTATACTCTTGGCGGATGCTATAATACGATCACAGTAACCGTAAATGCAACACCTGCAGCTATAACAGGCACATCGTCTGTTTGCCTCGGTCTAACCACAACATTAGGAGAGACAACCACTGGCGGCACATGGAGCAGCGGCAGTACGGGCGTAGCCACCGTGAGCGGTACAGGTGTTGTGACAGGTGTAGGTTCAGGCACCGCCACGATTTCTTATGTCTTGCCGACAGGCTGTTATGCCACAAGGATCGTAACCGTAAATCCTACTCCGGCGGCCATTACAGGTACGGCTTCTGTGTGTGCCGGCAATACCACGACCCTGGGTGAAACCACCGGTGGCGGAACGTGGAGCAGTGGCAGTACTGCAATTGCTACTGTAAGCGCAACCGGCGTGGTCACAGGTGTAAGTGCCGGAACCGCTGTGATTTCTTATACCGTTGGTAGCTGCTTCGCCACTATTACAGTAACCGTAAATGCAACTCCGGCGGCTATCACTGGTGCTTCGTCTGTTTGCCTCGGCCTTACCACCACATTGGGAGAAACCACCGGAGGCGGTACCTGGAGCAGCAGCAACACTGCAACTGCTACTATTTCCGGCACCGGTGTAGTAACAGGTGTTTCAACGGGCACTACCACCATCAGTTATACACTGGGTACCGGTTGCTATACCACGCTGCCCTTTACAGTAAATTCTTTGCCAGTGGCGATTTCCGGACCGACCAGTGTGTGCGCCGGGTCTAATATCACACTTACCGATGCCACGGGTGGCGGCACATGGAGCAGTACAGCAACCGGCACTGCTACAGTAGGCGCCTCGACGGGCATTGTGACCGGCGTAAGCGCTGGTACCGTTACCATATCCTATGGCTCGGGCTGCTTTACGAGCACGACAGTGACCGTAAATCCAACACCTGCAGGTATTACAGGAACCACCGGCTTATGTCTTGCAGAAAGCACGACGACGCTGGGAGATGCAACTGCCGGGGGTACCTGGATTTCAGGAAATACCGGAGTCGCTACAATCAGCAGTACCGGCGTGGTCACCGGAGTTTCTACCGGCACGGCAACAATTACCTACCAACTCACTCCCAGTGGCTGCCAGACCACTACCGTGGTTACGGTAAATCCGTTACCTCTGCCTATAGCAGGGTCTGATACTGTATGTGCAGGCTCTGTCGTCACATTGTCCGACGCCACACCTGCAGGTACCTGGACCAGCGGCAGTACAGGCATTGCCACAGTAGGCAGTACTACCGGCATAGTATCCGGCGTTGCCGCCGGTAGCGCTACAATTACATACGCATTAACAGCTACGGGATGTTATGTTACCTATACCGAAAATATACGTCCATTGCCGGGGCCCATTACCGGCACCCTGAGCCTTTGCGCTACCGAAGGAACAGTTACCCTTACGGACGCTACTCCGGGCGGCACCTGGACGAGTTTCGTGACCGGTGTTGCTACCATTGGCAGCAGCAGCGGAATTGTTACCGGAATATCGGGGGGTATATCTACTATTACTTATACTTTACCCACGTCCTGCTATATCACCGCTTCCTTTACGGTCAATCCGATTCCGGCACCCATCTCCGGGGCTGACACCGTATGTGTGGGAGCATCAACCACCCTCACAGAGTCTATGTCGGGTGGCACCTGGAGCAGTAGTAATACTGCCATTGCTACCGTAGGTGCAACCACCGGAGTGGTAACAGGCGTTAGTGCCGGCAATGTGACCATAACCTTTACGTCAGGCGCAGGTTGCTGGGTTGTGTTTGCAGAAACAGTCCATCCGCTGCCAGCGGCTATCACCGGCTCCGCCTTTAACGTGTGCCAGGGATTGACCATTACACTGGCCGATGCAACAGCCGGAGGTACCTGGTCCGGTACAAGTCCCGGAGTGGGCACGATCGGAAGCACAACCGGAATTGTGACCGGCATAAGCGGTGGCGTACTCACAGTGAGCTATACACTGTCCACCGGATGCGCATCTACCGCACCGGTTACAGTAAATCCATTGCCCTCTCCCATCGCTGGCCCCACTGCTGTTTGTCTGGGTCAGACCATAACCGCAACCAACGCCACGACCGGCGGTACATGGACCAGCAGCAATACAGCTGTGGCTACCGTGGTTTCGGGTACGGGCGTAATTAGCGGGGTCGCAGTCGGCACAGCGGTCATCACCTATACTTTGGGAACTGGGTGCATTGTTACCGAGATCGTAACAGTTGATCCGCTGCCGGCAGCCATAACAGGGGCCATTCAGGTTTGTATAGGCTCGTCTGTAACGGTGAACGATGCCACAGGCGGAGGCGCCTGGAGCAGCAGCAATACGGCTATTGCCACAGCGACTTCAATCGCACCCGGAACCGGACTTATCACCGGTATCACTCCCGGCAATGTCACCATCACTTATACGATCGGTACCGGATGTTATTCAACCCGACTCATTACCGTAAATGGGCTACCCTCCCCAATTACCGGTCCTATTGATGTATGCGAACTTGGCGGCACCACAACCCTTGCCGATGCCAGCACACCCGGCACCTGGACCAGCGGCACACCCTCAGTTGCTACCGTTGGCAGCACAACCGGAATTGTAACCGGATTAGTACCCGGCACCGCGATCATATCCTATACACTCACGTCAACGGGTTGCTCTGTCACTACCATTGTCTCCGTACATCCGCTGCCTGTGGCGATTGTGGGCGACAGTGAAGTCTGTGTGGGGCTTACTATTTCGCTTGCCGGCATCGCGACCGGCGGTAGCTGGACTGCAACTCCGGGGTCTGTTGCATCAGTTGGATTCAGCTCGGGCGTGGTAACAGGCATCAGTGGCGGCGTAGCAACCATCACTTATACCGTTGCCAACAATTGTTACCTTACAAAACCAGTGACCATAAACGCATTGCCACCTGCTACCATTACGGCCCTCGGCGATACCCTTATGTGCCCCGGCGATTTTGTGATCCTTATGGCCAATACGGGTGCCGGACTCACCTACCAATGGTATGAGAATGGAGTACCCATGCCGGGTTCTACATCATCCGATATCACACTATATACTACTGGCCTGTATGCCGTATTCGAGACCAATTCCGCCGGCTGCGTGGCATTTTCTGCCATCAAGCATGTCAATGCAGATACACCTAATGCGCACATTGCACCGCCGGTGTCAGACACATTCTGTGCGGGCAGCATACTTACACTTTACGCCAATTCAAGCATCGGTCTTTCTTACCAATGGTCGTTCAATGGTGTGCCGGTCTCTGGTGCCAATTCATTTGCTTTCAATGCCTCGGCAGCAGGAGTATATGAGGTTGATGTGATGAATGCAGCCGGATGTTCTGCACACGATAGTATCCGGTTGTACACCAAACCATCACCCACGCCGTCAATAACTGCCGCTGGACCTTTAGCGTTCTGCCCCGGCGACAGTGTGGTGCTGATTGGCTCTGCCGGCCTGAATTATCAGTGGAGTTTGAACGGAGGATTGATACCCGGCGCCACCAGTAGTTTCTATTTTGCGTCTGTCGGAGGCAATTATACACTTACACAGATCAACAATCTGGGCTGTTCGGGTACTTCAGCAGTTATTACCGTTACCATCAACCCACTGCCCATTACCGCGATCACGGCATCAGGACCCACTACATTCTGTACGGGCGGCAGTGTGTTATTGTCCGTACCCTATTCCTCTACTAATAGCTATCAATGGTACAACTCGGGCGTGGCCATAACCGGCGCCAACAGTAGCGCTTATGCGGCTATAACCAGCGGCACGTATTCCGTGAGGGTTATCAATTTGGCTACAGGTTGCAGCAGTCTCACTTCGGTACCTGTTGTCGTGGTACTGGTAGACAATCCGGCAGTGATCGGGCTATCATATAGTTCTTTCTGCTGGGGTAGTCATACCACGCTGGCGGTAAACGTATACGGTACAACGGGTATTTCGTTCCAGTGGTATTGGAATGGCAATCTGATCCCCGGAGCCACCGGAACCTCACTGGTTACAGATACCCCCGGCTCGTATACCTGTATGCTCACTGTGGGTACTACTTCCTGTGTGGTAATGGCAAGCCCCATCTCCGTCACACAATTCCCGCTGCCCAATCCCGTCATCAATTGGGTGGCTCCTTACCTTACCACACAGAATTACTACATATCTTACCAATGGTACCGTAACAATGTGATGCTCACAGGTGCAGTCACTTACCACTATGCACCTTCAGACACCGGCAGGTATGCGGTAATCGTCACAGACACGAACGGATGTCAGTCAGAATCTGATATTTATGTACTGGCAGATTCAACCCTTCGCGCCGGAGGTGGAACAGGAGGCGGTGGTGGTACCGGTGGTGGTGGTGGCACGGGTAGTAACTACGTGGCTCCGACTTCTTATACTTCTCCGGCAGACATTAAAATTTATCCGAATCCTTCAAACGGAACCGTATTCATTGAATCCGGACTTCGCCTGAACGCTGTGCTCACTACCATGGACGGACGCAGAGTTCGCCAAATATCAGATGCTCGGACGCTGGACATCCATGATTTGCCTGATGGCCCCTATCTGATTCTGCTTTACGGTCAGGATGGGTTGCTTCTGAAAATGGAAAAACTGGTAAAAATGGAATAGTCAGCAACCCGCATTAAGGCTTTTCACTTTATAGTTTTTGTTTAAGTACAAAAACCCTTTAGTTATTGGCAATTTATATATCATACTTAAATTGAGGCTTTTTAATTAGGTTTGCACCCTGAACTAAAAGTCAGTGATTTTTCCATACAAATTTTTGTTTCAATGAAAATACTAGTTTGCATCAGTCAGGTGCCTGACACCACATCCAAGATCGCATTTACAGACAACAATTCGAAATTTAATGCACAGGGAGTAACCTGGATCCTCAACCCGCACGATGAGTGGTACGCACTTGTGAGAGCCCTCGAGTTGAAAGAGGCTGGCATTGCCACCGCTGTTCACCTTGTCACAGTGGGCAAGGCAGACGTAGAACCCGTCATCCGCAAAGCGTTGGCGCTGGGTGGTGACGAAGCCATACGCATAGACGCCGAGTCGGAAGATCCGTTCACAACCGCCATACAGATCGCGAAATTCGCTGAAAACGGTGGCTACGATCTGGTACTTTGCGGTAAAGAATCCATAGACTATAATAATGGTACGCTTGGCGGTATGCTGGCCGAGTTGCTCAATTTGAACTACATCGCCTTCGCAACAAAAATAGATATCGCTGGTGGCACTGCTACAGTGGCCCGTGAAATTGACGGTGGCGAAGAAACAGACACCTGTCCGTTGCCACTCGTTATCTCCTGCCAGAAAGGAGTGGCAGAACCCCGCATACCCAATATGCGCGGCATCATGGCAGCACGTACCAAACCGCTAAAAGTGGTTCCGGCGGCTGCGGTGCAGTCCGTAACCAACATCGTTTCGTTCGAAATGCCACCGGCAAAATCCGGCGTGAAGATGATCGATGCCGAAAACATGGATGAACTGGTAAGATTGCTGCACAGCGAAGCTAAAGTGATCTGATCAACACCCTAAACAACATTATTTACAATAAACAATATTCAATATGTCAGTTTTAGTTTTTGTGGAACACAGCCAAGGCTCATTCCGGAAAAAATCTTTTGAATCAGTTTTATATGCTGCCCAGATTGCACAGAACATGGGTGGTACCGTGACCGCAGTGGTTACGGGCAACTTGGCCGATGGCGAAATTGCTGCACTGGGCGAATACGGCGCTCAAAAAGTAATGCATTACACAGATGCGCGACTGGATAATTTCAGTTCGCGTGCATTGGCAAAAGTAGTTTGCAATGCCGCTAAAAAAGCAGGTGCCAAAGTTATTATCGCCACGCACGACACTACCGGCAAAGCAATAGCTCCACGGGTGGCTGCTCACTTTATGGCCGGTATGGTCGCAGGTGCTATTTCCTACCCCGATGCGTCTTCCGGATTTGTGGTAAAACGCAATGTATTTTCCGGCAAGGCATTTGCCAACGTAAATATCACCAGCGATATCAAGGTAATCACGCTGATGCCCAATACATTCCCGGTAGTAAAAACAGGTGGTTCGGCCAGTGTCGAAAAAATGGACATGGCCTTCGACGACCTCGACTTCGCGGTTAAGACACAATCTGTAGATAAAGCATCCGGCGATATTCCATTGTCCGAAGCAGAACTGGTAGTATCAGGTGGTCGTGGCATGAAGGGCCCCGAAAACTGGTATGTACTGGAAGAACTGGCCAAGGAACTGGGTGCCGCCACTGCATGCTCCCGTCCGGTAGCCGATTCGCACTGGAGGCCACACAACGAGCACGTAGGTCAGACAGGTGGCACCATCCGCCCCAATCTCTATATCGCTGTTGGTATCTCCGGCGCCATACAGCACCTTGCCGGTGTCAATGGTTCTAAGACCATCGTGGTCGTGAACAAAGACCCCGAAGCGCCATTCTTCAAAGCCGCCGATTATGGCGTACTCGGCGATGCCATGGAAATTGTTCCCCGCATCACCGCCGCAGTAAAGAAATTCAAACAGAACAGTTAAGAAGAATATAACTCCGCTTTCTTTTTAGTTCCGGTCGTCGCCTACGGTGGTGGCCGGAACTTTTTTGTGTTACAGGGTGAGAAAAGGTACGGGCATAATAAAAACCGGAAGTGTCTTGCTTTTCAGAACCAGACGGGAGCCAGACTACTTTACAAGCCCCCTCGGAATGTTTGGGCTATCTGGATTTACGGCTAGTTTAAGCATCTTTGGCATTACGACAAGATCCATATCTTCCATTGGTACTGCACCCAGCAGTACCTCGTCCCCCATAATGAGTGCGCCGACAAAGCAATTTCTGTTCTCGAAGTGCACGCGAACCGGACCGGCGTAGGGCACTGAATAAGAGCCGCCATCTGCAGTTGTAGCCTCTCTCGTTTCCAAAATGGCAAGCTTCAACTGAATCGCAATATGTTCTGGTATCACCAAATACGTAGACCCTGTGTCTGCGAGGCAGCGAACCGTAATTGCACTTAAATCCGGCAGCACGGGATTGGATAGCTTTATTTGTGAATATACTAATCCCATTTTTTCATTTTAAAAATTGCCCTTTACCAAAGTTATCGCATTTTCAGGAACTCGAAGATTCATTTCATTCGAAATCCAATAAACACGTTCAGATTGACAAAACCTGCCGCTACTATTATCCAATAAAGAAAAATACGCCTACTCTACCTTCACGATCTTCGCGGTTTCAGAAAACGCTGGTGTTTTCACGGTAACATAAAAAACGCCCGGAGTAAGCGAAGCACCGTTAAACTGAAGCCTGTGCTCACCTGCGGTCATGTCCTGATCAGCAAGTTGCTGCACGATACGCCCCAGCTCATCAAATACAGTCACGGTTGCGTGATCACTCTTGCCGAGATTGAAACTGATCGTGTTGTTGCCTCCAAACGGATTAGGGAAGCACTTCAGGTCCAGCAACTGGCTCTGTGTTGCGATCAGATTACTTACTCCTGTCACATTGGTGATGGAAGTGAGATTTGTGGAGAACATACCATGAGAATGGGTAGCTACTACCAACAGCCCGTCCGACTCACGGAAGTCTATCTGATTCACCACAGATTCTCCAATGGTCGTTGAAGCCAATTGGGTCCAGACAGTTGTCGTAGTGGTAAGCGCCGTGGTACCATACAGACCCACACTGGTACCTACGAGGTAAATGATCCCATCCGGCGTGGGCGCGATCGTCACCCAGCGCAGCGATGGTCCGGTTCCGCTCCCGCTTATTGATGTCTCCAGATTACCCGCTATTTTTGACCAGGTTGTGCCGCCGTTGCCTGAAAAATAAAGACTATACACACTATAATTGGAGTATGCCACTATTATAGTATCTGCGTTCCTTGGATTAACTGCTATACATGATACATTGCCCGATAATGGGAACGTGGAAAGGGAAATGTCGAGTGGTGTGGGTGTGCCCACGTTTGCATTGTCTATGCGGTATACTTTTTGAGCCGATGTGCCCACATAAACCCTGTTTGCCGGATTCTTAGACACTCCGATCGCAGTAACCACCGCATTGCCGGTTGGAATGGAATCGGGGAACTGCACCCAATTTGTGGAAATAGAATCCCAGTTGCTGGCATAGGGGACGCCGGAAAGGTCATCGTTCCGCCATAGGTATTTGCCACCAGCCATGTACATAATATTGTTGTTGTTGGGATCCAGTGTAAACGGATTGATGAATAAATATCCGGCACCGCCGATAGGATCTATACGTGCAAAACTATCCAGAACCCCTGCGGAAGTGAGTTTCATCTTTCTTGTTTTGCCACTCTGTATACTCATATAATATGCCTTCCCGCTATCTGCGATCGCACACCAGGAACCGTCTCCCCCATTGCTGTATAGCCATGGCGTGGTGTAAGTGGTATTATTGGTAAACCAGGACCCATTATCCTGAGCACCACCTATGAGGATATCATTGTTCTGGGCATGATCTATGGCACAGGTATAAAACATGGATGTAGTATAACCGTTATCCAGAGAATGCCAGACCACCGTATCTACAGTATTGTTGTCGGTGCGGAATATCCCTCCGTCGTTTGCAGAAATCATCTTGTTGGGGTTGCTGGGCAGAAACACCAGTTCATGTTGGTCGGGGTGATGACTGGGGTAAGTTAGCACCACCGGCAAAGACGCTCCGGGCACATAACCGCCAATAAAAGCCGTATGAGACGCATCGGTAAATCCTGAATTAGAACGGTAAAGGTTGGTACCCCCTATGAATACGATATTGGTATCATTGGGCTTGGGCTTCACTACTATGTCGTACGAACCCTGACAGGTAAATTTGTCAAAAATGCCTCCGGCCATAGGCAGGTTGGCTGACAGATTCCGCCACAAACCGCCTGTATCGGCGCCTGTGCCCGAAATGTAATTGTATTTCCAAAGACTGTTCCATTCCACCTGACCCATGAAATTCGTGTCGGGTGTACCAGCGCCGGGTGTGTTGCAAACAAAATAAACCTGATTTTCATCCATGGGGCTGATGCCTATTTTTACCCTGTTGAAGGTATCTGCAAATCCCACGGGTGTAATATTGGTAAAAGTGACTCCATCCGGAGAACGGTAAATACCTTTATACGGACCGTCGCTGCTCAGACTGATATACACAACGCCCGATGCCGATACGGCCACATCGGGATAATAAGAATCTCCACCTGAAAAAGTACCTTTCACCAGCGCCCAGGTGGATCCACCGTTCAAAGACTTGTAAATCCCACCATAGGCTGCAGCGTAAACCACGTCGTGAGCAGTATCTGCCGGGTTGGTTACGATATTCCAACTTACCTGGCTCCATTTGGTGAAGGAGGTCGCACCTGCAGATGTGGTGGGCAATACGGCCCAGGTCCTTCCACTATCGGTAGATTTAAATATTCCGTCGCCCAGGTAATAGGCACCGGTTGCACTGGCAGATGCGCCATAAGCCTCCCCGGTTCCGTAATACCAGACATTGGTATGCCCAGCCCTGGTGTCCTGCGCCAGGCAGGAAACACTCTGGTATTGGTTGGTTGGCGTAGTCGTGGTCCAGGAAGCCCCACCGTTGGTAGAACGCCACATACCGCCCGAACAAGTTCCTGCCACTATTATGCTTTCGTTGGTCACGTCCACACCCATTGCCCGGGTACGGCCGCCTACGTTCCACGGCCCCCTCGGCTGCCAGATGGCAGAGGATGTGGTGCGCTCATTTGCTTTGCCCTGATCGTAGAAAAAAGACGATCCTTCCTGCTTCGGCAGTGTTTTGGCAAACGCAAGTTCCCTTGCACGTATGTTATCCGGGATCTTGCCAGTCGCCGGGTCGCGCAACATCATGAGCTCATATTTATAACGCTCTTCCGCATCGTCCTCCATACCCACACCCGTAGTTTCCTTTTTCGCCAAAGGCTTGTGGTGTTTGTGCCGGGGACTGAAAGAACTAAGCGTAAATACCGCGGTGACCAGTGCCACTACCTGCAGGAAGTAAAATTTTTTCATTCTTTTGAAATTATTGAAATTGAAAGTTACGATTTTTTTGAATTCGCCACGGATTCGTGGACACACCAGGGTGCGATTCAAATCATTGCGTACAATAAATAGAAAAAACAAATAGCCCGAATGGGCAAAATTTGAATAGCCGGGGGTGAAGCCCCCGGTTGCTGGAATCACTAGAATCCGACCCGGAAAGGGTCGAACAAATTCCCGATGCGAAGATTTGAATTGCACCCATACAACGAGATAAGCAGGACCTTATTTAGCAAACTCCATCTCATTGAGCAACCACCCGGCACCGCCGAATTTTTCTACAATGAACAGTGTGTATCGGATGTCCACCGAAATGTTTCTGCATCGGTTGGGATCGAAATAGTAATCGCTCATGGTACCCTCGTAGGCACGATCAAAATTGGTTCCTATCAGCTCTCCCCTGGTGTTTAGTATCGGGCTACCCGAGTTACCGCCGGAAGTGTGATTGGCCGCAATAAACGCCACTGGGATCTTTCCATTATCCGCCCACCGGCCAAAGTCTTTTTTCAGGTACAGGTCCTTCAATTTTTCAGGAACTCTAAAGTCTTCCTTCTGCGGATCGTCCACAGCAATTATGTCGTCCAGCGTGGTCTGAAATGGATAATGCGTTTTTTTGTCCGGCGACATGGCAGACACTTTGCCATAGGTGAGGCGAAGGGTAAGATTGGCATCGGGATAAAAACTCTTTTCAGTCTCAAATTTCATCTGTGCTTCCAGGTACAATCTGTTCAGGTACCTTAAATTGGCCGAGTAGCGGCTAAGGCCGGGCGCTATTTTTTCGGCCGAAGCCTGCGACACCGCATGCCATATCTGCCATGCAGGATCATTCTGTATTCTTACGCTGTCACCGGGCTTCCACCCGGAAAGTTGCTGCAACAAAACTGGGTTTGCGGCCAGCGATCCGGCAAATACGAAATCAGCCCATTTGGCGATGTCGCCGCCAAAACTTTTATAAATGGCTTCCAGCGCTACCGGCATTTTACCCTTCATATGCGCTGCATATAGTGTCATCAGCGCTGTAAATTCATCTTTGTCGGTAGGCAGGTCATAGTTTTTGTAAAATCCGTCTGCACCTGCCACCAGTTTTTTCAACGTATCGGCCAATGCACTGTCAGACAAAGGCAAACGTAAACAACCCAAAGCCTTGTCCAGCAAGGCAGACTGCTGCACCAATTCTATGCCCATTACCGTCTCGCGGTTGTACATATCCATGTACATCAGCGTATCCACGCCGCCGGTTTCATTTTTAAATTGGTTCAAAAGGTCGTTGGCAAATGGTAAGTCAGTTTGTTTGTCGGCCCACTTCTGAAATTTTTTCTCGTAGGCTATCTTTTTGTCCATCACCTTGTTTAGTTCCAAACCTTCCAGTTCACCCTTCCATTTCTTCCAGCCATTGGCTATTCCGGCATTTTTGGCGGTATACTTCAGGAACACCGCCCTGTCTGCAGCTGCATGCTTGTTCCAGACGTCCAGCCTGATGGTCCGGGCCTGTATAGCGATAGGATCTATTATCCCGGTCACCTGCCGCAGCCTGCCCGAATAGGCATACTCATCCGTAGTTCCGGGGAAACCATATACCATAGTAAAGTCGCCTTCCTTCACACCGGACGTATTAATGTGGAAAAACCTGCCCGACTCATATGGCTTGTTGGCTTTGTCGTAGTTCGCGGGCTTGTTACCGGCTCCGGCATACACCCTGAAAATACTAAAATCGCCCGTATGCCTTGGCCACACCCAGTTCTCAGCATCACCACCAAATTTGCCAATACCGTTGGGCGGGAAACCCACCAGCCTTATATCACTAAAGGTTTCAGACAGGATGACCCAGTACTGGTTGGACTGGTAAAAAGGCTTTACCGTAGCATCATAACCGCTTTGTTTGCGATATTCCTCTTCTATAGCCGTTATGCGCTTCATGGCTATGGAGTCGCGGGTTTTGTCGTTGAGGGTGTCTGGCAAACCCTTGAGTACCCTGTCTGTCACATCCGCCATTTTCCGGATAAAAGTCACGGTCAACCCCTGGCAAGGCAGCTCCTCCTCGGGCTTCATGGCCCAGTATCCATAAGAAAAGTAATCTTTATCCGTACTGCTGAGCCGCTGAGCCGAACCATACCCACAATGGTGGTTGGTAAGCAAAAGCCCCTTTCCGGAAATGAGCTCGCCCGTGCAGCCGCGACCGAACAATACAATAGCATTGTTTAGACCTGTGCCGTCTTCGTTATAAATATCTTTTACCGGTATGGTAAGCCCTTCCAGTTTCATATTGGCTTCCCGGCTGGCCAGTGTTGCCGGTATCCACATACCCTCACGGGCCAGTGTGCGCTGCGGCACCGCAAAACACATTGCAAAAAACACAAAACCGAAGATACTGCGGTTAAGAAAATTTTGAAGACCAACCATTTCCATTAAAACCTTGTCTTTGAGAACGATACCACGCATGCATTTTTGATTTTGCGGAAATAAAATTACACCTTTGTAACAGAAGTTATCAATATTGTATTAAATTAGCGGGTTAAATTGAATTTAAGTCAATTATCTTAATATATTATGAATAAATTTTTGCGACTTGTAGCCATTCTGTTGCTTACCCAGGTCTCTAAATCCTGGGCACAACTGGACACGCTATTCTATGGTCCGGATACGGTTTGCGTTTATCAGCCGCTGCAACTTACAAGCAGATATGCCAATCAAAACTCCTACTACTGGGGTTTTTGCTCCGGATATCTCAACAATACACCCACAGGCACCAATATGGGCAGTGGTTTCGGGTTTCACCATCCCGGAAATATTGATGTGGTAAAGGACGCAACAACCGGCAACTACTACGGCTTCGTAGTAAACACTTCCACTACCGAATTCCTGCGCCTCAACTTTGGCAAAAACCTGAACAGCATACCCACAGTTACCAATTTCGGTAACCTCACCCGTGGTCTGCCGGTAAATCCTACTTCGCTTTTTGTAGTACGCGATACCTCGTCAGGCAATTGGTTTATTTTTGTTACCGGCGGCTTTAGTGCCGCTACCTCTACTGTAGCCAGGATCGACTTCGGTCCTACCCTTTCCAACCCCGCCCCCAACATAGCCAATTTCGGAAATCTCTGGGGCAGTTTCAACTATCCGAAAGGTATTTTCGTGGCTCAGGACGGCATAGATCACAAATGGTATGGCTACGTCATTAACCGCGGCACCAATACGCTGGTGCGCATGGAGTTTTCTTACAACATTTCTAATACCCCGGCAGTAATAACAAACCTTGGAAACCCGGGCGGCTATCTGAACCTGCCTACCGACATGGCTGCTATTTACGACTATGGCAACTGGTATTTTTATGTCACCAATGCCGGTACAAGTACCATACTCCGATTCGACATTGGCCCAACGCTTTACCCTGCTGCTATTCCCGCAACAGACCTGGGCAACTTCGGTTTCCGTATCCTGGTGCCATCGTCTATTTCTATTAACAAAGATTGCGGCGGCTTGTACGCTTATGTTACCGACAGCACATCAAACCAATTGGTAAGCATCCGGATGTCCACTCCGGTCGGCCCCTACTATGCCACCGATTACGGCTCTCTCGGCGCACCCAATCTGCCCACCGGTGTATCCAGCATCGTGCGTGACCGCGACCAGCTTTTCGCATTCATTTGCAATGTGTTCGATAGTTCGCTTACACGCATTTCACTGCAGCAATGCACCAATTCATCCATTCCTTCCTACAATCAGGTTACACCACCCATGTATTATTATGATACTCCGGGTACATTCAATATTTACAACGTCATAAACGAAGGATTGCCCAACGTACAGGTATTTTGCCGTTCTATCACGGTACTGCCCAAACCAGCCGCAATTATCAGCCCCAATGTCAATATGTGCCTGGGCAATATTGCTACGCTATGGGCTATTTCTACGCCGGCAGACTCGATCAGGTGGACCAATATCTACAATGCCGACACCACTTACCTGCGCAGAGACTCTATGCATGTATGGCCTGGCTATAGCACGATCTACCCTGTAAATCTTTATTATCCCCATGGCTGTATCGTAAAAGATACAGTGAGCGTAAACATCGCGCAGGTACATGCAGATGCGGGTCCCGACCGCACCATTACAGACGGCGCATATACCACACTTGGCGGACCCAATTCGTCGACATACGGCAACATCAGCTATTACTGGCAGCCCTACCAGTTTATGGAGTCGGCTGATACGCTGATGACCAACCCCACCGTAAAACCTCCCTACGACTATACTTACTGGCTCACCGTAACCGAACTGAACGATGGACTGGCATGTACCGCTGTGGATACTGTTGTGGTACACGTGGTATGCGGAGACTTTGTGTTGCCCAATGCATTCTCACCCAATAGCGCACATTCCGGTGTGAATCGCTTCGGCATTCTCAACAACCAGATCGCACACCTCAACTATTTCAGGATATTCGATCGCTGGGGTTTGCTCGTATTCGAGACCCACGATCCTACCCAACATTGGGATGGTAACTTTAATGGTCAGCCGGCGCCAGAGGGTGTATACGTGTGGGAAGCCGATGGTTTCTGCAGTAACGGCCTCCATGTGAACAAAAAAGGAAATGTTTCGTTGTTAAGATAGAAGTGTCAATTTTTTAAAAAAAATAGCAAACCTGCGGGTTTGCTATTTTTTTTTGCGACCAACCCTTGGTCAGTACTTATTTCATGTCCAATACGTAACTTTGATATAAATAAAGTATCATGAAAACAAATCGTATCATACTCGTCGCCTCATTGTCAGCGCTGGTAGGCACCAGTATCTATTCCTGTTCAAAAGTTTTAAGCCTGATAGACAAAACCTTTACTGTATCCCTGCCCGCTCAGGCTTTCGTAATTCCGCCGGTAGATGCCAGCATCGCCGCTGTATCGGGATACATGCCCGCAGTGACCGGCGCATTTACCTACAACCTGGATTCCTGCATCAAGGCCAATACCGGAGGCTCGCTTAGTATTAGCAACATCAGCGGTTTCAAAATCAGCAGTTGTGTGCTCACGGTAACGAATCCCGACTCGGCAAACAACTTTCAGGATTTTCAAAGTATGAATGTTGGTTTCACCTCCAGTGCAGTGACCACTACTTACAATCTGGGCTGCACCCAACCCGACACTTATTCCGAAACCATGACATTGGCGCCACTCGACACTACCGCCGATATGTCTTCCTATTTACAGGGAAGCAACTTCAACTATTCGGTAAAAGGACAGATGCGCCACGGCACCACCGACTCTATGAAATGCAATGCGGTTTTTACGTTCAGTATACACGTAAAAGGATAGAAATAAAGCAAGGGGAAACAATCTAGGACTCTTCTGCTGGCGCGATCAGTTCTTCTACGTAGGACAGGATTTCCTTGCGCCCCAGAAACTTTACCGAGCTGGTCATAAAACTGCGCGGTATGAATTCCCATTCCTGGCGCATAGTCTCTATAAACATCCGGGCATGTTTGGCTGCTTCTTTTTGCGTGGTCTTGTCGGCCTTGGTAAAAATAATATTAAAGGGTATACCCCACTCCCCTAGTTTGCGCAGGAAATCCAGATCTGCATTCTGTGGTTCATGGCGGCTGTCGATCAGCACAAAAACAGTAACCAGATTGGGGCGCTCGCGCAGGTAGCCCTCTATCATACGCTCCCAGGACGACCTGAGCGACTGCGATACCTTGGCAAAACCATACCCCGGCAGATCTACAATATAAAATGCCTTGTTGATCAGAAA